>NZ_JBRERY010000017.1:0-38509 GCF_052907225.1 Brevundimonas sp. RM1
CGGCGGCGCGGGCGTGACGGCGGCGGGCGCAGGCGGCGCAGGCGCGGCCGGCGTGGTCTGGCTGACGGCGGTGGGGTGAGCGCCATGATCCGACGCCTGCATCGCATCATCGACGCCGAAGACGCCCTGTCGCTCGGCGAGCTGGAGCCGCTGCTGGACGAGGAGGCCTGGGCCGCGCCCGATCGCCTCTCGGCCGACGACTGTTTCGACCACCTGGGCGGCGACTGGCGAAGCTCGGCCGCGCCCGATGACCCGGAGGACGGGCAATGACGTCTGAACATCACGATAAACCGGCCGCGCGCCCGCAGGAGCTGGCCGAGGGCCGCTGGCTGTGGCGGCGCCTCTATGTCTATGCCGCCAGCCTGGCGCTGTGGCTGCTGTTGCGGCTGGCGGTGACGCGGGCGGCGGCGACGGACCTGCCGCGCATCGCCGAGGGGCTGATGGGGCTGATGGCCCTGATGCTGCTGCTCTATCTGGTGGCGCCCAGCGCCCAGCAGATCGTCAATCTGGCGCGACTGCGCGCGGGCGGGAAGCCATGAGCTTTCGTCTGTCGCAACGCTCGCGCGAGCAGTTGAAGGGCGTCCATCCCGATCTGGTCGCCGTGGTCGAGGCGGCCATCCTGCTGACGCCGGTGGACTTCATGATCACGGAGGGGCTGCGGACGCCCGCGCGCCAGGCGGAACTGGTGCGAGCCGGGGCCAGCCGGACGTTGAACTCGAGGCACCTGACCGGCCATGCGGTCGACGTGGCGGCCTGGGTCGACGGCGGGGTGCGCTGGGACTGGCCGCTGTATCCGCGCATCGCCGGGGCGTTCAAGGAAGCGGCTGCGGCTGCGAGCGCGCCGCTGATCTGGGGCGGAGACTGGCCGCGCCTGCGCGACGGACCGCATTTCGAACTGGATTGGAGGGCCTATCCATGATGGGCCGTTTCCTGCGGATTCTGACGCCGCTCGGCTGGTGGGCGACGATGCTGGCGGCGGGCGTGTTGTTGCTGATCGTCGGGCGGGGGTTAGGCTTGCGCTGGGATCCGCTGCACCTCCAGGCGCGTCGGCTGGAGGCGGCCCAGCAACGCCTTGATCGGGCGCAGACCGAGGCGTCCGCCCGAAGTCTGGAGGCCGCCGCACGCGCTCGCCAGCTCGAGGATCTCGACGCCTTTCACCGCAACGCCCAGGCCGTGACGCAGGCTACCGTCGCGGCTGAAACACGAGCGAGGACCGCTGATGATGCTGATACGCCCCTGGACCCTGATCGCGCTCGGCGTCTGCGCGATCACGACCGCGAACTGTGCCGCCTCGCGCCCGTCGTCGTCGGTTGCGCCGCCCCGGCTGATCCTGGCTGAGGCGGCGACGCGGCCCTGTGAACTGGCCATGCTGCCCGAGCGTCCGACGGCGGCGGATCTGGAGGCGGCCTATGTGCGGCGCGGCGCGCAGGTGGCGGCGTGCGACGCCGCCAGGCGCCTGGCTGTGGAGACGCTGAAGGCCGAACGCGATTTGATCGACGCCTGGGCGCAGGGGCGAAAGGGAGCTGGGCCGATATTGCCGGGTGACTAGGCAAAAAACGCCGAGCTACCGGGTGAATGGGCAAATATTGCCGGGCTCGGCGGCATGGTTTCCAAAATCTAACGCTGAAAAATCAAGGCTGTGCGTTCGAGATGGGGCTGGCCTCGCCTGGCCCGCTCCTTGCGGTCTTGGCCTGCGAGCAGAAAGCTCCCGGCAGCCAAAACGGCGTCGGACATCGTCGAAGACAAAGGACAGCCAAAATGGCTAACAGCATCAACACCAATGCTGGCGCTCTCATCGCCCTGCAGAATCTGAACGCGACGAATCGTGACCTGAACGTCGCGCAAAACCGCGTGAACACGGGTCTGAAGGTCTCCACGGCCAAGGACAACGGCGCGATCTTCGCCATCGCCACCGCACAGCGCGCTGAAATGGGCGCTCTGGACTCGGTGAAGCAGTCCATTCAGCGCGGTCAATCGATCGTCGACGTGGCCCTGGCCGCCGGCGAGACCATCACCAAGGCCCTGGAAGAACAAAAGAGCCTGGCGGTCGCCATCGCCTCTTCGACCGGCGCGGCTCAAACGGCCTACCTGGCCGACTACAACGCCCTGGGCGGTGAAATCACCAAGGCCCTGGCCGGCGCGACCTTCGACGGCGTGAACCTGTTCTCCAACACCACGCAGCAGTCGGTTCTGACCAGCACCTCGGGCGCGACCCAGAACATCGGCACGGGCGCGGCGATCACCGTCGCCACCACGGCTACGCTGACGGCTCCGGCCGACGCCACGGCCGCGCAAGCCGCCATCACGGCCGTCGACACCGCCATCAGCGGCTTCACCGCCGAACTCGGCAAGCTTGGCACCCAGTCGAAGTCGATGGAGCGTCAACTGACCTTCGTCAGCAAGATGCAGGACTCGCTTGAAGTCGGCATCGGCAACCTGGTCGACGCGGACCTGGCCAAGGAAAGCGCCCGCCTGACGGCTCTGCAGACCAAGCAGCAGCTGGGCGTGCAGGCGCTGTCGATCGCGAACCAGTCCAGCTCGATCCTGCTGGGCCTGTTCCGCTAACGCTGAAGGCGGCGGTTGAAGCCGCCGCCTGACCACCTCTCGCTACCGAGCAGAATGCTCACCGACGCCAAAACGGCGTCGGCCATCGTCTGAAGACAAAGGACAGCCAAAATGGCTAACAGCATCAACACCAATGCGGGCGCGCTCATCGCCCTGCAAAACCTGAACGCGACGAACCGCGACCTCAACGTCACGCAAAACCGCGTCAACACCGGCCTGAAGGTCTCCACGGCCAAGGACAACGGCGCCATCTTCGCCATCGCCACGTCGCAGCGCGCTGAAATGGGCGCTCTGGACTCGGTGAAGCAGTCGATCCAGCGCGGTCAGTCGATCGTCGACGTGGCTCTGGCCGCGGGCGAGATCGTCACCAAGGCTCTGGAAGAACAGAAGGGTCTGGCGGTCGCCATCGCTTCGTCGACCGGCGACGCCCAAACGGCCTATCTGGCTGACTTCAACGCCCTGGGCAATGAAATCACCAAGGCTCTGGGCGGCGCCAGCTTCGACGGCGTGAACCTGTTCAAGGCCAACGCTGCGGCTGTCGACGTCCGCACCGGCACGGGCGCGGGCGACACCTTCACCGTGAAGGCGATCGCCGGCGCTGACACCGCCGTCGCCACCGCGGGCGGCGCCGCGACCGTGGCCACCGCCACGACCGCTGCGGTTGAGGGCGCCATCACGGCCTTCACCGCCGTGTTGGGCGACCTGGGCACCAAGTCCAAGTCGATGGATCGCCAGCTGACCTTCGTCAGCAAGATGCAGGACTCGCTTGAAGTCGGCATCGGCAACCTGGTCGACGCCGACCTGGCCAAGGAAAGCGCCCGCCTGACGGCTCTGCAGACCAAGCAGCAGCTGGGCGTGCAGGCGCTGTCGATCGCGAACCAGTCCAGCTCGATCCTGCTGGGTCTGTTCCGCTAATCCGACGCGGTTAGGGAAGGGGCGGGCCGCTGGGTTCGCCCCTTTCTCGCGTCGTTGAGACGGGAGGCGCGGCAGGTCCGCGCAGAGGGATATGGCTGACAATGTCGCAGGAGTTTCCAGCGTAACCTATCTGGACCGCGAGCCGCAGGGCGCCGTGGTCGAGACGAAACCCGCTGTTCAGGCGTTGCAGGGCGCAGCCGATGACGCCGGCCGCTACCGGTTGACGATCGAGCGCGAGTCGACGGGCTATGTCTACAAGACTCTGGATCGCGTGACGGGAGAGGTGATCCGCCAGTTTCCCCGCGAGGAAGTGCTGAAACTGCGCCAGAGCCCAGCCTACGACGTCGGGAAGATCATTAAGACCGAAGCCTGATCTGCGCTCCTAAACAATGAAACGCCCCTCGGCATGGCCGGGCGGCGTTAACAGGCGTTGCGACGGCGTTAACCATACGCTCAGGAATCAGCGTCATTAATGCTCGCCAGAATCGGATCTGAGGCGAGAAAGCCATGAGCAACAGCGTAATCACCAATGCGTCGGCGCTTGTCGCGCTTCAGAACCTGAACGCCACCAACTCCAAGCTGGCGGCGACCCAGAGCCGGGTGAACACGGGCCTGAAGGTGCAGGGCGCCAAGGACAACGCCGCGACCTGGGCCATCGCGCAGAACCAGCGCGCCGACATGAGTGCGCTCGAATCGGTCAAGACCAGCCTCAACCGCGCCACCTCCTTGGCGGACGTCGCCCTGGCCGCAGGGCAGCAGATTTCCGATATCCTGGTCGAGTTGCGCCAGAAGGCGACCGCCGCGGCCGATCCTTCGGCGTCGGCGGCGACGCGCAAGGCCTATGACGATGAGTTTCAGGCTCTGCTGACATCGCTGGGATCGTTTGCGGCCAACGCTTCTTTTGACGGCGAGAACATTCTCGACGGCAGCTCGACCACGGCGCTGGATTTCCTCGCCAACGCCGACGCCTCTGAAACGATTTCGATGAATCGTCAGAATCTGACTCTGGCCGGGCTCTCGTTGACCGGGCTGGACCTGACGACGGAAACCAATGCAACCGCTGGCCTGACGGCCATCGAGGCGGCCTTGACCGACGCCAACGCCAAGCTCGCCGAACTGGGCGCTCAATCCAAGCAGATCGAGAAGCACACCCAGTTCGTCACCAAGCTGATGGACTCGCTGGAAGTCGGCGTCGGCAACCTGGTCGATGCGGACATGGCGCGCGAAAGCGCGCGACTGCAGGCCCTGCAGGTTCAGCAGCAACTGGGCGCTCAGGCGCTGTCGATCGCCAACCAGGCGCCGCAGATCATCCTGTCGCTGTTCAAGGGCTGATCGCGGCCCTAGCCCAGCCGTCGCTGCGCGCCGTGTCCTAGCGACAGGGGAGGCGGCCGACGGCGGGTCGGTCGAGGGATCAGGCCGTAGAGGCTCATCAGCCTCATCAATATCCAGCGCACGCGTGACATGGGCAGTCTCACCTCGGCTGTGGCGAGGCGAAAAACGGCGGTGTTCGGCGCGCGGTTCCTGGCGACTGTTAAACAGTTCGTTACCGTGGCGGGCGATGCTGACGGGCGGAGGTTTGCTTGGCGGCCATCAACAACAGTTATCTGCTGGGTCTTTTCGGCGCCGGAGCGGGTCTCGGCGGCCTGCCTTCGGCCGCGCCTGCGGCCAAGCCCAAGACCCAGCCGACGGCGCCCTGGAGCCTGGACGCCAAGGAGAAGCCGAGCCAATCAGAGCTGCTGCGCTCGGCGCTGAGCGGACGCAAGCTCGTCAACGAAGAAAACGCGGTGCTCGACGTCAAGGGCGCCTCTTCGAGCGACTATCGCAAGATCTTCGCCCTGTATCAGGGGCTGACGATGCTGGAGGCCCTGACCACGCGGGCGGGCGAGCGCAACGTGGGACGATTGGAGTCCGATCAGTTGTCTCGGCGCTTCGCCTCGGGCATGGCGGAAGTGACGGACTTTCTGGCCTCGGCCCAGTTCGACGGCGTGCGGATCGTTCAGGGCGTTTCGGCTTCGCAGAGCCAGTCGACGGCGGCCGTGGCCCGCGACAGCTCCAAATATCTGACCGGCCCGATTCATGACGGCGCCCTGACCGACGAGGTCGCCGCCTTCCAGGGCGATGTGCGTTTCGGCGTGACGGTGAAGACGATCGCGGGCAGCCAGACGGTCGCCATCGACCTGGCCGAGATGGGGTCGACGCCGCGCACGATGGATGCGGTGCTGGAGCACATCAACGGCAAGCTGGAGGCGGCGGGCGTGCAGACCCGCATTCACCGCCAGATGATCGAGGCCGAGCCGCGGACCGTGAAGGTCGGCGACAAGACCATCACCTTGCCCGCCGGGCCGACGCGCTGGGGACTGACGGTCAGCGGAACCTCGGCGGAGACGATCAGCTTCGTTCCCGCAGAGGCGCGGGATTCGATCCAGGTGGTGCAGGGCGTCGGGACCAAGGGCGGTCACGAAGTGCTGAAGTTCGACCCGGACGGCAATCCGGTCGCCGGCGCGGGCGGCGAGAGCTTCTGGGTCGAGGGCCGCAGCGGCGTCTCCAACCTGCCGGACGGCGTAGAGACGGTGCGCGCCAGCGCTGCGGGGCCGGACGGCTCCATGTGGATCGTGGCCGACGTCAGCGCCGGCTCTTCCACGCAGCCGATCAAGGGCCAGGCCGACGTCGTCCTGATGAAGCTGGATTCGGCGGGCAATGTGGTGGTCAGCCGGGCTTTGGGCGCGGCCTCCAAGGCCAGCGGCTACGCCATCGCCGTGGATGCGGACGGACGGGTGGCGGTCGCCGGCTCAGTGGTCGGCGCCTTGGTTCCTGGCGAGGCCGGAGCTTCGGCCACGACGGCGGACAGCTTCGTCACCGTTTTCGACGCCGACGGCCGCGAGCAGTGGACCCAGAGGCGCGGCGCCAGGGCCGAGGATGAGGCCACGGCCGTCTCCTTCGGCGCGGACGGCCGGGTCTATGTGGCGGGACGGGCCAAGTCGGCCATGCCGGGCGCGCTGGCCGTGGGCGGCTGGGACGGCTACGTCCAGGCCTTCAGCGAAAGCCAGATCCACAGCCTGGCGCCGATCAAGGCGACCGCGACGGGCGCGGCCCAGTTCGGCACGGCGGGAGACGACAACGTCCAGGCCATGACCGTCGACGGCGACAATCTCTATACGGCGGGGGTCGAGAACGGCGCCTTCGTGCTGCGTCACTTCCGCGTCGGTCCGACCGGGGCGCCGGAGTTGCTGAGCGTGCGGAACCTCGGCGCGTCCTCGGGCGGCGAGATCGCCGGTCTGGCGGTGGCGAACGGGCGGCTGATCGTGTCGGGGGCGACGGGCAACGGCGCCCTGAACGCGGGTCAGGTCGCCAACGCCCACGCGGGCGGGCAGGACGCCTTCGTCGCCAGCTTGTCCACGGACCTGACCGCCTCGGGCGCCGATCGGCTGACCTATTACGGCGGCGAGGGCGACGACACGGCCGCCGACGTCAAGGTGCACGACGGCAAGGTCTGGCTCACGGGCGTTTCGGACCGCCCTGTCGGCGCCAAGAAGGACGACCCCACGCGCGGTTATCTGGCGCGGCTGGACGCTCAGACCGGCCAGGTGGAATGGAGCCAGAGCTGGACGGCGGCCGAAGGACAGGCCAAGCCGCTGGCCCTGACGGTTTCGTCCGGAGGCGCCAGCGTTCTGGACCGGCTGGGCCTGCCGCAGGGCGAGATCGATCAGAGCGATTCCAAGGCCCTGGTCGACGCCACCGCTGTGCGCGCCGGCGACCGCTTCTATGTGCAGAATCCCGCGACCGGGCGGCAGACGGCCGTGACCATCGAGGCGAAGGACACGCTACAGTCCTTGGCGCGCAAGATCGAACTGGCCTCGGGTCGCCATCTCAAGGTCACGATCAAGACGGACCGGGACTATCTGACGGGCATGGACGGCGACACGCGCGTGACCAGCGGCGGCGTCCAGCGTCTGTCGATCACCAGCGCCGACGGGCGGGCCGGCGCCGTGCTGATCCCCGGCGAAGGGGGGCGCGACGCCCTGGCGGGGCTGGGCCTGACGCCCGGCTTCATCGGCAAGTCGGCGGACGACAAGAAGAAGACCTTCGGGGTCAACCTGTCGCCGTTGCTCAACCTGTCCGGCGCCGAGGCCATCGCCAAGTCCAAGGATCAGGTGCAACTGGCGATCAAGGCCATGCGCGACGCCTATCGCGCCCTGTCGCCCGAAGCGTCCAAGCCGCCGGTCACGGGGCAGGCGCCGGCCTATCTGCAGGCTCAACTGGCCAACTATCAGGCTGCATTGGCGCGACTCACAGGCTAAGCCGGGGTGAACGGCGCTTTCGGTTGACGGCCGTGGGGCGGACGGGGTTAGTGGGGCCTTCGTTAGCGTTGAGAGCTGCATGGCCCTTTCCAAAGACAATCGCACGGTCCTGATCGTCGGCGCCGGCCTGGCCGTCGTCGGCGCGGTGGCGGCCGCCCTGGTGTTCAGCGGCGGGCGCGACGGACCTGTCGAGGCGCCGCCGGCGTCCAAGGGCGGACTGACCATCGATGTCGCCGAGGCCCCGACCCTGGAGCCGACGCGCGAGCTGCGTTGCTTCGTCAACGGACAGTTCGTCGGCCTGGCCACCCTGGCCGATTGCGCCCAGAAGAACGGCGTGGCCACCAGCGCCCTGGATGTCGGCCTGGATTCGACCGGCTCCCTGGTCGCAGCGCCGACCGCCTCCTTCGCGCCCCCGCCTGAAGCGCCCGTCGTGACGATGGCCGACGCCGCGCCTGTGGGGCAGCCCAGCGCCGCCGACGCCGCACGCCCTGCGGCCGCCGCATCGGGCACGGCCTGTCTGCGCCACACGGGCTCTGAATGGCGGCAGGTGTCGGGCAATATGAGCCTGGGCGCCTGCGTTCAGGCCCTCTACGCCGGAACCTGCGTGCGACCGGGCGACGCCCAGTACGGCCGCTGGGGCGACACCACCCTGCGTCTGGTGCCGCGCCGCGTCGAGCAGTCCAGCGACAACAACCGCTTCCGCACCCTGGCCCAGCAGGACCGCAACTGTCAGTTCCCGGAGCTGTGACGAAGGTGCGTGTTCTGACCTCTGGATTGGCCGTCGTGCTCGGCTCGGCCGCCCTGGCGGCCTGCGGCGCGCCTCAGCTCAAGGCGCCGACCGACAAGGGCGTCTGCTATCACGTCGGCGAACTGGCCAGCGACGCGCCCCGCTTCAACGTGGTGGCGCGCGATCAGCCGCAGATCGAGTTCTGCGCCGCGCGACTGGAAGAGATGCGCCTGAAATTCCTGAGCCTGGGCGGCAGCAACAATGAGATGGTCGGCGCCTATCAGGGCCAGTTCATCTTCATCGACCGCACGGGCGTCAAATTCAGCAAGAGCCTGGACGGCGCGCGGTTCTTCGCCCTGGCGCGGACCGGCGACGGCCGTCTGGCCATTCCGGGGGCCATCCAGCGCCGGATCGACGGACGCCCCGTGGCGGTGGCGCCCAACTAATCCACCCTGAATGGGGTGAACGAAACTAGAACATTTCGTCCGTTTCGGTTAAGGAGCGGACGACAAGACGAATAAAAGGACATCGGTCATGGCGGGCAGCGTCAACAAGGTCATTCTGGTCGGCAACCTGGGTCGCGACCCGGAAATCCGCTCGCTGAACAACGGCGATCGCGTCGCCAACCTGCGTATCGCCACCTCGGAAACCTGGCGCGACAAGGCCACGGGCGAGCGCAAGGAAAAGACCGAGTGGCACTCGGTCGTCATCTTCAACGACAACATCGTCAAGGTGGCCGAGAACTATTTGAAGAAGGGCTCGACCGTTTACGTCGAAGGCTCGCTGCAGACCCGCAAATGGACCGATCAGCAGGGCGTCGAGAAGTACTCGACCGAGATCGTCATTCAGCGTTTCAACGGCCAGCTGACCATGCTGGGCGGCCGCGGCGACAGCCAGGGCGGCGGCGGTGATCGCGGCGGCTACGGCGGCGGCGGTCGCGACGACGACTATTCCTCGGGCTTCTCGACGGGCGGCGCCAACAAGCCCTCGGGTCCGAAGGAAAGCTACGACCTGAACGACGACATTCCGTTCTAAGGTTCGTTCAGCGGAATATGAAGGCCGCGCCTCTGCTGGGGGCGCGGCCTTTTTCAATGAAGGATCAGGGCACGAAGCGGCCCTTCTCGGCGGCTTCGGTCAGGGCCTGGCGGACGGCGGCGGTCAGTTCGTTCATGGTCTGGACCTGACGCACGCCATAGGCGCGGGCGGTGATGTCGACGTTGCCCTTGCGCCAGAAGCCCTCGGGGGCCAGCACGATCAGCTTTCCGCCGCGCGCGTGCAGGCCCATTTCCAGCAGGCTGATCGGGCTTTGCGTGCCGGGCGCGAAATACATGACGATGACGTCGGCGCTTTCCAGGGCGGCCAGCTCCCACTCGACCTGACGGCGGAACTCGGGCTCGTCCGCCTCGGGGCGCCAGGCGGGGTTCCAGTCGGGGCGGCGGGGGTTCAGCACGGTGACGTCCATGTCGCCCAGAGCCTGCGTCAGCGCCGCCTGCCAGTCCGGCGCGCCGCTCATGTCGATGCTGCCGCCCAGGAAGACGCGCGGCCGAGCGTCGTCGATCGGCAGAGGCTGGGGCGAGACGACGACCGTCGGCTCGGCTACGGCGGGCGCGGCGGCGACGCAGGCGGTCAGGACGGCGAGGGCGGACAGCAGCGCAGAGGTCTTCATCGCGTCTCTATAGCCGGTTCGCACGGGCGGAGCAGGGGGCGCGGACGGGTAACCTGCGGTCATGCTTCGTGAGAGGCCAATCGTCGCGCCCTGTGGCAAGCATGGGGGCGTGTCCAGTTCCTCCTCCTCCCCGCACGCGCTGACGCCGCTCGAGATCGCCGCCATCGTGGCCGTTCTGGTCATCTGGGGGGTGAACAACGCCGCCGCCAAGGTCGCCACCGAGGTGCTGCCGCCGCTGATGACGGGGGCGCTGCGCTTCGCCATCGCCGCCGCCTGCCTGGTCTGGTTCGTGCGGCCGCCGTTTCCGAACTGGAAGAGCCTGCTCATCATCGCCGTGGTGGGCGGGCCGATCCACTACGGTCTGATCTACCTGGCCTTCTGGCTGGCCCATGACGTCAGCCCGGTGACGGTGGCGACCCAGCTGTGGATTCCGCTGACGTCCCTGTTCGCCTTCCTGTTGCTGGGCGAGCGGATCAGTCGGATGGCGACCGTCGGCCTGGTGATCGCCTTCATGGGCGTGGCCTGGATGACGCTGGACCCCCACGCCTTGCAGGACTGGAAGGCTATTCTGGTCGGGGCGCTGGGCGCCTCGGCCTGGGCGCTGACGACGGTGATCGCGCGCCGCACCACCTCTATTCCGCCGCTGAAGATGCAGGGGCTGCTGGCGCTGATGGCCTTGCCGGCTCTGACGCTGGGGTCGGCCCTGTTCGAGACGGGGCAGTGGGAGGCGGCGAAGGCGGCGACGCCGCTGGTGTGGGGCACCCTGATCTGGGCGGGGGTGATTTCGTCCGTGTTCGCGACCAGTCTGATGTTCTGGCTGGTGCAGAGGCGCGAGGCCGGGCGGGTGACGCCCTATCTGCTGGGCTCGCCCCTGGTGTCGATCCTGATCGGCGGCCTGTTCATGGGCGACATGCTGACGCCGCAGATCCTGACCGGCGTGGCGATCGCCCTGGCGGGGGTGGTCACGGTGGCCCTGGGGGAGCGCGGCTTGCGCGCCGGCGCTCCCGCCAAGGTTTAGGCGGCTTACTGCGCCTTGATGACCGCGCAGGCCACGCGGTCGCCCGCGCCGCCGATGGGCTGGCTGGAGTGATCGTCGGCGTTGGCGTGGATCACCAGGGCCGAGCCGTCGGCGTCCAGCAGCCACTGGCCGGGGCCGTTCTGCGACAGGCGGGCGTGGCTGGTGAAGACCTCGGCGTTCACGGCGCCGCTGGCGTCGGCGAAGACGTTGGGCAGGTCGCCGTCATCGGGGCCTTCAGCGTTCAGCAGGCCGTGGGGCTTCTTGGGATCGCCGTGGTTGATGTGAGCGCCGGCCGAGGTGAAGGGCGCCTCGCACTGGCCCGTGGCGTGGATGTGGATGCCGTGCCAGCCGGGCGTCAGGCCCGTGGCCTCGACCTTGATCAGCAGGCCGGTCGCGCCCTGCGTCAGGGTGGCCTTGCCGATGTCGGCGCCCTGGCCGTTGATGATGGCGACCTGAGAGGTTTGACCCGGCGTAGCGCGCATCATGGCCATGTGGGCGGCGTGCTGATCCGGCGTATGGCCTGCATGGCCCGCATGTTGTTGAGCCGACGCGGCGCCTGCGGCGAGGGCGATCGCCAGAACGCCGGGCGCGATGAAGGCGGTTGGTGTCAAGCGCATGAATTTCCTGTCCTTTTACACGCGGGGATTTCAGCGGCGTTTCTTTGCCACCACGGCCCCCTGATGATAGAAACCTGAATAGCGGATCACGTTCCGATTCCGGCCATCTAAAGCCTGATTTCCTTGACCGACGACAGCTACCAAAACGCCGCCCCCATGGCGCCGGGCGATATTTCGACCATCACCATCGAGGATGAGCTGAAACGCTCCTATCTCGACTACGCCATGAGCGTGATCGTCAGCCGGGCCCTGCCGGACGCGCGCGACGGTCTGAAGCCGGTGCATCGTCGCATCCTCTATTCGATGCACGATCTGAATATGACGCCGGAGCGCGCCTATTCGAAGTGCGCCCGCGTGGTCGGCGACGTGCTGGGCCGGTTCCACCCGCACGGCGACGCCTCGGTCTACATGGCCCTGGTCCGCATGGCCCAGGACTTCTCTATGGGGCTGATGCTGGTCGACGGCCAGGGCAACTTCGGCTCGGTCGACGGCGATATGCCGGCCTCCATGCGTTACACCGAGGCCAAGATGGCCCCGGCCGCCGTGGCCCTGCTGACTGACATCGACAAGGACACGGTCGATTTCCAGCCGAACTACGACGAGAAGGAGCTGGAGCCTGTCGTCCTGCCGGCGCGGATTCCGAACCTGCTGGTCAACGGCGCAGGCGGCATCGCCGTCGGCATGGCGACCAACATCCCGCCGCACAACCTGCGCGAAGTGATCGACGCCGCGGTCGCCCTGCTGGACGACCCGGACGTGTCGGACGACGCCCTGCTGGACATCGTGCCGGGACCGGACTTCCCCACGGGCGGCGAGATCATGGGCCGCACGGCCCCGCGTAACGCTCTGCGCGACGGTCGCGGCTCGGTCATCGTGCGCGGCAAGGCGTCGATTGAAGAGATCCGCAAGGACCGCGACGCCATCATCATCACCGAACTGCCGTTCCAGGTGAACAAGCAGACCCTGATCGAGCGCATCGCCGAAATGGTGCGCGAGAAGCGTCTGGAAGGCATCGCCGACGTTCGCGACGAGTCCGACCGTCTGGGCATGCGCATCGTCATCGAGCTGAAGCGCGACGCTTCGGGCGATGTGATCCTGAACCAGCTGTATCGCTATACGGCGCTGCAATCCTCGTTCGGCGTCAACATGCTGGCGCTGAACCACGGCCGCCCCGAGCAGATGGGCCTGCGCAAGCTGCTAGAGCTCTTCCTTGACTTCCGTGAGGAAGTGGTGGTCCGCCGGGTCAAGTTCGAACTGGCCAAAGCCCGTGATCGCGGCCACGTCCTGGTCGGTCTGGCCGTCGCCGTCGCCAACATCGACGAGGTGATCCACATCATCCGCAGCTCGGCCGATCCGGCCGAGGCGCGCGAGCGGCTGCAGGCCAAGGCCTGGCCGGTCGGGGACATGATGGCCCTGGTCGAGCTGATCGCCGACCCGCGCACTGTCCTGGTCGAGGGCGACAAGATCCGCCTGACCGACGAGCAGGCCCGCGCCATCCTGGCCCTGACGCTGTCGCGTCTGACGGGCCTGGGCCGCGACGACATCTTCGGCGAGGCGCGCACGCTGGCCGACACCATTCAGGGCCACCTGACCATCCTGTCGGATCGCAAGAACGTCCTGGCCATCATCCGCGAAGACCTGCTGCTGGTGAAGGATCAGTTCGGCGTCGATCGCCGCACCCTCATCGGCGAGGGCGACGCCGAGATGGAGGACGAAGACCTGATCCCGCGTGAGGACATGGTCGTGACCGTGACCCACTCGGGCTACGTCAAGCGCGTGGCGCTGAACGCCTATCGGACCCAGCATCGCGGCGGCAAGGGCCGCAGCGGCATGGCGATGAAGGACGAGGACGTCGTCACCAGCGTCTTCAGCGCCTCGACCCACACGCCGGTCCTGTTCTTCGCCACCAACGGCAAGGCCTACAAGCTGAAGACCTGGCGCCTGCCGCTGGGCAATCCGCAGTCGCGCGGCAAGGCCTTCGTCAACCTGCTCCCGATCGAGCCGGGCGACAGCATCATGAACGTGCTGCCCCTGCCGGAAGACGAAACGACCTGGGGCGACTACGACATCATGTTCGCCACCCAGTCGGGCGACGTGCGCCGCAACAAGCTCAGCGACTTCGCTACGGTGAACCGCGCGGGCAAGATCGCCATGAAGCTGGAAGACGGCGACGGCATGGTCGGCGTCGGCCTGTGCACGGCCGAGGACGACGTGCTGCTGACGACCGCCCTGGGCCGGGCCATCCGCTTCAAGGCCGACGACGTGCGCGTGTTCAAGGGCCGCGACTCCACCGGCGTGCGGGGCATCCGCCTGCAGGACGGCGACACGGTCATCTCCATGGCCATCCTGGGCCGTGTGGACGCGACGCCGGAAGAGCGCGCCGCCTATGTGAAGCACGCCAACGCCATGCGTAAGGCGCTGGCTGGCGCGGACGCGGAAGAGGATGTCGTCACGGTCGAGGCCGATGACGAAGAGGCCGGCGACGCCCCGATCTCGCCCGAACGTATCGCCGCCTTGGGCGCGGCCGAGCAGTTCATCCTGACGGTCACGGAAACCGGCTTCGGCAAGCGGTCCTCGGCCTATGAGTACCGCCGCACGGGTCGCGGCGGGCAGGGGCTGACGGCGCACGGCCTGGGCGGTCGCGCGGGCACGCGCCTGGCCGCCGCCTTCCCGGTCGAGGAGTCGGACGACCTGATGCTGGTCACGGACGGCGGCCAGATGATCCGCACCCCGGTCAGCCAGGTCCGCATCGTCGGCCGCTCCAGCCAGGGCGTGACCATCTTCCGCACCGGCAAGGACGAGAAGGTCGTCTCGGTCGAGCGTCTGGCCGATTCCGGCGGCGACGATGAAGACGGCGACGTCAACGAGACGTCGACCGACGAGGGCGGCGAGGCCTGATCCTGCATGGCCGTCGCTCCTGAACTCTGGATCGACGGCCGACCTGCCGGGGTTGAGGATCTGGGCCGCCAAGCCTTGTTCAACTACGGCGCCCTGACCTCTTTCCGCGTGGAGGGGGGCGGGGTGCGCGGTCTGGATCGGCACCTGGACCGCCTCAACCGTGCGGCGATCGAACTGTTCGGTGAAGCTGTCGCCGAAGATCGCCTGCGCGATCAGATGCGGACGGCGCTGGCCGGGCGGGGCGAGGCCTGGCTGCGCGTCAGCCTGTTTTCAAATGAGCTTTCCCTGCGTCAGCCGCATTGGGTCGGTGCGCCGCAGGTGATGATCAGCGTCTCGGCCCCGGCGTCGCCTCTGCCGCACGGGGTGCGTCTGCAAAGCCAGGTCTATGCCCGCGAGGCGCCGCATCTGAAGCACGTCGCTACGATGGGCCTGTTGCGGGCGCGGCGCATGGCGCGGCTGGCGGGTTTCGACGACGCCCTGTTCACCGACGCCGAGGGCCGGATTTCCGAGGGCTCGCTGTGGAATGTCGGCTTCATCGAGGGCGAGACGGTGGTCTGGCCCGAGGCGCCCATGCTGGACGGGGTGGCGCAGGCCCTGATCCGCGAGGCGCTGGACCGCGCCGGATCGCCGCAGCGGACCGAGGTCGTGCGCCTGTCGGACCTGCCCCGGTTTGACGGCGCCTTCCTGTGCAACAGCGCCACGCCCGCGGCGGAAATCGCGGCTGTCGACGACCATGTCTTCACCGGCGCGACGGATGCGGTGCAGCAGATAGACGCCCTTTGGCGATCACAGCCGCGTCAGAAAATCTAGGCCGTTCATTTCGCACCTGCTAAACGGGCCCAAACGATGGGGAGGCCGCCGGCCATGCGTATCGGACTTTATCCGGGCACCTTCGATCCGGTCACCAACGGTCATCTCGATATCATCGGGCGGGCGGTCAAGCTGGTGGACCGGCTGGTCATCGGCGTCGCCAAGAACGACGACAAGGGTCCGTTGTTCTCGACCGCCGAGCGGGTCGAGATGCTCAAGGCCGAGGTGGCGCGCTTCAACGCCGACATCGAGGTGCGGCCTTTTTCCAGCCTGCTGATGCATTTCGCCGAGGAACTGGACGCCAGCGTCATCATACGCGGCCTGCGCGCCGTCGCCGATTTCGAGTATGAGTTCCAGATGACGGCGATGAATCAGCGCCTCAACAGCGACATAGAGACGGTGTTCCTGATGGCCGATCCGCGGCATCAGGCCATCGCTTCGCGACTGGTGAAGGAAATCGCCCGGCTGGACGGCCGGATCGACAGCTTCGTCAGCCCCGCCGTCGCCGCGAGCGTGTTGGCCAAGGTCAAGAAGGGTTGAGGTCGGGTTTGAAGATCAAGTCTGTGATGGCGCTGGCGGCGGGCATGACCCTGCTGGCCGGTGGAGCGATGGCCCAGTCGGGCGGCCAGTCGGGCGATTGGCGCACTGTGGCGCCCGAGAACCTGTGGGTGATCGACACGGCCAAGGGCCGCATCCTGGTGGAGCTGGAGCCGCGCGCGGCGCCGAACCATGTTGAGCGCATCCGCACCCTGACCAATCAGGGCTTCTATGACGGGCTGAAATTCCACCGCGTCATTCCGAACTTCATGGCCCAGACCGGCGACCCTCAGGGCACCGGCGCGGGCGGCAGCGAACTTCCGGACCTGAAGGGCGAGTTCACCTTCCGTCGCGGCCGCGACAGCGGCTTCGCCCCGGTCGAGAACAGCGGGCCGGGCCTGCGCGGCATCATGGGCTCCATCCCGGTGGTGACGCAGCCCGACGCCCAGATGTTCGTCACGGCGGACTTCAAGACCTCGGCCCAGGGGCTGTTCTGCCCCGGCGTGGCGGGCATGGCGCGCGCCGGCTCGCCTGACAGCGCCAACAGCCAATTCTATCTGATGATGGGCCAGAACGACAATCTGAACGGCGCCTACACGGTCTTTGGCCGGGTCGTTCAGGGCCTGGACGTGGTGAGCGCGCTCAAGGCGGGCAACGACGCCAACGACGGGGCCGTCGGTCCCGACGCCGACGTCATGACGCGGGCGCGTCTGGCCTCGTCCATGCCGGAGGCCGAGCGGCCGACGATCCGCGTGGCTGTGCCGGGCTCTGCGCCGTTCAACGCCGCCGTCGAGGCGGCGCGGGCCGCCAAGGGCGCGTCCTTCGGCATCTGCGACGTCCAGCCGCCCGTTCAGGGCGGCTGAAAGCGAACATCCACGCCAGGGGAGGGGCGCGGAACATGAGGCACCAACTTCGGATGACCGGGGCGGCGCTGCTGGCCGCCCTGATGGCGAGCACGGCGACGGCCCAGGACGCTGCGCCGGCGCCCAGCGACGCTGCGCCTCGTGAGGCGGCCCCGGCGATCGCCGCCGGCGACTGGCGCGTGGTGGCGCCGGACAATCTGCTGGTCATCGACACCAGCAAGGGCCGCATCCTGGTGGAGATGACGCCCGAGGCCGCGCCCGGCCATGTCGCGCGCATGCGTCTGCTGGCCAAGGCGGGCTTTTATGACGGGTTGAACTGGCATCGGGTCATCGACGCCTTCATGGCCCAGACGGGCGATCCCCTGGGCACAGGCGAGGGCCAGAGCTGGCATCCCGACCTGAAGGCCGAGTTCACCTTCCGCCGTGACGCACAGACGCCCTTCGCCGCCGTGGCTGCGCCTGCGGGCGCCCTGATGGGCTTCGTCCAGTCGTTGCCGGTGCAGACCCAGCCTGACGCCGTGATGAGGACGACGGCGGACGGCAAGGTCCACGCCTGGGGCCTGTATTGTCCCGGCGTCGCGGGCATGGCGCGTGACGATGCGCCCGACAGCGCCAACAGCCAGTTCTTCCTGATGCGCCAGCCTTATCCGGCGTTGGACAAGCGTTACACCGTCTGGGGACGGGTGGTGTCGGGCCTGGACGTCGTGCGCGCCCTGAAGTTCAGCCCGAATCCTGACGGCATCGTGAGCGATCCCGACCGCATGACGCGTGTGCGCGTAGCGGGCGATCTGGCCGAAGCCGAGCGGCCCACGGTGCGCGTCCTGAGCACGAGCAGCGCCCCGTTCCGCGCCCTGGTCGAAACCACGCGGACGGCGAGGGGCGCCGACTTCTCAGTCTGTGACATCGACCTTCCGGTCGAGGTGGATTAGCCGCTTCAAAGTCCTTCTCCCCTTGTGGGAGAAGGTGGCAGGCGTCAGCCTGACGGATGAGGGGTTGCTGGACGCTCAACCCATTGTCCGCATAAGGCGTGGCGAGACCCCTCATCCGGCCCCAACGGGCCACCTTCTCCCACAAGGGGAGAAGGGCGATTATTGGCCGCCGCCAGCGCCAGCGCCAGCGCCACCGCCGCCCCTGCGACGCCGGCGACGACGCGGCTTCGGTTGCCGGTCTTCGCGCATCTTCTGCAGCAGCAGGCCTTCACGCAGGCCGCGGTCGGCCACGCGCACCCGCTCGCACGGCCAGGCGCGTTGAACCGCCTCAAGGATCGCTGCGCCCGCCAGCACCAGGTCGGCGCGATCCGGCCCGATGCAGTTCTCGGCCGCGCGCCCGACGGGACCGAGGGCGATCAGGCGGTCGGCCGCCTTTTCGCAGTCGCCGCGCGTCATCCAGAGGCCGTCGACCAGATCGCGCTGATAGCGTTTCAGCTCCAGATGAATCCCGGCCAGGCTGGTGATGGCGCCGGAGGTGCCGACCATATGTCCGCGCCCGGCGCCCACGCGCGTCAGGAAGTCAGGGCCTTCTGGACCGCCCGTAGCGATGGCGGCGCCGAAGTCGGCGACCATGGCCTCATACCATTCGGGCGGGCTGCCATCCGGCTCGGGGTGGCGTTCGGCCAGGCTGACCACGCCCAGCGGCGCTGACATCCACGCCGCGGTTTCGAAGCCGCGCGGTCCCTTCATCAGCCAGGACAGTTCCGTCGAGCCGCCGCCGACGTCGATCACCAGCACCGCCTCGGCGCGCGGATCGAACAGGTTGAGACAGCCCGCGACCGACAGGGCGGCTTCCTCGGAGGGATCGATGATCCGAAGCCGCAGGCCGGTGCCGCGCCGAACCCGCTCGACGAAGGCGGGGCCGTTCTCGGCCATGCGGCAGGCCTGGGTGGCGACGGCGGTCAGGCGGTTGGGATCGACGCCCTTGCGCACCAGGCGCTCGGCGCACAGTGCCAGGGCGTCATAGGCCCGGTCCATCGCCCGGTCGTCCAGGCGGCCGGTGCGCGACAGGCTCTCGCCAAGGCGTACGATGCGGCTGAAGGAATCCACCACGCGAAAGCCGTCACGCGCCGGACGCGCGATCAGCAGGCGGCAATTATTGGTCCCCAGGTCGAGCGCGCCGTAGAGGGGCGCGTCTCGATCGAAAGCACCGCTGTTGCGGGGCCTCCGAGGCAGGGACCGCGTGTCGCGCCGTCCGGGCGCGCCAGGGGTCTCCGGCATGGGCCGAGTTCTCATGTGGGCGGTCCGAAGCGGCGCCCGTCCCCGACAGGTTAAACCGCCCCGGCCGGTCGCGCCAAGCCGTGATCTGCTCGGCGCGCCTTTGGACCCTTAGCGACGGCGCGGGCTGAGGATGTCGCCCAGACGGTCCGGCGTGCCGGGAATCCGCTCCAGGCGCGGGTAGCGCAGGCCGTCGTGATAGTCGAAATCGACGGTGCGATAGCGGTCGCCGTTTTTGAGCAGCAGACGGATCGGGGCGTCGGTTCCCTTGGCGGCGGTGACTGCGTCGCGCAGCTTCTCGGCCGAGGCGGCGATGTCGTTGACGGCGACCAGCTCCCAGCCCGGCCCGATGTCGGCGTCGAAGGCGCGGCCGCCCCAGCGAATGCCGGTCAGCTTGTTCGACGAGGACAGGGTGAAGCCCAGGGAATACTGGAAGTCGTTGGCCCAGCCCGACTGGATGCGCTTCTCGTCGGCGGTCAGGGTGTCGGTGTAGGTCAGGCGGTAGCCGCCGCGCGCCAGACCGTCCAGCGGGGCCCTGGCGTCCGGCCCGCTGGCGTCCAGGCGGGTGCGCAGGAAGGTCGCCCAGTCATGCGGATGGACCGCGTTCAGCGCCGCGACCACGTCGTCGAACGTATAGCCGCGCGGCGCCCAGGAGCCGTCGTCGCCGCCGAAGAAGCCCTTGGCGAAGTCGTCCAGCGACTTCTTCCCGCCCGTCGCTTCGCGGATCAGGGTGTCGGCGTCCAACCAGATCAGCAGGGCCTCGCGGTAGTAGTCGCCCGTGCCGCGCATCCACGACGAATAGGGGTTCGAGGTGCGATAACCGAGCAGGTTGTGGTTGTTCGCATCCTGCAGCGGGCGCCATTCGCGGCCCGGCTGGTTGTCATAGAAGGCGGCGTTCTCGGCCACGGTGACCAGAATGTCTTCCTTGGAGGCCAGGCCCGAGCGGGCGGTCAGCACATCGCCCCAGTATTCCGTCTGACCCTCATAGACCCACAGAAGGGTGTTCTGGGTCGGGATGTTGTGGTTGGCGGTCAGTTCGTCGACCGGGCGCTGGCGCTTGCCGTTCCAGGCGTGGACGAACTCGTGCGGCAAGAGGCCGACGGCCCCCATGCTCTTGCCCCAGTTGGTGAAGAAGTCGGTCGGGACCGAGTTCTCGGACGAGCGATGATGCTCCAGGCCGATGCCGCCCATCTTCGACGTGGCGGCCACCAGGAAATCGTAGCGGTCATAGGGGCGGGCGCCGAACAGGCGGTCGGTCTGGGTGACCAGGTTCTCGAACCAGCCGAGCTGCTCGGTCGTGGGGGCCAGATCCTTGGCCGCATCGGCGACGATGTTCAGGTGGACGGCGCCTTCGCCGTTTCCGCGGCGCGGGTCGATGGCGATGCGCTGGAAGTTGGCGCCGCCGAACAGGGGGCTGTCGATCAGGGTGTAGAGGTCGGTCGGCGCAAACGTCGCCAGGCCGTCGACGAAGCTTTGGGTGTCCAGCGCCACGCCGTATTTCCAGCCCTGCGGCAGGCGGATCGACGGGGCGAAGGTGATGCCGGTGGAGCGATAGCCCGCCGGATAGAGCAGGGCCTTCTCCCACTGCAGATTGACCATCTCGGGCGTCATGACCACGCGCCAGGTCGAGCTGTCCGGCTGGGTCAGCCACTGGAAGTCGACGGTGATCTCGCTGACGCCCTGCGGCACCTCGATGTGGAAGGCGTAGGGGTCGATGGTGTCGCGCAGCCAGTCGATGCGGGCGCCGCCGCCCTGCACCGTGACGCCGGACACCAGCTGGATCGGGCCGGTCGCCGCGTGGTTGCCCGGCAGGAATTTCGGATAGAGCAGGACCAGGGGGCCGGGCGTGACCGGGATGGTCTGGCGCACGCGGACGATCTTCTTCTCGACGTCGGTGGCGTCGACCTCATAGCGGATGACGCCGGGATAGGCCTCGGCCGTCGGCGCCGGGATCGGCGGCAGGGCGCGGGGCAGGGCCAGCGGCGTGTTCTGCGGCGACGGCGCGGCGGGGGCCTGCGGGCCGGTCCATTGCTGAGCGAGCGCGGTCGAGGCGGCCGAGGTCAGCAGCAGGGCGAGGGCGGCGGCGGGCAGGCGTCGGGTCATCGGGTATCCAGAACTCAGAAAGCGGTCGGTATTAGGCTTGGCAGGAGGCGTTATCGGCGGCGAGGCGACAGGATGTCGCCCAGTCGGTCGGGCGTGCCTTCGATCCGTTCAAGATGCGGATAGCGCAGGCCGTCGTGGTAGTCGAAGCGCACCGTCCGGAAGCGGTCGCCGTTCTTGAGGATCAGCTCGATCGGTTCGGACGTCCCCTTGGCGGCGGTGACGGCTTCTTTCAGCGCGTCGGCCGATGCGGCGCGCCCGCCGACGGCGACGACTTCCCAGCCTGAGGTCAGGCCTTGTTCGAAGGCCGGGCCGCCCCACAGGACGGAGGTGATCTTGTTCGCACCATTCATCATGAAGCCGAGCGAATAGGTGAAGTCGTTGCGCCCCAGCTCCTTGTAGAGGGCGCCCATGTAGCCGGACGGCTCCTCCTTGAAGACCAGGCGGTAGCCGCCGCGCTCAATGCCGTCCAGCGGTCCGCGCGAGTCGGGGCCGACCGCGTCCAGACGTTCGCGCAGGAAGGCGGCCCAGTCGTTCCTCTGCACCCCATTCAGCGTCGAGGTTACATCGGCGAAGGTGTAGGGGGCCGGATCCCAGTCGCCGTCCTCGACGCCGAAGAAGGCCTTGGCGAAGTCGTCCAGCGACTTCTTCCCGCCGGTCCGCTCGCGGATCAGGGTGTCGGCGTCCAGCCAGATCAGCGCGCCTTCGCGGTAATAGTCCTCGCTGCGCTGATAGCTGCTCCAAGGTTGGGGGCGGCGTTGGCTGATGATGGGGTCGTTGGTGGTGTCCTGCATGGCGCGCCACTGGCGGCCGGGGATGTGCTGGAAGCTGGCGGCGCTCATGGCCAGGACGTCCAGCGCTTGCTGCTTGGACATCAGGCCCGCGCGGGCGGTCAGGACCAGGCCCCAGTACTGCGTCTGGCCCTCATAGACCCACATCAGGGAGTTCTGCAGCGGCTCGTTCAGATTGGGCGTCAGTTGGTCGGCCGGGCGGCGCCATTTGCCGTTCCAGCTGTGGGTGTATTCGTGACCCAGCAGGTCGCGGTCGGCCAGGGTCGCCTCGCGATCGGTGAAATACTTCACATCGACGCTGTTCTCGGACGAGCGGTGGTGCTCCAGCCCGATGCCGCCCAGCTTGTCCGTCACGGCCAGCAGGAAGTCGTAGTGGTTGAAGTGGCGCGCGCCGAACAGGCGGTCGGCCTGCTGGACCAGATTGCGGTGCAGTTGGACGTGCTCGTCCGTCGCCTCCAGCATCTTGGCGTCATCTGCCACGACGTTCAGGCGCACCGGCGAGCGGCCGCCCGGATCCAGGTCGATCTGGCGATAATGGGCGCCGGCGAAGACCGGGCTGTCAGCCAGATGCTCCAGCGTGATCGGGGCGAAGGTCGCCAGGCCGTTCTCGAAGCTGACGGTGTCCAGGGCGACGCCGTAGTTCCAGCCCTGAGGCAGCTTCAGCGTCGGCTGGAAGGTGATCTGACGCGAATAATAGCCCGCCGGATAGAGCAGGGCCTTTTCCCACTGGATGTTCAGCATCTCGGGCGTGACGACGACGCGGCCCTGATTGCCTTCAATGGGCGTCAGCCACTGGAAGGCGGCCTCGACCTCGGTCACGCCGGCCGGAACCTCGATCTGATAGGCCCAGGGCTGGACGGTGTTGCGCACCCACTCCAGCCGCCGCCCCTCGGCGGTGAAGGTCAGGCCGCCGACGTTGGCGACGGGGCCGACCGGGCCGTGGTTGCCGGGAATCCACTGCGGATAGAAGAGGACCAGAGGGCCGGGGCCGCTGACGGGGATGGTCTGGCGCACCTGGATCAGGCGGCGGTCGATGTCGGTGGCGTCGACGTCCAGCTTGATGGCGCCGGGATAGGCCTCGTCCTTGGCCGCTGGAATCGGCGCCAGGGCGACGGGCAGGGCGGGCGTTCCCACCTGGGCCAGGGCCGAACCGGCGCTGAACAGCAAGGCGGAGGCGCAGGCGGTGACAAGCAGGCGGGCGGCGGGACGCATCATCAGAGGGACTTTCCGGCAAGGCGGCGAGGACGCAGCAGATCACTGTGCGTTGCGGCTATGGTCAAGCCCGACGTGGGCGGATGAATTCGCCGTCATGTTTGGGGCGCCTGCGCGGAGGCGGATTTCACCGGCTTCGATTGCGTACTAGCGTGACAGCGGTGTCACAAGGCGATGGAGATCACATGAGCGGGAAGCGGATTCTGGCGAGCGTCGCCGCCGTGCTGGCGCTTTCGGCGTCGTCGCCGACGTTCGCGGCCCAGATGGCGGCGCCGGATCGCGCCAGCCCCGAACCCGTGATCGAGACCGGCGACGTCGACCGCTTCTATGCGCTTTACGACAGCACTGCCGGACGGCCGAGCGCTGAGCAGCTTCAGGCCTATCTGGATGGCGGCTCCACCGGCCTGACGCATCTGGCGAAGGTGCGCAGGGTGACGGGCGCGAGGATGGCGGACGCCATGGCTGCTCGACCCGAAATCTATGTCGAGGCGCGGGCCTGCGCTGACCACCTGCCGCGCGTCCGTGCGCGGGTCGCCGAGGGGCTGGCCCGCTTCATCGATCAGTATCCCGGGGCGCAGTTTCCGTCGGCGACCTTTGTGATCGGTCGCGGCCGCCCGGTCGCGGTCGGCAGTCCGGTAGACGGAATCCAGGTGGGCTTGGAGGCGCTCTGCGCCACCGACTTCATCAATCCCGACATCGAGGACCGCTTCGTGGGGGTTCTGATCCACGAGTATGTCCACACCCAGCAGGCGCCGGAGCTTACTGAAAAAGAGCAGTTCACGGTGCTGGAGGTGTCGATGGCCGAGGGCGTCGCGGAGTTCGTCACCGAACTGATGATCGGCGCGCCGGCCTATGCCTATCTCGCGCCGCAGACTCGTGGGCGCGAACTCGAGATTGAGACCGCCTTCATCGCTGATCAGGACAAGACCGACCTGTCGGCCTGGGTCTATAATTCAACGCCTGAGAAGCCTGGCGACCTCGGCTACTGGGTCGGCTACCGGATCGCCAAGGCCTACTACAGGAACGCCCCGGATAAACGCGAAGCCCTGCAGGCGATACTGCAGATGACGGATGTGAAGGGCTTCCTCGCTGAGAGCGGTTGGAGGCCGGGCATGAACCTGGACTAGCGCTCCGGGTTCACCTCAAGCAGTTCGACAGTGAAGCGCAGGGCCGAGTTGGCGGGGATTTCCGTGCCCATCCAGCGCGGGCCGTAAGCCAGATCGGCGGGGATGACGAACTCATAGGTCTCGCCTTCGCGCATCAGGGCCACGCCCTCGGTCCACCCCTTGATGACGCGGTTGAGCGGGAAGCTGGTCGGTTCGTTGCGCGAGTAGGAGCTGTCGAACTCGCGCCCATCGATGAAGGTGCCGCGATAGTGGACCTTGACCGTGTCGGTCGCCGTCGGCTGCTCGCCCTTGGGGTTGGCCTTGCTGACGCGACGATACTGCAGACCGGAGGGCGTGACGCTCCAGCCGCGCTGCTGGCTGTTCCACATCAGATAGGCGGCCTGGCCGACCTCCCAGTTCTCCTGGGTAGCGGGGCCGACGGGCGTGCGCGGTTCGGCGAGAGGAGCGTCTTGCGTCGAGGCGCAGGCGGCAAGCGACAGGGCGGCGAGAACGGGCAGGGCGATGTGCTTCATAAGGCTAGGCTTATCACGCTGATTGAAACTGTCGACTGCTCGCGTGAGGGGCCTTTATTTCGCCGAAGAAGGGCGTATATATGCGCGTTCGCAGATTCCCTGAATCCCGCGCGAAAGCGCCGAGGCCCGGTTTGTCGCCCTCCGACCGGTGCGAAGGCGTCGCCCCTCCCCAAGGGGGCGGATACATCCAGGCGTCCTGATCTGTTCGCGGATCGAGGGTGGGCGCCGAGAGACATTTACGGTCACGGATCGCCGGTCGGCGCGCCGTGGCTGCTGCATTGAGAGCGGGCCTCGCAAGGGGCCGCGATTGGGAAAACAGAATGGCCAAGTCCACCGACGGTCTCGCCTTGGGTAAGATCGCTGCCGCCACGTCGTTCACCGGCAAGAAGCGCATTCGCTACAGCTTCGGGCGCATCCCCGAAGCCGTGCAGATGCCGAACCTGATCGAGGTTCAGCGTGCTTCCTATGAGCAGTTCCTGCAGCGCGAGTCGCGCCCCGGTCTGCGCAACGACGAGGGCATTGAAGCGGTCTTCAAGTCGGTCTTCCCGATCAAGGACTTCAACGAACGCGCCGTCCTGGAATACGTCTCCTACGAGTTTGAAGACCCGAAGTACGACGTCGAGGAATGCATTCAGCGCGACATGACCTATGCCGCGCCGCTGAAGGTCAAGCTGCGCCTGATCGTCTTTGAGACCGAGGAAGAAACGGGCGCCCGTTCGGTCAAGGACATCAAGGAGCAAGACGTCTACATGGGCGACATCCCGCTCATGACGGACAAGGGCACCTTCATCGTCAACGGCACCGAGCGCGTGATCGTCTCGCAGATGCACCGCTCGCCGGGCGTCTTCTTCGACCACGACAAGGGCAAGACCCACTCGTCGGGCAAGCTGCTGTTCGCCGCCCGCGTCATTCCCTACCGTGGCTCGTGGCTGGACTTTGAGTTCGACGCCAAGGACATCGTCTACGTCCGCATCGACCGTCGTCGTAAGCTGCCCGCCACCACCTTCCTCTATGCCCTGGGCATGGACGGAGAAGAGATCCTCAAGACCTTCTACGAGACCGTTCCGTACGAGAAGCGCGGCGAAGGTTGGGTCACCCCCTACAAGCCGGAGCGCTGGCGCGGCGTGAAGCCGGAGTTCGATCTGGTCGACGCCGACACCGGCGAAGTGGTCGCCCCGGCCGGTCAGAAGATCAGCGCCCGCGCCGCCAAGAAGCTGGCCGACGGCGGTTTGAAGTCTCTGTCGCTGGCGGCTGACGCCCTGCTGACCAAGTATCTGGCCGCTGACGCCGTCAACTACCAGACCGGCGAAATCTACGCCGAGGCGGGCGACGAACTGGACGCCGCCGCGATCGAACTGCTGGAAGCCAACGGCTTCACCACCATCGACGTGCTGGACATCGACCACGTCACGGTCGGCGCCTACATGCGCAACACCCTGCGCGTGGACAAGAACACGGGCCGCGAGGACGCCCTGTTCGACGTCTATCGCGTCATGCGCCCGGGCGAGCCGCCGACGCCGGAAGCGGCCGAGGCCATGTTCAACTCCCTGTTCTTCGACGCCGAGCGCTACGACCTGTCGGCCGTGGGCCGCGTCAAGATGAACATGCGTCTGGAAACCCCTGAGGTTTCGGACGAAATCCGCGTCCTGCAGAAGGACGACGTGCTGAAGGTGCTGCAGATCCTGGTCGGCCTGAAGGACGGCCGCGGGGAGATCGACGACATCGACAACCTGGGCAACCGCCGGGTCCGTTCGGTCGGCGAGCTGCTGGAAAACCAGTACCGCGTCGGTCTGCTGCGCATGGAGCGCGCCATCAAGGAGCGTATGTCCTCGGTCGATATCGACACGGTCATGCCGCACGACCTGATCAACGCCAAACCGGCCGCCGCCGCCGTGCGTGAATTCTTCGGCTCGTCGCAGCTGTCGCAGTTCATGGACCAGACCAACCCGCTGTCGGAAATCACCCACAAGCGTCGCCTTTCGGCGCTTGGCCCGGGCGGTCTGACGCGCGAGCGCGCCGGCTTTGAAGTCCGCGACGTTCACCCGACGCACTACGGCCGCATCTGCCCGATCGAAACGCCGGAAGGCCCGAACATCGGTCTGATCAACTCCCTGGCCACGCACGCTCGCGTGAACAAGTACGGCTTCATCGAAAGCCCGTACCGTCGCGTGGTCGAAGGCAAGGCGACGGACGAGGTGGTCTACATCTCGGCCATGGAAGAGGCGAAGCACGTCATCGCCCAGGCCAACATCGACCTGAAGGACGGCGAGATCGTCGAGGAGCTGGTGCCGGGCCGTATCAACGGCGACTCGCAGCTGCTGACCAAGGAAACGGTCGACATGATGGACGTGTCGCCGAAACAGGTCGTTTCGGTCGCCGCCGCCCTGATCCCCTTCCTGGAAAACGACGACGCCAACCGCGCGCTGATGGGCGCCAACATGCAACGTCAGGCCGTGCCGCTGGTGCAGTCGGACGCGCCGCTGGTCGGCACCGGCATGGAAGCGGTCGTGGCCGTGGACTCCGGCGCGGTCGTGATCGCCCGTCGTGACGGCGTGGTCGAACAGATCGACGGCACCCGCATCGTGGTTCGCGCCACGGGCGACGTGGACGCCGGTCGTTCGGGCGTCGACATCTATCGCCTGTCGAAGTTCCAGCGCTCGAACCAGTCGACCTGCATCAACCAGCGCCCGATCGTGCGCGTGGGCGACGAAGTGAAGACCGGCGACGTGATCGCCGACGGTCCGTCGACGGATCTGGGCGAACTGGCTCTGGGCCGCAACGTCCTGGTCGCCTACATGCCCTGGAACGGCTACAACTTCGAAGACTCCATCCTGATCTCCGAGCGCATCGTGCGCGACGACATCTTCACCTCCATCCACCTCGAAGAGTTCGAAGTGATGGCGCGTGACACCAAGCTGGGTCCGGAAGAAATCACCCGCGACATCCCGAACGTCGGCGAGGAAGCCCTGCGCAACCTCGACGAGGCGGGCATCGTGGCCATCGGCGCCGAGGTCCAGCCGGGCGACATTCTGGTCGGCAAGGTGACGCCGAAGGGCGAAAGCCCGATGACCCCGGAAGAGAAGCTGCTGCGCGCCATCTTCGGCGAGAAGGCTTCGGACGTGCGCGACACCTCGCTGCGTCTGCCGCCGGGCGTCGCCGGCACCATCGTCGACGTGCGCGTGTTCAACCGTCACGGCATCGACAAGGACGAGCGCGCCGTGGCCATCGAACGCGCCGAGATCGAGCGTCTGGGCAAGGACCGCGACGACGAGCTCAAGATCCTTGAGCGCAACGTCTACGGCCGCGTGAAGCCGCTGCTGCTCGGCAAGACCGCCGTGTCCGGCCCGAAGGGCATGGGCCGCGGCGAGGTCACCGAAGAGAAGCTGGCCGAAGTGTCCAAGGGCCTGTGGTGGCAGGTCGCCCTCGACGACGAGAAGGCGATGGGCGAGCTGGAGGCCATGAAGAAGCAGTTCGAGGACGCCCGTAAGGCCCTCGACCGCCGCTTCGAAGACAAGGTTGAGAAGCTGCAGCGCGGCGACGAGATGCCGCCCGGCGTCATGAAGATGGTCAAGGTCTTCGTGGCCGTGAAGCGCAAACTGCAGCCGGGCGACAAGATGGCCGGCCGTCACGGCAACAAGGGCGTCATCTCCAAGATCCTGCCGATCGAGGACATGCCGCACCTGGACGACGGCACCCACGTCGACATCGTTCTGAACCCGCTGGGCGTGCCGTCGCGCATGAACATCGGCCAGATCTTCGAAACCCACCTGGGTTGGGCAGCCGCTGGCCTGGGCAAGCAGATCAAGGGCTTGCTCGAGCAGTGGATGGACGGCGGCATGCGCGACGCCCTGGTGTCGCGTCTGACTCAGATCTACGGCGCCGACACCCCGCTGCCGCAGAGCGACGAAGAGCTGATCGAACTGGCCCAGAACCTGTCCAAGGGCGTTCCGTTCGCGACTCCGGTCTTCGACGGCGCGCGCATCTCGGACATCGAGGATCTGCTGGAATCGGCGGACCTGGATCGTTCGGGTCAGTCGATCCTGTTCGACGGCCAGACGGGCGAGCAGTTCAAGCGTCCGGTCACGGTCGGCTATGTGTACATGCTGAAGCTGCACCACCTGGTCGACGACAAGATCCACGCCCGCTCGATCGGCCCGTACTCGCTCGTCACCCAGCAGCCGCTGGGCGGTAAGGCGCAGTTCGGCGGTCAGCGCTTCGGGGAAATGGAGGTCTGGGCTCTGGAAGCTTACGGCGCCGCCTACACCCTGCAGGAAATGCTGACGGTGAAGTCGGACGACGTAGCCGGCCGGACCAAGGTCTACGAGGCCATTGTCCGCGGCGACGACAGCTTCGAGGCCGGCATCCCCGAGTCCTTCAACGTGCTGGTGAAGGAAATGCGCTCGCTGGGTCTGAACGTGGAGCTGGAAAACAGCTGACCGGATCAAGCGCCCTTCCTCGCCTCGGCGGGGGAGGGCGGTCCGCCTGTTCTCCTCTCTGAATGATTTTCGCGGGGCATTCCCGCAGAAGGAATAAAGATGAACCAGGAAGTCCTGAACATCTTCAACCCGGTCCCGGTCACCCCGACCTTCGACCAGATCAAGATCGCCCTGGCCTCGCCGGAGAAGATCCGTTCGTGGTCGTTCGGCGAGATCAAGAAGCCGGAAACCATCAATTACCGCACGTTCAAGCCCGAGCGTGACGGCCTGTTCTGCGCCCGTATCTTTGGCCCGACCAAGGACTACGAATGCCTGTGCGGCAAGTACAAGCGCATGAAGTACAAGGGCATCATCTGCGAGAAGTGCGGCGTTGAAGTCACCCTGGCTCGCGTTCGCCGCGAGCGCATGGGTCACATCGACCTGGCCGCTCCGGTCGCCCACATCTGGTTCCTGAAGTCGCTGCCGTCGCGCATCTCGCTGATGCTGGACATGGCGCTGAAGGACGTCGAGCGCGTCCTGTACTTCGAGAACTACATCGTCACCGAGCCGGGCCTGACCCCGCTGAAGCAGAACCAGCTGCTGACGGAAGACGAATTCTATCACTATCAGGAAGAGTTCGGCGACGACGGCTTCACGGCCGAGATCGGCGCCGAGGCGGTCCGCAACCTGCTGATGGCGATCGACCTGAACGCCGAGGCCGAGAAGCACCGCGCCGAACTGGCCGACAACCCGTCGGAGCTGAAGGCCAAGAAGGCGTCCAAGCGACTGAAGCTGCTGGAAGCCTTCATCGAGTCGGGCAACAAGCCCGAGTGGATGATCCTGACCATCGTCCCGGTCATCCCGCCGGAACTGCGTCCGCTGGTGCCGCTGGACGGCGGCCGCTTCGCGACGTCGGACCTGAACGACCTGTATCGCCGGGTCATCAACCGGAACAACCGCCTGAAGCGCCTGATCGAGCTGCGCGCGCCGGACATCATCATCCGCAACGAAAAGCGGATGCTGCAGGAATCCGTCGACGCCCTGTTCGACAACGGCCGTCGCGGTCGCGTCATCACCGGCGCGAACAAGCGTCCGCTGAAGTCGCTGGCCGACATGCTGAAGGGCAAGCAGGGTCGCTTCCGTCAGAACCTGCTGGGCAAGCGCGTCGACTACTCGGGCCGTTCGGTCATCACCGTGGGCCCCGAGCTGAAGCTGCATGAGTGCGGCCTGCCCAAGAAGATGGCCCTGGAGCTGTTCAAGCCGTTCATCTACGCGCGTCTGGACGCCAAGGGCCTGTCGGGCACCGTCAAGCAGTCCAAGCGCATGGTCGAGCGCGAGCAGCCCGCCGTCTGGGATATCCTGGACGAGGTCATCCGCGAGCACCCGGTTCTGCTGAACCGCGCGCCGACGCTTCACCGTCTGGGCATCCAGGCGTTCGAGCCCAAGCTGATCGAGGGCAAGGCCATCCGCCTGCACCCGCTGGTCTGTACGGCGTTCAACGCTGACTTCGACGGCGACCAGATGGCCGTGCACGTCCCGCTGAGCCTTGAGGCCCAGCTGGAAGCGCGCGTGCTGATGATGTCGACGAACAACATCCTGTCGCCCGCCAACGGCAAGCCGATCATCGTGCCTTCGCAGGACATCGTCCTGGGCCTGTACTACCTGTCGCTGGTCAAGGAGAACCAGCCGGGCGAGGGCAAGCTGTTCGCCAACATGGGCGAGATCGACGCGGCGCTGGACGCCCAGGTCGTCAAGCTGCACACCAAGATCAAGGCGCGCTGGACCGAGATGAACTCAGACGGCGAAGTCGTGACCAAGGTGATTGACACCACGCCGGGCCGGATGAAGCTGGGCGCTCTGCTGCCGCTGAACCCGAACATCGGCTACAAGCTTCTTGAGAAGAACCTGACCAAGAAGGAAATCGGCAACCTGATCGATCAGGTCTACCGTCACTGCGGTCAGAAGGCGACGGTCATCTTCGCCGACCAGATGATGCAGATGGGCTTCCGTGAAGCGGCCAAGGCCGGCATCTCGGTGGGCAAGGACGACATCGTCATCCCGGCCAAGAAGGAACAGCTGGTCAACGAAACCCGCACCCAGGTGGAAGAGTACGAGCAGCAATATGCTGACGGCCTGATCACCAAGGGCGAGAAGTACAACAAGGTCGTCGACGCCTGGGCCAAGGCCACGGACAAGATCGCCGATGAGATGATGGGCGAAATCGCTCAGCCGCGCGTCCTGATCAAGGGTCAGGAGCCGGACATCAACTCGGTCTTCATGATGGCCAACTCGGGCGCTCGTGGCTCGCAGGCTCAGATGAAGCAACTAGGCGGCATGCGCGGCCTGATGGCCAAGCCCTCGGGCGAAATCATCGAGACGCCGATCATCTCGAACTTCAAGGAAGGCCTGACCGTCCTTGAGTACTTCAACTCCACCCACGGCGCCCGTAAGGGTCTGGCCGACACCGCGCTGAAGACCGCCAACTCGGGTTACCTGACCCGCCGTCTGGTGGACGTGGCGCAGGACTCCATCGTCACCGAGGAAGACTGCGGCTCGACGCGCGGCATCACCCTGCGCGCCGTGGTCGAAGGCGGCGACGTGCTCGTCTCGCTGGGCCAGCGCGTCCTGGGCCGTTACGCGGCCGAGGACATCAAGGAGCCGGGCGGCGAAGTCCTGTTCCCTGCGGACACCTATCTGCAGGAAGAGGAAGTCGAGCTGATCGACAAGGTCGGCGTCCAGTCCATCAAGGTCCGTTCGGCCCTGACGTGTGAAGCCGACGCCGGCATCTGCGGCATGTGCTACGGCCGTGACCTGGCGCGCGGCACCAACGTCAACATCGGCGAAGCGGTCGGCGTCATCGCCGCCCAGTCGATCGGCGAGCCGGGCACCCAGCTGACGATGCGTACCTTCCACATCGGCGGTACGGCTCAGGTGGCGGAAACCTCGTTCTTCGAGGCGACCAACGCGGGCGTCATCAAGGTCGTCGGCCCGACCGTTATCGCCGCTCACGGCGATCCGGTGGCCATGAGCCGCAACGTCGTGGTCACCGTGACCGTCGACGGCAAGGACCGCGAATCCTACAAGGTGCCGTACGGCGCGCGCCTGCGCGTCAAGGACGGCGGCGAGGTGGTTAAGAACCAACGCCTGGCCGAGTGGGATCCGTACACCACCCCGATCCTGACGGAAGTCGGCGGCGTGGTGCGCTTCGAGGATCTGGTCGAGGGCCTGTCGGTCAAGGAAGAGACGGACGAGGCCACGGGCATCGCCCAACGCGTCGTCTCCGACTGGCGCGCCAGCCCGCGCGGCGCGGACCTGCGTCCGGCCATGGGCGTCACCCAGGGCGACAGCTACGCCAAGCTGTCGAGCGGTTCTGACGCGCGTTATCTGCTGCCCGTGGGGGCCATCCTGTCGGTGGCCAACGGCGACGAGGTCAAGCCGGGCGACATCATCGCCCGTATCCCGACCGAAGGCGCCAAGACCCGCGACATCACCGGCGGTCTGCCGCGCGTGGCCGAACTGTTCGAAGCCCGTCGTCCGAAGGACTGCGCGGTCATCGCCGAAATGGACGGCCGCGTCGAATTCGGTCGCGACTACAAGAACAAGCGCCGCATCAAGATCACCCCGGAGCCGGATGCCGACGGCAACCAGGCCGAGGCGGTCGAGTTCTTGATCCCGAAGGGCAAGCACATCTCCGTCCACGACGGCGATCTGATCCAGAAGGGCGACTACATCATCGACGGCAACCCGGATCCGCACGACCTGCTGCGCATTCAGGGCGTCGAGGCGCTGGCCGAGTATCTGGTGAACGAAGTGCAGGAGGTCTACCGACTGCAGGGCGTGCCGATCAACGACAAGCACATCGAAGTCATCGTCCGTCAGATGCTGCAGAAGGTCGAGGTCATCGACTCCGCCGAGACGACGCTCATCAAGGGCGACCACGTCGATCGGGTCGAAGTCGACATCGAGAACGCCAAGGTCGAGAAGCGCGGCGGCCGCATCGCCACCGTGCAGCCGGTCCTGCTGGGCATCACCAAGGCGTCGCTGCAGACCCGCAGCTTCATCTCGGCGGCCTCGTTCCAGGAGACCACCCGCGTCCTCACCGAGGCTTCGGTCCACGGCAAGAAGGACACGCTGGAAGGCCTGAAGGAAAACGTGATCGTGGGTCGCCTGATCCCGGCGGGCACGGGCTCCTACCTGCGCAGCCTGCAGAAGATCGCCAACGAGCGTGACGCTGAGCTGACCCAGGCCCGCGAAGACGCGGTCGAGCCGCTTCCCGCGGACCTGGCCCTGGAGTTGGAGCAGTCGGCCGACTGATCCGGGTTCAGACCTGAAAGACAGAAGAGGGCGGCGTCGAAAGGCGCCGCTCTTTTTTGTTTGGCCTACCGCGCATTGCGCTGCTTGAGGCCGTTGGGCGTGCACGGGCTGAGAGGGCGTGCGCCGAGAGCCTACTGCGGCCGCATCGGCTCGCGCGGACCGGCGGCGCCGGGCGTCATCGGGCGGCCCGAGGCCGGGGCGCCGTCGCGGCGGGTCTGGACGTTGCGGTTGGAGTCCATCTGCATCGAGGAATCCAGGTGGGCGCCCGCGCAGCCCGTGCCGAAGTTAGAGCCGGGGCAGTCCTGCGGCGCCAGTACGCCGACGCCGCCGCTGAGCGGGCGTCGTTGTGCCTCGTATCGTTGCATCTCGCGCGCGCCTTCGCGGGCGAAACGGGCGTCGCGCTCGGCGTTGCCGGTGCCGGTGATGCGGCCGTTCTCTGCGCCCTGCGCCGCGCGGGCGTTGAAGCGCTCGTCGCAGATGATCTCTTCCCCGCGTCGCAACAGTCGGCCGGCGGGGCAGCCGGCGGGCGAGGTGCGCAGCGCCCGGGCGTTGCGGCCGGACTGGCCTTCCGGCGTCACCCGCCAGGCGTCCGACACACCGTCCACGCCTGAGGCGGCGGCCGAAGGCGCGCCGGGCGCCGGATTGGCCAGGCGCGGGGCGGGCGGAGCGGGCAGGCCGTCGCGGCCGTCCTCTTCGTCTTTCTTGCGCGGGCGGATGGGGGCGATCACGGCGGGGGCGGTCGGCGCCCGCTCCAGTGCGGCGGCGGGCGGCGCGGGGGCCGCCTTGGGCGCAGGGGTCGGCAGGGGCGGGGCTTGCGGCGCAGTTCGAGGAGGCGGCGTCGCCTGAACCGCGGGGGGCGCCGGAGCAGGAGCCGGCGAAGGTTGGGCTGCAGTTCTCTGAGGCGGTTGCGCTTCCATCGGCGTGGGCGGAGGCGTCGGGACGCGCGTCGGCGCAGGCAGGGGCGGCGACGGCTGCGGCGGAACGAACGGACGTTCGAGTTCAAGCTGGATGATCGGCGGCGCCGGCGGCGGAGGGAGAGCCTCGCGCCGGTCGTCCGCCGCATAGCGAGCCATGCTGCCCAGCACGATCACGTGCATCAGCAGGGAGGCCCCCGCCGTCAGGGTCCGCTTGAGGCGCGGTCGCGCCCTTTTCGCGGGGTCTGCGGTCAGAACGGCGATGCTCATGAAGGCTCCCCCATCGTCTGAACGAATGATGCCTAGGCAAGCATGGCGATATATAGGCGCAATATCATTGATCCCTGAACAGGATGCGAACGCGGGGCTGCAGGCGTCGGCCTGAGCGAATCCCTTGACCTGTTAACGGATCGCGCGTAGAAGCCGCGCACTTTCGAGACGTGGGCGGTTCGCCGTCCGCTGAGATCGTGACAATTGAACGGACGGGCTGTGTCCCGCCGGAACGCCCGAAGCGCGCGTTCCGGTTTTTCTGTTTGGGCGTCGTGACCTCGGCTCGATAACACCCGGGCGGGGCTTCGGTCCCGTTCAAAAGAAGGCTCATGAGGCGCTCCGGTCGAAAGACACACGCCTCCACATCGAAAAGAGACGAATTCGAATGCCCACGATCAACCAGCTGATCCGCAAGCCCCGCAAGCCGAAGCCGGTTCGCAACAAGGTTCCGGCCCTGGAGGGTTCGCCCCAGCGTCGCGGCGTCTGCACCCGCGTGTACACCACGACCCCGAAGAAGCCGAACTCGGCTCTGCGTAAGGTCGCCAAGGTCCGCCTGGCCAAGAACGGCGTCGAAGCCGTGTGCTACATCCCCGGCGAAGGCCACAACCTGCAGGAGCACTCGGTCGTGCTGATCCGCGGCGGCCGCGTGAAGGACTTGCCCGGCGTTCGCTACCACATCCTGCGCGGCGTGCTCGATACGCAAGGCGTCAAGGACCGCAAGCAGCGTCGTTCGCACTACGGCGCCAAGCGTCCGAAGTAATCGGCCCCGGCCTACGTTTCAGAGATTTTCCCGACGTCAGTCGGGCCCGAGAAGGAATAACCCATGTCGCGTCGTCACCGCGCCCAGAAGCGTGAAGTTCTGCCGGATCCCAAGTTCGGAGACCTGGTGGTCACCAAGTTCATGAACTACGTCATGTACGAAGGTAAGAAGGCCGTCGCCGAAAACATCGTTTACGGTGCCTTCGACATCCTGGCGGACAAGAAGAAGGAGCAGACTGCGGTCGAGACCTTCCACGCCGCCCTGGAAAACGTCGCCCCGTCGGTCGAAGTCCGTTCGCGTCGCGTCGGCGGCGCCACCTACCAGGTGCCGGTCGAGGTCCGTCCGGACCGTCGTCGCGCCCTGGCCATCCGCTGGCTGGTCAACGCCGCGCGCAACCGCGGCGAAAACACCATGACGGAAAAGCTGGCCGCCGAGCTGCTGGACGCCTCGAACAACCGCGGCACCGCGGTCAAGAAGCGCGAAGACACCCACAAGATGGCCGAAGCCAACCGCGCCTTCAGCCACTACCGCTGGTAAGCGTCTTAAAACCGCCAATGGCGGCGACTATTTAAGACGATCCGGCGCGGGCGTTCAGGTTGAACCGCCCGCGCCGTCATATCCGACACCCCAGGGCGCTCGCCGCGTCCGCGAAGCTCCCGGAAGGCAACTTCAATGCCCCGCACACATAAAATCGAAGACTACCGCAACTTCGGCATCATGGCCCACATCGACGCGGGCAAGACGACGACGACCGAGCGGATCCTGTTCTACACCGGCAAGAACCACAAAATGGGCGAGACGCACGACGGCGCGTCCACCATGGACTGGATGGATCAGGAGCAGGAACGCGGCATCACCATCACGTCGGCCGCGACGACCGCTTTCTGGCGCGAAAAGCGCCTGAACATCATCGACACCCCCGGCCACGTGGACTTCACCATTGAAGTCGAGCGTTCGCTGCGCGTGCTCGACGGCGCCGTCACGGTGCTGGACGGCAACGCCGGCGTCGAGCCGCAAACGGAAACCGTCTGGCGCCAGGCTGACAAGTACAACGTTCCGCGCATCGTCTTCGTCAACAAGATGGACAAGATCGGCGCCGACTTCGAAAAGTCGGTCGAGTCGATCCGCGACCGTCTGGGCGCCAAGGCCGTGCCGATCCAACTGCCGATCGGTTCGGAATCGAACCTGAAGGGCGTGGTCGACCTGGTCGAGATGAAGGCCCTGGTCTGGGAAACCGACCAGGTCGGCGCCTCGGCCGACGTGCGCGACATCCCGGCCGACATGGCTGACGCCGTGGCCGCCGCTCGCCAGTACCTGGTCGACAACGCCGTCGAGATCGACGATGAGGCGATGGAAGCCTATCTGGAAGGCAACGAGCCCTCGGTTGAAGTGCTGAAGCGCTGCATCCGTAAGGCCGTCATCACCGGCGCCTTCTACCCGATCCTGGCCGGCTCGGCCTTCAAGAACAAGGGCGTCCAGCCCCTGCTCGACGCCGTCGTCGACTACCTGCCGTCGCCGGTGGACATCCCGCCGACGCCGGGCATCGACTTCAAGACCGAAGAGCCGATCACCCGCAAGGCTTCGGACGAAGAGCCCCTGTCGGTTCTGGCGTTCAAGATCATGGACGACCCCTTCGTCGGTTCGATCACCTTCTGCCGCCTGTACTCGGGCAAGATGGAGACCGGCCAGTCGCTGCTGAACTCGTCGCGCGACAAGCGTGAGCGTGTCGGCCGCATGCTGCTGATGCACTCGAACAACCGCGAGGACATCAAGGAAGCCTACGCTGGCGACATCGTCGCCCTGGCCGGCCTGAAGGAAACCCGCACGGGCGACACCCTGTGCGATCCGCTGAAGTCGCCGGTCATCCTCGAGAAGATGGAATTCCCGGCGCCGGTTATCGAGATCGCCGTCGAGCCCAAGACCAAGGCCGACCAGGAGAAGCTGGGCGTCGCCCTGGCCAAGCTGGCTTCGGAAGATCCGTCCTTCACCGTCTCGACCGACCACGAGTCGGGCCAGACGATCCTGAAGGGCATGGGCGAGCTGCACCTGGACATCAAGATCGACATCCTGAAGCGCACCTACAAGGTCGAAGCGACCATCGGCGCGCCGCAGGTGGCCTATCGCGAGTCCATCAGCCGCAAGGCCGAGATCGACTACACCCACAAGAAGCAGACCGGCGGTACGGGCCAGTTCGCCCGCGTCAAGCTGGTGTTCGAGCCGGGCGAGCCGGGTTCGGACTTCGTCTTCGAGTCGGCCATCGTCGGCGGCGCGGTGCCCAAGGAATACATCCCGGGCGTCGAAAAGGGCCTGAAGTCGGCCAAGGACAACGGCCTGCTGGCCGGCTTCCCGGTGATCGACGTCAAGGCCACCCTGGTGGACGGCGCTTTCCACGACGTCGACTCCTCGGTCCTGGCCTTCGAAATCGCGTCGCGCGCTGCGTTCCGCGAGCTGAAGGAAAAGGGCGGACCGAAGCTGCTCGAGCCGATCATGGCGGTCGAGGTCGTGACCCCGGAAGAGTACCTGGGTTCGATCATCGGCGACCTGAACGGCCGTCGCGGCATGATCCAGGGGCAGGACATGCGCGGCAACGCTGTCGTCGTGAACGCCTTCGTGCCGCTGGCCAACATGTTCGGCTATGTGAACACGCTGCGCGGCATGTCGCAGGGCCGCGCCCAGTTCACCATGCAGTACGACCACTACGAAGCGGTGCCGCAACACGTCGCCGACGAAGTGATCAAGAAGTACGCCTAAGTCCGTCTTTTCGACGGACTCACTTGAAAACGGGGCGGTTTGACCACAAATCGCCCCACCTATCCCCAAACCCATTTGGACCCCCGTTTTGGGGATGCCAGGAGCTAGAGAATGGCCAAGGAAAAGTTCGAACGCACGAAGCCGCACGTGAACATCGGCACGATCGGTCACGTTGACCACGGCAAGACGACGCTGACGGCGGCGATCTCGATGACGCTGGCG
>NZ_JBRERY010000018.1:0-36389 GCF_052907225.1 Brevundimonas sp. RM1
CGCAGGATCCCGATGATCTGCTCTTCCGTGAATCTCGCTCGTTTCATTCCGTCCGTCCTTTCAAGGGCCGGACTCTAGCTCCACGTGGAGGAAATTCTCAGGGGCACGTCAAGAACTGCAGGATTCGTTGCTCAGACGCAGCTACCAACTCCGATCGGGGAGGCGGTGCCAAGCATCCCGAAAGTCGGCTAACTGGCCTCAGTTGAATGTCTGCTCTCGGCGCGCAGTCGACCCTATAGGTCCTGCCAGGGCGTGCCCTCATCCGCCATCCGGTTCAACAGCAGCTTCAGTGCGTTTTTTTCAGGCCGCGCGAGGTTGAGGTTCATCGTCGCAAGCTTGCGAAGTCCGGCGTCCGATTTGGGAGATAGCCAACCTCTCCGATCCACTGTCCTGCGAATGATCTCGGCCTTTGGCGCGATCGCCGGCAGGTGAACGTCAATGTCGAGATCGGCATCCATCCGGGCGGTCGCCCGCGCGTCTTTCCGTTCTTCGTTGGCTTCGTCGGCATCCAGCATCAGGAAGCCCGGAAGGGGTGGTACATTGAAAGCTTCCGCCTTCAGCGTTTGCCAGCAGAGCTCGAACTTGCAGTATTCGCCAACGTTGCGGATGTGAGAAGGCGTCTGGCGGATCGCCGCAGCAATCTGAGGCGCCAGCTCGACTATGAAGTCCTGGAGCTCCTCCGGAACGGTCTGCGTGTTCCAGATCTGGGCCCAGTTCAGCGACGCACGGCCTTCATCGATGACATGCTGCGCCAGCCAGGCCAGAGTGTACGCCACGGTCTGAGATTTATAGCCGCGGTCCAGCTTGTACCATTCGGCCCCCGCAATGAACCTGTCGGTCCAGCGGAAAACGAGCGCCATTGCGCAGGCGTTGCGGTACCAGGTTTCGTTATACCGGGTCGGAGAGGCACGCCACACCTTGGCGGTCTCGTCGGCGAAGGCCATGAAGGCCTTCTGGGCTGCTCTAGACACAATGTGCGGCTGTCGCTCGAACGTCAGGACATATTTCGCAAGATCGGTCTTCTCGATCAGCTTGTCCTTGGGAAATTCGAGCTGATATTTCTTCTTTTCGGCTGGTGTGGCGTAGGCCATGCCATCGCGATACTGGCCGCGGGCGCGTTCGTAGAACCACTTGTCGCCTGTCATCGCGCCGGCCTGTGGAGGCGCCGACAGGATGCGTGAGTAGCGTTCCATCTGCAGATGGAAAGGATGGCCCGAGAAAAAATCAGCCTCCGAGATACGGTTCTGCGTATTCGCGAACCGTGATATTCGGGGCACGACCTGGTCAATTAGATCCGGGGGCACCACCGACAGCTTCATCTGGACATGAACCCTATCTAGCGCGGCCTTGCCAACATCCTTGGCGTAAAGAATCGAGGCTGTGGTCTGGCCGCCATTCACGATCTGAAGATTGTGGATGGCTGCGATGCCAAGCTGGCCCTCGTCGAGGGTGCGCAGCTCTACGCCGGAGGCTGTCGCCGTCAGACCGTTATTGTAGGCGAAAAACATCTCGGGCGTCTTCTTGATCGTCTCGAGAATGCCCTTGTTCACCTTGGTGCGGGCCTGAAGGTAGGTGCGGACATTCTGCTCAAGCAGGCGCGCACCGTAGAGCCCGAAGACTTCGGCGAGGACCGCGCCCGGGATCGCCAGGAGATAGGACTGGTGTTCGGCCGCGTCGGTTGAGGCCTTTAGGCAGGGCAGGGCGGCGCCGGCGATAGAGGCAAGGTCGACCTCAATCGGCTCGGGCGACTTAAAGCTCTTCTGGATGTCGAAATAGCGGGTTGCATCAAGCACGCTGTAGACAACCGGCAGGCCGGCGATCTCCGTGGACACCTGTGGCGGCCGTCGCGTGGCAAGGCGCGCATTGCTGAACAGAACGACACGCACTCGCCGGATGGAGTCCCGCGCGAGATAAATGGGGTAGGCGGCGGTGAAGGCCGGGCTGGTTTCCTCGATCGAGTTGATGAACGATGTAGAACAGGCGTTCTCGAAGAAGTTGGTAGCCTGTTTGAGAGCAGAGCTCAGCCGGTCGTTCTGGAGCGATTCAATCCGGGTTCCGTCGCGATAGTCGCAGACCGCAAGATAGAGCGTCCCGCGGTCGCCATCGAACGCGTGACCGTCGATCCGATGTGGCCGGCTGCCTCCTTCGCGGCGGCAGTGTGAATACTCCAGGTCGATGGTGTCGCCATTTTCCGAGGCTGCTTCGGCATAAAGCTCGAAGAAAGCTTCCTGCTGGAAGATGCCGCGTGCTTCGGCCTCGAGCAGGATGTCCTCGCGAAGTTCATCGAAGGCGTCCTGAAGATCACTCATGTGATGGCTCCCCGAATGCTTCATCAACGCTGACCAGGTAAGGCTGGCAATCACTTACCCGTATGGAATATTTGACCTGATCAACCCCAGGCCGCAGCTCTGCCCGTTCGATCCGGGGGAAGGCGTCCTTCACCTCGTAGTAGGCGCGATCAACGAGGATCCAGCTCTCCTCATCATATTCGGCACGCTCCTCATATCCCGCCTCCAGAAGTGCGATGTCGAGTCGTTCGGCCGATCCGGAGCCGGTCCTGCCCGCGGCTTCGCGCACCTCTCCAACCAGACTGTTGAGTGTCCGCCCCGAAGCGCCTCCAGCCGCGAGCGGCGCGATACCCTGATTGCAGATGAGAATCCGTCCCTGAACCGGGTCCAGCTGGTCCTCCGAGGAAATTCTGATCCGGCGATCAGCGGTAACGACCTGCGTCTTCACCTCAAAGATGTTCGTTCCCAGAACAAAGTCCTGCTCGTCGCCGCCGGGGCCATTCCAGCACCTGATCGCAGCGTTCCAGCCGAGCTTTGGAGCAAGGACATCACGAAGGAACAGGAGTTCTCCGACCAGGCCGATGCGCTCTGGCTTTGACAGTCTGCGATCTGCCTGCCGGCGAAGCATTTCCTGCCAGCGATGGAGCTCATCGAGCGTGGTGACCAGACCCTGCCTTGACTGACCTGCAGCCAGGTTCTCGGTTGCGAGCAGGAGGCTCTTGCACATCAGCGCAAAGTTGCGGAAATCCGCCGCGCGCCTGAGAACCAGCGACAGCCGCGCACGCCCACCCGACAGCTGTTCCAGATCGCAGGTCAGGGCTGTCATTTTAGGCAGATCCAGCGCATCCGGTTCGGCGCAGTCGGCATCCAGTTGAAAGATGTAGCGGTCGCGGTGATCGCGGCCGATCCGGAAGTCCAGCGGATGGGCGCTGTCGGCGAGCCGGACGTTACGCGCGCCGACCTCAGCAGGTGCGGTGATCTCTCCCCACTCAGTCAGCATCCTGCGCCTCCGCCAGGGCTTCAGCGTCGTCATCCTCCTCGTTGAGATAAAGCTCGAGCTGATGGCGATAGACGGCGTTAACCTGGTACGTCCGCTCCTTGGCGGGGCGTCGCGTCTCCGGCAGGCAGAACGACAGGGTTACGACGGGCCCATCGAGAGCAAGCATGTCATCGTTCGCAGCCCCTTCTTTCCGAAGGGTCGCATTGAAGGCGTGGATCAGCATCATTGGGCGCTCACGCACGGAGCACGCGGCCCGTTCCTTCCTGTATTCACCCTTTTCGTAGCGTTCTTCGGCAAGTTTTTTCTGGACGTCAGTCAGCCCGATCTGGGCGTCGCCAGGGTCGGCTACCCTGTTTTTGCTGCCGTAGATCCGGTATACGCCGCCGAGAACCGTGCCCTGATCGCGCGAGCGGAAACGCACGCTCTGTCCGCCAAACGCCTCTTGGTCGCCGCTTTGACGCATCGGCAGGACCACGTCCCACTCGGACAGTTCGTCCGCCAGGCGATCTTCCACATAGTCGTGAAACAGCGAATGATCGGAGATGGCCGCGAGATCGGTGTGATCGACGAACCGGAACCTGTCGACCAGTGCGAGGACCTGCCGCCCCTTCGCCGTCCAGGACATATAACCTTTGCTGCGATCTTTGGGCTCCCCCAGCGCCTTCAGGAACTCTTCGACGGCCTGTCGATGTTGAACGCCGGTATCGCGATCGTTGGGAAGCGCGAAGCCTTCGATATGACGGGCCGAATAATCCTGAGCGATGCGCAGCTTCTCCGCGGTGCGCATCTTGTTGGCGGCCGTTACCCGAATGGCCAGCGGCGACTGTCGAACCTTGAGGCCAAAATCGCGCGGCGTCCGGCGTGCGGCCTGCATGCGCTTGATCTCGCTTCTCAGTTCCTCTGTCGCCTCATCGACATACTCGTAGTGGTCAAGCGATATTTTCGGCAGGTAGAGCCGGCAGATATCTTCATACCCCGGCCGGTAACCGAACCAGCGCGCCATTTGCATCAGCGTGTCGCTCGCTGTTGCGTTGCGCAGCAGATAGGAAACGGTGAGACCTTCCAGCGTCAGGCCGCGCGAGAGCGCCAGGCCGCCGACGGCAATCACGTGCAGACCGTCCGCCTTGTGCAGGGAGTAGTCGAGTTTGCCGCCCTTCATGTTGACGGTGCGGACCTGGATTGACTGGACGCCCTCATTGAGGGTGGTCAGAACATCTCTCCAGGCCAGTCCAGTGTCGTCGAACTCCTGCTCGAAGCTCGCTTCGATGTCTGACATCACCTCATCGTTGAAATCTTCAGGCGGCAGGCCAGCATTGACGTCAACGGAATCACGGATCTCGTTGAGGTAGGCGTAGACCAGGCCCAGGACCTGCTCCTGAACTGCATTGAACCTGCTGACATTGATCATCATCGAGCAGTGAGACGCGCCCTTGCCCTGGAGGACCCGGATTGCCCGCGTTATGCAGAAAACCCGAATGGCGTGCTCAAGGCTCAGGGGAAGCGCGCTGAGGACGTGGCTGCTCTTGTGACTGAGTGGCAGCACTGTGTGGTAGTCACCGATGGTGCGCACCATGCGATCACGAAGGTCGCCGCCCTCGCGGAAAATACGATGGGCGCCGGCGTAGTTGGTGGGCGGGTCGAGGGCTTTTATGAAGTTGCCCGGGAACAGGTCGTCATTCTCCATCTCCTCGGTTGTTTCCGGGTCGATGAAGATGTTGGCGAAGGGCGTTGCGGTGTAGCCGACGTATGCGGAACGGGGGAACCTGGAAAGAATCTGTCGGATGATCCCGTTGATGGCCGTGGTGCGTTTGGGATCCTTAGCCGTGTTTATCGAGGCGTTGTCCGCCTCATCATCGATAAGCAGCAGCGGCAGGTCGTAGCCGCCGGTCTCGCCCTGCTTGTCGATCCATTCCGCCAGTCGTTCGAGGATGGCCTTGTTCTTCTTGGTGACGAAGATCATCGGCTCCTTGTGACCGGAAAGCCCGAAGTACATGCCATCCCGACCACTTGAGAAATCGGAGACGCGCGTCGTGCCGTATGAGGGGATGCGACGGGTCTGTGCGAAGTTCTGGATTGGAAGTGACTGCTGCGCCGCCGCGCCAAACATCGAGACCTTGCCGATAAAGGTTTCGTCCAGTCGCTCCTGAGTCTGCGCACGCAGTGAGTTGGTGATGCCGGCCAGGAGAATTATGACTCGATAGCCTGCGTCTGCGGCTTTGCAGATCAGCGCTGAATAGTTGGTCGTTTTGCCAGACTGGACGTTGCCCATGACCATGCCGCGGACTGCGCCGTAGCTTTCATCCTTCGGATTTCCGCACTGGTCGAGAATCTCGTCGGTATCGGAGTCGAGCGTCGCCAGGACGTGGGAGGGCAGTGTCCCGGTCTCAAGGTAGTATTTCCTGAGTCGGTTCCAGTAATAGAAATCGAGACTTCCCCGCTTGGTCCCCAGCCAGGGTCGATGATCTCTTGTAATCACCGCTCCGCGACGCTGGGTAACCGTGAAGCTGGTTTCAAGTTCACGGACGATCAGGTTGACGGCTGACTCGTCGAGATGCTGGAATGGTCCGCTGCGGACCATGTCGCCAATCGCGCCCTCTGGCAGGCCAATGCCCTGGGCGATGCTCTCGCCATGGTCGCGTGTGATGGTAGCGCGGAAATACGCAAGCTCACTGTCAAACATTCACTGCCACCCTTTATCCTTGAGGTGCTGCGCTACGAGAGCTCCCTGGCCAGACCATGGTTCGGTCACAGCGAGGATTTCGCGCAGCTTGCTGAAATTGTCTTCCGCCCGCATCAGGAGCGCGGGGAGGGCCGTGTCGAGTTTTTCGATGAAGGTGTCGCGGTCGACCGCGCTCTGGTTCATCATGTGAGAGCGTGTGGAATAGTCTTCGCCGATGCTCACGACAGGAAAACAGTCTTCGATGATACCGAGCGCCGCCGTGAATGCTTTTGCCCGTTCGGGATCGTCATCCTCGAGCATGCCGGCAATGAGCGGATGCTCGCGGTTGAGGTAGTACCGTACCTCGCCGTTGCGAACATATTTGGCCCACACGGATACCTTGCCCGCCTCTTCCCTGATTCGACCGCCGCGAGACTGGAAAACCCGGCCGGACTTGCGCTTCAGCCCCTCCACAATGTCCTTCAGCCGGTTCTTCAGGCCGGTGGGAAGCTGAGCATCTGCCTTGTCGAGCGTGATCTTCCACATGGCGTCGAGCGAGTTGGGAATGTTGACCGCGATCCGGACAAGCTGCGACAGCTCGCCGTGCCGGACGAGCCGGAACCAGGTGCCGTGCATGATCAGTCTGTGCTGTCGGTAAATGTAGAATCCCTGATTCCGGACAAAACCCTCCTCGCCTCCAAGCTGGTCATGCTCTCGTGCCGTCACCTTGGAATAGTGCGGCAGGATGAACGCCTGGACCTCGACCGGCTGGCCGTCGAGCGTCAGCATTTCCTTCGGCTGCGCCTGTGTTGCGTCATGCGTACGAAGGAAGGGATCGACAGGCTTGAGCCGGTCGCCATTGAAGATGACCGTTAATCTCCTCAGGCCCTCTTCGCCGCCCAGGTAGCGATGAAATGTCAGAGATATCTGTCGCTTTGCGTGAGCGACAAGGTCATTGAACCCCTTGCCCGCCACCTGCCCGAACTCGGACAGCCGATCACATTTCAACCAGACAATTTCCGTTCCGTTACGCTTGAGCAGCTGTTCGCTGGCAAGGGCGCGGATTTCGGCATCTTCGAGAATGCCCATCTTCCAGTCTGCAAGATCGTCGAGGTCCCAGGAGGCGCCGGCAAGTTCACCCTCGTGATGTGTCAGAACGACAAGGTGCCGGCACTGCGAAAGAGAAGCAGATTTCATACCCCAGCCGAAACGGCCGAGATCGTCAGGCGCGCGTTCATCGTCCGGATTGGTGCTCGCTGGCCGCATGGCGCGGTGAAGCTCTTTTGCACGCATTCCTGTACCGTCATCGAGGATGCGGACTTCCGGGCCATCGGCCTTGCGCAGGCAACGAATTTCGATGTTGCGCGCCTGCGCCTTGATGCTGTTGTCCAACAGATCGGCGAGCGCGCTCGACAGATCATAGTTTCCGAAGCTTCGCGCCGAAGTCATCAGCGACGCTGCGTCGGGAGGATTGCTCAGATACTTCACCGTCGCCCCCAACAATCCCGTCCTGCCCGTTTCGGGCAGAGCCAAGGCTCCCCTGTCGTTCAGTTCAACTGTGGTGATTCCCGCCAAACGGCCCCCATCACCTCGAGATGATCATACCGGCCCGATCTCAGACTTCCAGGTAGAATCCTCAACCGGGGGTTTATAGTTATCTCTGACGGAGGCGGATGCCTCGAAGCCCCCTGAATCGCCGTTCACAGAGAGCTTCCTGTCTGCTCAGCGCCTGTTTCTGATAACTTCGACCCTTGAGGCCTTGCCCACACGGTCTCTGGCTCTGAAGCGGTCTGCAGATGCGACCATGTGGTCCAGAAGACGCCGCTGCGCTTCCGGGTCCGCGATGAGGCTTCGGACCACGGCAGAGGCCATGCGCAGGCGTTCCTCGAGAGGGAGGCGGCTTGCAGGCAGTCCGGCCGCCTGCCGGTCCCGTTGGCGCGGTCGATAGCCCTTGACCTCCAGGCCCATGGCGCGGGCCTGGATCCAGACCTCCCGCCGAAACGTGTCGTCGCCGTCGACCTTCAGCCGCGTCCAGCCGCGGTGCTGCGCGACCCTGAGCATGTCGGCGATCGTATCAGGATATGTCCGGTCCGTGGTCAGGCGGCGACCCTGGTCGCGGAACGCGGGATCGGGCGTGCGATGATCGCGATAGAAGCGTTCGGGCCGGCCCCTGAGGTCCCGCTCGATCAGATAGCGATCCAGAACGGCCTGAGGCAGGTCGCCCTTTGCGGTGGAGCGGGGTTTCGCCTCGCCCCGTCGTGCACGGTCAGGCGTGATCTGGTTGGCGGAGGCTGTGGTCTCCTGGTTGAGATGTGAAGCGGCGGGCTGGGTCATGCGTGACGCTCCAGGTGGGCTGGTTCGGCCGCCATCACGCGGTCGAGCCAGTCGCGGACCTCGCCTTCGGAGGCGCCATGCGACGGCGGGGGGAGGCCTTCTTCGGCGAAGGCCCGGACGATCGCGTCAATATCCATGTCGACGTCTTCCTGTGTCGGAGGGAGGTCTGGGAGGGGCGTCGTATCGGAGGCGGGCGCGACCGCCGGGTCGATCCGCGGAGCCGGGCGCAGGCGGCGACGGAAGACGGCCTCCCTGTAATAGGCGATCTTCCGGCCGCGAACGGCCGGCAGACCGGCCTTGAGGACGATCAGGGCGGAAGCCGGCATCTGCAGAAGCTCCTGAGGCAGCATCAGGGGCCGACGCTGGTCGGAGGTCGTAACGGAGCGGCGGCCGGCGCCGAGGCCTCCGGGGCGGCTGCGGCTGAGTGCGGCGTAAGTCCAGGCGCCGATCCGCTCGCTGAGGTCCTGCGCCGTCTTCAGGTCCTTGGGGCCGAACACCACCTCCACGCCGCAGTTGGCGAAGATGTCCTCGGCGAGGTCCGGGCCCTAGACCGCCCTCAGCTGGGCCGGGCTCTGGATCACCGGGAGAAGCCGAAGGCCGTAGCCGGCGACCCAGGAAAAGGCGTGGGCGAGGGCCGGCGCCGGGCCCAGCCGGGCGAACTCGTCGAGCAGGACGAGGACGGGTCTGTCGGACGGACCGGGCAGCGATCGGCTGTTCAGGTCCACCAGCTGCTGGAACAGGAGGCTGTAGAGCGGGGCGACCCGGATCAGATTGTCGGGCGTGGCGCAGAGATAGAGCGACGTCCTGCCGGATCGCAGGTCGCGCAGGTCGAAGTCGCTGGCGCTGGTGGCGGCGTCCACCCTCGGGTTCAGCCAGAGACCCATGCGGGTGGTGATGGTCTGACGGATCGATGAAAAGGTGTTCTCGCTGGAGGCGCAGAAGTCGTTCAGCGCCGAAACACATCCGGCGGGCAGGGGCCGGCCTTCACGACGGCGCGCCGCGATGGCTTTGGGGAAACGAAGCCGGGGATCGTTCGCCGTCAGCTGGCGAAAGATCTCGCCGAGGGTGAAGGGCAGGTCCGGCGTGGCGGCGACGTAGGCGCCGACCCCGATGAAGCCGGTGCGCGCCGCCTCCGACCAGAAGGGATCGGCGTGGTCGTGCCCGGGAAAGAGCATCACCGCCATGCGCTGGAGTTCGTCGAGCACGGCCAGGGCGTCCAGCCGGTCCACGTGTCCCAGCGGATTGAACCGGGCCGTGCGGCCATCCGCCGCCAGCGGATCGAACATCAGAACCCGCTGGCCGCATTCAGCGCGGTAGCCGGCCGTGGCCTCGAAGTTCTCGCGCTTGATGTCCAGAACCACGACGGAGCCGGGCCAGGACAGAAGGTTGGGAATGACCACGCCCACGCCCTTTCCCGTACGGGTCGGGGCGTAGAGCATCACATGCTCCGGGCCGTCGGCGATCAGGAAGCCGCCATGTTTCGCACGGCCGAGGATGATCCCTTCGCGGGCGCGCAGGCCCGCTGCGCGCTCTTCTGATACGGTCGCCCAGCGGGCGGCGCCGTGCAGCGGCGGGCGACGGCTGAACAGGATGGCGGCGACGAAGAGGCTGGCGAGGAGCGCTGAGACGCCATGGCCTGCCAGAAGCCAGCGGCGCACATGCGGGTCGCCGCGGTAGTACCAGAACCAGGCCGGAACCCGCCGCGGATCGATGTCCCCCGTGAGCTGGCCAAGGCCGGTCAGGGCAATCAGCGCCGCGCAGACCGTGATGAAAAGGAGGATGGCGAAAACGCCGATCGCCAGCCTCAGCGCCCTAGAGGGCGCGTCGCCTGCGGTGCGGTTCATGCCAGACCTCGGTCATCTGAAAGCGCCCGTCCACCTTCTTCATCTGCACCACCACGTCGATCAGGAGGTGGAGAAGGGCGCGGATGTCGGCGCGCGGCAGGTCGCGACCGCCCTCCGACTCCCGGACCAGAAGCGTCAGCTGCTCAAAGGCAAGGGCCGCCGAATCCGCATGGACGGTGGTGATCGAGCCGGGGTGGCCGGAGTTGACGTTGCGCAGGTAGAAGAAGGCGCTGCCGTCGCGCAGCTCCTGAAAGAGGATGCGGTCTGGCCGCATGCGCAGGGCGCTTTCCAGCAGGGCCCGGGCGCCGACCGGGGCGAGGCCGTGACCGTCCTTCGAATAGACCATGTGCACCAGATTGCGGTGCGGGGCGGTGAGTTCGCGCGTGTCCTCGATGGTCAGCAGCCGCTCATGCCGCGGGATCAGATCGATCAGCCCTCGGGCGAAAGTGGTCTTGCCCGATCCCGTCGCGCCCGAAATCAGGATGTTGCGACGCGCCTCCACGGCGAGGCGGAAGAAGGCCGGCCAGACGCCCTGATCGCGCAGCCGGATCAGTTCGGCGTCAACGGCGTCGATCTCTCCCTCCCGCGCGGCGCCGGTCGCCCCGAACAGGCCGGCGGCCTCGAAATCCTCAAGCGTCAGGCGTCGATGCGAGGGTTTGCGGATGGTCAGGGACACCGTGCCTTCAGGGGCCACGGGCGGCAGGACGATCTGGCAGCGTTCGCCGCCCGGCAGGACCGTCGAACAGATCGGACGGTCGGGGCCCACGTCCTGTCGGGTGAAGGCGGCGGCCGCGACGGCCAGGGTGCGCAACCAGGGCTCCGTCAGGTCCGGGATCCCATGCCAGGTCCACCGTCCCTGCCGCTCGACCCCCGCTTCGCCCGGCCGGTTCACCACAAGCTCGGTCACGTCGTCGGGCTCGAGCAGGGGCCGCAGCGGCGCCAGATAGTGGTCAAGGACGGCGGTCCCGGCCATCAGCGCGGCCTCAGCCGATAGACGGAACTGAAGTCGAGGTCCTGGGCCACGAGGATGGAGACCTCCGCTCCCTGGTCCTTTCTCAGCGTGGGCGGTATGCCGACGCTGTCCTGCAGGGCGATCGAGGCGGCGTCGGACGGCGTACGGATGATCGAGCGGTCCGCGCCGGCGTCGACCGCAGCCATGGTCGCGCCGTCCACGATGCTGAGAAGCAGGGCGCCGCTGAAGCGCTCCCGGAAATGGCTGTCGATCCGCCCCCCGATCCCCGCACGGCCCAGGGCGTCGGCGGCCGGCGAGGCGAGGGCGATCGCCACGCCTTCGGGCGTCACCGCCCGCGTCCACAGGACGAACAGCCGGCCGCGGCCGCGCTGCAGCCCGGAACGGTATTCGCCCAGAACCCGCGTGCCGCGGGGCATGAGCACCACCGAGCCGTCGTCGGACCAGACATCGCGCGGAACAATGCAGCTGACATAGCCCGGCGCAGCGCTGTCCATGGCCGTCTGAAGGAGGCAGGGCACGGTCGTCCCGGCGATGATGAGGAAGCGGCGGTCGGGCAGCCGGCCGGCCTCGGCCCGGCGGACGGGGCTGATCTGTCGCAGCTGATCAAGCACGCCGGGGCCGCCGTCAGGCGCAGGGACGGCCGAGGACGGCGGGCCGACGGGAGCCCGGCCTGCATCGGCGCCCGACCGGCTGTAGGCCAGCACCGGCGCACGTCGGGCGCTTTCGGCAAGCGACTGTCCCTGCCCGTCGGATGCTGGCCCGACATGGCCGGGCGAAGACGGGGTCGCGTCGGCGATCGCCGGGATCACGGGTTCGCCGGTCAGCGACGGGGCGTCCGGATCCCCGGGCCGCATGGACAGCAGGGGCGGCTCGGCGGGACGGCGCACGGGCTCGAAAGGGACCAGCTGGCGCGCGGGTTCCTCCGGCGCCGGGCGGGCAGGGCGGTCGCCCCGGTCCCATGTGGCGAACAGGAAGGCGCTGCAGCCTGCGGCCAGCGCCGCCAGGGTGATCCAGCGGCTGCGCAGGCCGCCGGGGCGGCCGGCGATGGGGGAAACGCCGCGGTCGTTCGTGACGCAGTCCGGCTCCGGACCAGTCGGCGCGCCGTTCCCTTCAGGCGCCCGCGGATGGTCGGTCGCGCTCATGATGAGGCTCCGGTCGCCACACGGTCGATCTGCGGCGACGCCGTGCCCGTGGGCGAACCTTTGGAGTGGTCGTCAAAGGTCTCGTTGAACAGGCAGAGCACGGCCTTCCCCCGGCGCAGCCTGAGGCCGCGCACGACGCCGTGGATGACCACGAACTCGCCCCGCACGTCATAAGGGACAAGGCGCTCGGTCGCGCCGTCCATTTCGAAGATGGCCGGGATGGCCTGACCGCCGGGAAAGCGCATCACGGTGAAGCGGCCGTTGTCGCTGATCTCGCTCGGCTGCAGGGCGGAGGCGCCCTGCGCCGTCCAGGCCAGATTGCGCGGACCCTCCAGCGCGCCGCGGGCCAGTTCCAGGCCGATCAGGCGGGTTTCGGCGGCAGCCGCCGCCTGTGTGAGCGCGGCTTCGGCGGCCCCCTGTTCGTCGGAGGGATAGCGGAAGCGGACCTGCCAGGCGGCGCCGGCGCCGCCGCCCGCGCTCAGGGCGAAGGCGTAGTGGCGGGGCTCGCCAGCGCGGTCCGTCACCACCAGCAGATTGGTCGGGGCGTGACGTTCGCGCGGTTTCAGGAACAGGACCGACCCTTCCGCCGCGATCTCCCAGGCGACGCTGTCGCCGATCGCGGCGTGGCGGATGGTCTCCTGCGGGGAGAAGATGATCTGGGTGGCGGTGCGAAAGGCTCCCTCGATCGTATGGACGGCTCCGGGCGTCCAGGTCAGTTCGCGGATGCGCCCGTTCTCCTGGGCGAAGGCGGGCGCCGCAAGGGCGAGGACGGATGCGCCGAAAAGCGCGGCGAGCGGTTTCATCGGATCACCTCCGGATCGGAACGATAGGTCAGGACCTGAAAGCCCAGCGGATTGCGCAGCCGGTCGGCCTCGCTCATCGGCGCGCGGGTCCAGGCGAAGGCGACGGTGGCGATCCAGTCGCTTTCCTCGGTCTGCTGCGCCTGTCGCACGGTCCGCCGGAACCGTACGCTGGCGACCTCGGGACTGATGAAGCTGATGGCGCGGATCGACACCCCTGCCTCAGCCTGGGGCCCATAGAGGTTCTGCGGGCTGGCGGGATTGGTTCCCCGGAACAGATCGGCCCAGCGCCGCTGTTCGGCCGGAGCCGACAGGATGGAGACCTGCCGGAAATCCTCCTCCGCCGACGCCTCCAGATAGCCTTCCCGCGACCGGACATAGCGGGCGATGAAGTATTTGCTGACGGCCTCCTCATAACGGACCGGCCCGCTCCCTTCGGCCAGGCCCCGGGCCAGGTCCACGGCGCCGGTCGCCTGATCCACCCGGATCACGAAGGGCTCCACCGTCTTCAGCGGCGTCAGGCCGGCCACGGCGACGACGCCGGCCATGGCCAGGGAGCCCGCGGCTGCGGCGACGCACCAGGCCAGGCGGCGCGACCTCAGGGCTGAGGCCAGCCGGTCCTGGTCCCAGCGCTTCGCCTCGGCGAAATACCGCTTCAGGTCCCCGGAGGGCGCGCCGGTCATGCGCAGCCCCCGGTCGGGGGAGCGGCCGGGCCTGCGTCTGACGGCGGGGCAACTGCGGGTGAGGACGGCTCAAGGACCGAACCATGGGGATTGGCGGGGCGGCGGCTGAGGCCGTCGCAGACCGGCAGGGGACCGGCTCCGGAGGCGGCGCATCCGGCGCAGAGCAGGAGGGCGAAGAGCAGAATGGACGTGCGCATGGTTGATGTCCCTGAGGTCAGCGTGACTGGGGTCGGATGGAGCCGCCGCCGCGCGGCGCAGCGCGACCGGCCTCGGACGGACCTGAGGCCGGGCCGGGTCGTCCCGGGCCGCGGGATACCGCGTTGGCGAAGTCGGCGAGGCCGGCGCTTGCACCGCCCGCCACCCCTGCGGCTATGGCCGGGGTCTGGAGGAAGAAGATCGCCCCCAGCAGACACAGGGCGATGAAGATCAGCCCGCCGATGATGGGGTCGGCGTTCTCGATGGCGCTCCACTGATCCCTGACCAGGGCGAGCACCAGCTGGAACAGGGTGATGAGCAGGGCGAACAGTACCAGATAGTTCACCGCCTGGCTCAGCCAGCCGAAGAAGTAGCGCCGGGTGGCGTCGAACAGGGCGCAGGCGATGAAGATCGGGCCGAGCGCCACCAGCAGCGCCAGCGCCGTCTTGGCCACCATGACGATGCCGAACCCCAGGGCGCAGGCCAGGGCGCCGACGACCAGGACGACGACGGCCACGACCCAGGGGCCGGGATCGAACACCGAGCCCTCGCGGGCGATGGTGTCGCCCAGGTAGCCTGTATAGGCGAGGAACTGGTCGAAGGCGGCCCCGACACTGGGCGCATCCGCCCCGCTGATCGCCTGGGTCAGGGCGTTGGGCAGATCGACGAAGAGCGGCTGGGTGACGAAGGTGGAATAGGCCGCCGTGGTCGCCAGGGCGTAAAGCAGGGCCAGCTTGATCGAGCGGATCGCCAAATCCATCACGGGCTCGCTGATCGCGCCTCTGAGAATGGCGTAGCCATAGAGCAGCACATAAAGGACCAGGGCCACGCGCAGCGGACCGTCCACGACCGCGATCACCGACGACAGTCGCTCGCCAAGGAAGACGGTCAGGCGCTCATCAATGAACACATAGCTCGGCTCGAAGACGCGAAGGCTCATGGTCCAGGCTCCATGGATGGCTGCGGCGGCCGGCCTGACGGAATGCGGGTCACCGGATCACCCCGGCCCAGGCCGCCAGACGGGCGTCCCGCGCAGCGGCAGCCCGCTCGCGCAGGCGCTGCTCTTCAAGCCGGGCTTCCGCCTCACGGGTCAGGGCCAGACCCTGCAGCCGGACCTGTTCATTCTGGATCAGGGCCTGTTCGGCCGAGATCCGGGCCTCCAGATCCCACACCGCCCGGGCGCTGGGGGCCGTGTCGAGCGCCTGACGAAGCGTTTCAAGTCCGGCGACGCGGCGGTCGGCGGCTTCGCTGATCGCCTCGCCCATCGCCAGATCACGCGCGGTCCGGGCGCCGGCGCGGTCCAGCGCCTCGTAGTAATATCGCCCGACGTCCGGGATCCCGTCCGCCGGCGGCGAATGAAGGCGTGTTTCGGCGCGGATGGCGTCGGCGCGTCCCGCAAGGCCGCCGAGCGCGGAGAGGTCGCCCTCGGCTGCGGCGCGGATGTCCCGGAGCTCTGGAAGCGGACTGCGCACTTCGGGCAGGCCGAGCTCCTGCGCGACCCTGTTCACGTCCGAAAGGTCGTTCAGACTATCGAACAGGGCCTGACCCTGCCGGACCTGTTCGCGAAGCTGTTCAAGCTGGTCCAGGGCGGTGCGCGCCTCGCGGACCAGCTGGGCGTAGGCGGTGGGATCATGGACGATATGCTGGGCCTCGGACGCACTGGCGAAGGTCGTCAGTGCGGCGGCCAGGGCCGCGATGCGGTGGCGGTTCACAGGCGTCTCCTCTGATGATGGAAGGCGTCCCGCCACTGCGGCCAGGCGTCGCCGTGTTCGGCCCGGAGCCGATCCAGAAGGGCGACGGTCCGGGCGCGCCCGGACAGGACGGCGAGCGCGTCATCAAGGCCGCCGAGATCGAGTTCGACCACCACGCTGGCGTGGCCCTGGCGGATGAGGAAGCGACGCGATTCCGGCGCCAGCTCCTCCCGGATCAGGCGGAACTCCTTCTGCGTGAGGCCGAAGCCGTCGATGTAGTCGCGGGCCTGGCCGTGGGGGTTGGGCAGGAAGATCTTGGTGGCGCACTGCTCGAGGATGGCGGGCGCGATCGGAGAGGCCAGGGCGTCGGAGGGCGACTGGGTGCCGAAGATCATCACCGCGTTCTGCTTGCGCCAGGTCTTCAGGCCGTCCCGGGCGAGGCCGGTGAAGGCGGGGTCGCCCAGCGCCTTCCAGAACTCATCGATGTCCAGGACGAGCCGCCGCCCGTCCGCGCGCTCGCCGATCCGGTGCAGCAGATAGAGCATGACCGGGGCCCGCACCTCCGGATCGTCAAGAATGGTGGTGATGTCGAAGCCCACGAGACGCGCCTCCAGCGAGAGGGCGTCCCCGGCGTTGTCCAGCACCCAACCCAGGGGCGCGCCATGGGCCCAGCGCTCCAGACGCGCGCCGATCCCGCCGGCATCGGCCTGACCCAGCAGGCTCCTCAGGGCGCCGATGGAGCGCTGGTCGCGCGGAAGGGCCTCCAGCGCCCGCACCCCATGCTCGATGGCCCGGATGTCCAGGGCGCCCAGGGGTGCGTCCGGACGCTCGACCAGGGCGCGGACCAGCCGGACGAGGAAGGCGCGGTTGCCCGGCGACGGCGGCAGGGCCCGGAAGGGCGCAAAGCCGGTCGGTTCGCCGGACCTCAGCGCCAGATAGTCGCCGCCGCTCGCCCGGACGAAGATCTCCGCGCCCCGGTCCCTGTCGATGAAGATCTGCTGGGCGCCGAAGCGCTCCATCTGGGCCAGAAGGAAGTTCTGCACCACCGTCTTGCCCGAGCCGGACGGGCCGCAGATGAAGGTGTGGCCGAGATCGCCCACATGCAGGCTCAGGTGGAAAGGCGAGGCCGCCGTCGTGCGCAGCACCGCCAGGGCCTCGCCCCAGTGGTTGCCGGACGGGCGACCGCCGGGGTGGTTGTGAAAAGGCGCCAGCGCCGCGAAATTGCGCGAGGTGATGGCGGCGGGGCGGGTGCGTTTCGAGAAGTTTCCGGGAAACTGCGCCCAGAAGGCCGCCTCCAGTCCGAGGTCCTCACGTGCGGCCACCAGGCCGGAATCGGCCAGGATCCCGCGCGCCTGCGACAGGTTTTCCGCCAGGGCGGCGGGGTCGTCTCCATGGACGAGCACCGAGGCGTGGTGTTCGCCCATGACGAAGCGGTTGCTGATCAGATCGTCCAGCGCCTCGTCCAGCCCGTCGATCTGGGACGCCGCGCGGTCGCGCGACGAGATCATCTGGTTCTGTTTGCGCTCCATCACCGCCCGCGCAGCGGGGGTGGAAAGGAAGGCGAAGGACTGGGTCGCGACCAGGGGGAAGCGGGCGCCGAGCAGACCGTCCCAGAGACCGGGCCGGGTGGAGGAGGGGTATTCCTTGATCGCCAGCATGCCGGCGAACCGGGTGTCGGCGACGTCCCGGAGTTCTAGGACCTCGCGACCGAAGATCACCCGGGACGCATAGGCGGCCTCGCCCAGATGGCCGCAGGTCAGGGGCACGCGCTCCGCCCGGCCGGTCAGCACCAGCCGGATCAGTTCGAGCGGTCCGGAAAACCACAGGCCGTCCTTTTCATAGAGCGCAAGCCTGCGCGGACCGTAGCGCTCAAGGAACTGCATCAGGTCGCGGGCGGCCTCTTCCAGATGCCGCAGTCGGGCCGCATCGACCTCCGCCCCGCCGCGCCGGGCGGCCCGTACACGGCGCACCAGGGCGCCAGCACGGTCGCCGGCTTCCCGTCCCGGATGCAGGACCAGGGTGAGGAAGAGTTCGTTGACGAACAGCCGGCGCTGGCCGGCTCGGGCGTCCCAGGCCGCTGACAGTTCCCTCGCGAAGTCCGAGACGTGGCCCGTCGAAGGCTCGAGCCGGACATTCCTTCGCACCAGGTGGTGCCAGACGGCGAGCCGCTCGTCGGCGAGATTGCGCCAGGTCTGGTTGAGGCGGACATGCCAGTCGTTGATGTCCCGGACATCGGCCGTCTCGAAACCGACCCCGTCGAGCCTGAGCGAGAGCATCAGCGCTCCGCTGTCCAGGGCGATGACGTCCTCGGTGACGTGACGGGCGTAGGGCAGGGCGGCCCGAACGCCAGGCTCCTGTTTCAGCCGTCGGAACGGGACGCCGCCCTCAGCCATGACGCAGTTCCCGGACCGTCAGGCGGCGCACCAGCGGCAGGGGCGTAGGCGACGCCCCGCCCCACACCGCGCCGTTCCTTGAGCGGCCGCGCGTGTCCAGCCAGACGAACAGAAGCCGGAAGGCGTTGTGGTCGACCCGGCAGATGGCGCGAAACACCAGATGAAGGGCCGGAGCGACGAGCAGGTAGACAAGGCTGCCGCCGATGAGGAAGACGATCCCGGACAGGATGATGTTGACGCCCATGGCCTCCATCGGGACGCCCATCACCATGGCCGGACGGGTGCAGGCCAGGAACAGGGCGTCCTGCATCAGACGCTCTTCAGACATGACCGCCTCCCGCCAGAAGGCTGGCGCCCGCCAGGGCGCCGAGGGCGAGGCCGCCGGCCGCCCGCGCCAGGCGGCCGGGAGACAGGAGACGAATGCCAGCCATGAGGAGCAGGGCCGCGGCGAGAAGTCCGGTCGCACCGACGGGGACGGCGGCCATCAACCGCCTCCGGTGATCAGGCTGACGATCTCCGCGGCGCCGAAGACCACCACTATGCCCAGAACCACAATGGCCGCCCGGCGCAGGTCGAACAGGCCGAACATCCACAGCACGCCGACAATGACCACGGCCAGGACCGCCAGCAGCCGGGCGGTGTTGCCGGTCAGAAGGTCCACCACGTTCTGCAGCAGTCCCTCCACATTGGCGGCGGCGAAGGCGGGGCCGGCCGCCGCCAGGCTGACGGCGCAGGCGAGGGTGGCCGCCGCCGCGTGACGGCGGCGGAAGGACGCACGATGAGACATGGCAGGACGCTCCGGCAGGGTGAGACGAAAAGGCGAGGAGGGGGCTGATCCGGGCGCGGTCGAAGACATCCTGCGCCCCTGGGGCCGCGCCCGTGACGAATGGGGGCGAGAGGGCCTGCGTCCGGGACGGGGATCCGGCCGATGTCAGCGAGAGGCGCACGGCGGCCGCCTCGACCCTGGCCACATAGCCGTTGCGCAGGCCGCGGCGCGCGTCCCCGGTGTTGTAGCGCGACAGGGCCGTTCGCAGGGCGGCCTGACGCTCAGCCGGGGTTTCGCCAGCGGGGCGGTAGCCGGCTTTCAGCACCACGGCGGCGGCGGCGAGGTTCCGGCACGGCTCGAAGGCGTCCTCCACGGTCAGGCCCAGCCAGCCCAGGTTGCGGCTGTTGATCTGGGCGAGGCCGAGGTCGAGGTTTCCGCCGCGGGCCAGAAGCGCGCGCGCCGTGCGAACGGCTTCGGCGCGGTCACGCGGCTGACGGTTCAGGCCTGCGCCGCGGTTCACCCCGATCGCCAGAGGATCGAACCGGCTTTCAACGAAGGCGACGGCGGCCATCGTCTCCGGCGCCACGCCTGGCGCACAGGCCTGCGCCAGCGTCAGGACGGCGATCAGATCGAGCATGACGCCTGACCTTCAGGATACGATGGCGGCTTCGTGCGGGACCGCAGCACGTCGGGGCCGGTTTCAAGCGCGTCGCAACGGGCCAGCAAGGCGGCGGCCTGCACCCGGGTGCGGACATCAAGGGCGCGGCAGGCGCGTGAGAGGTGTTCATCGACGGTGCGAGACGACACCCCCAGACGGGCTGCTATGCCCGCCGAGGACAGGCCTGTCGCCGCCAGCTGCAGGCATTCCCACTGGCGAAGCGACAGGGCGTCCAGGGCCTCGGCGGGGGCGGAGTGAGGGCAGGAACCAGACATGGCTCCAGCAAATCCTCACCGGACGATTGCGGCCATCCCGCAAGCCTGCGTCCGTAGACCTCCGGTGGGACCTTCAGCTTTCGTCCGGCTGGTCGGGCTTCACCAGTCTATCGACCCCCGACGCCAGCCAGGCGCGGGCGTCCCGGTCGCGCTGGACCGCGAGCTCGCCCAGATCCCTGAATACGCGGTTGAAGGCGTTGATCAGCGTCCGCACGTCAAGGGCTGCGGCGACCTCGCCGTGATCCTGGTTGAAGTCCTGCAGCGCCACCATCACGACCGTCATCAGCTTGTTGTCGGCGCAGCGCAGGGCGAACTCGGGCGAGCCGAGGCTCAGACTGGCCACAATGGCGTAGGGATCGCTGTCCGTGGCCTCGGCGAAGCGGTGGATGCGCTCCAGGTTCACCCGTCCGGCGCCTGCCTCGAAATGCTCATAGGATCTCTGCGCCATGTTCATCCGCTCGGCCACATCGCCCGCCTTCATCCGGCGATGGGCGCGGATCAGGCGCAGGCCGGCCGACAGGGTCTCGCTCTGGGACTGGCGCTCCTTCGGATCCATGATCGGTCCCCCTTTCCGGGGTCGCGCCGGCGACGTTGCGCCCTGCGTCCCTCGCTTGCCGGTTGAAAAATGGATCAGTCGGAGCACAAATAAAAGCTGATAAGAAAGAAGCTGCATCTTTATTGCGGCGTTTCCGCAACCGGCGTGGAGTTGCGATGAAGGCGAGAGAAGGAAACCTGAAAGGCGTCGATAATCAGGCAGGTTTTTCTGAAACGCTCTGAAAAGACGGGGGCGCGGACAGGCGCCGGGAGGATATGAGAACGCGGGATTCCTTTGGCGAAGCGATGGCGGCGACCTGGAAGGTCTGTCTGTCCGAGCCGGTGCGCGCAGGCGATCCCCTGGTGGTTCAGGATATCGCCCGCGCCTCCCGCCTGAGCGCCACGCCGGTCCGTGAAGCCTTGGCCTGGCTGGCGGGACATGGACTGGTCGAACGTCGGATGGGGCGCGGCTATTTCGTGCCGGATCCGTCGGCGGCGGAAGTGGCACAGCTGTATGAGCTTCACTGCCGCTATCTGCTCTGGAGCCTTGAAACAGCGGGATCGCCAGGGCGACTGGAGCCGGTTCCCGACGTCTTGAATGTGCAGGAAAGGACGGCCTGGCTGTTTCGCTGCATCATGATGGGTTGCGGCGATGCGGCCATGGCTGAGGCCCAGGGCCGGGCGGCGGCGCGGCTGCGTCTCTTCTGGCGGGCGGAGCAGGAAATCTGCCGGCCCGACCCCTCCGGCCTCACCAGGGCGGAGGGGGCGTTCTTCGCCAGGCAGCCTGGTCCGGTCCGTCTGTTCGTGGCGGACTTTCATGACGAGCGGGCCGCAAAGGCCGGTCAGATCGCGGCCGCTCTCAGGTCGCCATCGCCAAATATATCTCAAATATAGTTTGAATATAGATTCTCACTGGTGCGTCCTCGCCACAGGCATTTCGCCTGTATGGAAAGGAGCATGTGATGACGCCGACACTCATTCCGCTGGGGTCCGCCCGCCAGGAAACGCGGGCCTGCGACCATGGAGAGACCATGGAGCTGACTCCTGTCTATTTCTACTGCCAGCCCGGGGCTGCCCGGGATGTCATGCCGCTCGGAGCCGCCAGCGCGGTCACGCGGGCGGCTACGGTCGGGGATGAGGTCGAACTCAACCCCATCTATGAGTGGACGCCGCCGGGCGTTCGTCAGGACTGAGAGGACAGGGCGCTGTTCCTGCAGCGCCCCGTTTCTTCCTGCCCGAACCATGGAAATGCACCTTAAAACCGGCGTTTATGCCGCTGTAATTGAGGAAGATGTCGTCCTTCTGGATGTCGCGCAGGATTCCTATCTGTGCGTGCCAGGAGGCGCATCGGCCATTGCCGGCGCGGCGCCGGATCTGAAACTCCGGCCCGGGCCGATGGCGCAGAAGCTGCAGGCCGCGGGTCTGGTCGATGAAGGTCCGACCGAGGCGCGACGGGCCCTGCCCCTACATCCGCGACGATCGATCATTCATGACGTCCGCGCGGGGCCGATGCGGCTTTCGGACCTCTGGCTGCTGGCCGGCGCCCTGGGGGACCTGCGGAAGGTTCGGCGGGGCCCGGGTCTGGAGCGCTATCTGGATCTCGCGGCAGACGGCGCGTCGCTGTCAGGAGATCCCGAACGTCTGCAGTCAGAGGCGCGCCGGTTCCATGATCTGGTGGTCTGGGCCCCGTTCGAAGGCGAGTGCCTTCAGCGCTCGGCGCTGCTGATCGCCTGGCTGCGCCGGCACGGACTGCGGGCCGACTGGGTGTTCGGCGTCCGCCTGTGGCCCTTCTCCGCCCACTGCTGGGTGCAGTGCGATGATGTCTGCCTCAATGACGATTTCGAGCGTCTCCAGGCCTTTACCCCGATCCTGTGCCGATGACGCCGCTGTCGCCCCATGCCCACGGCTATGTGTTGGTCGATCGGCGAACGACGTCTGAGGACGGCGCTGATGCGGTTGACGCATGCTTCCTTGCTCTGCGGGATGGAGGCTGGCGCCGGGCCCTCGACATCAACGGTCTTCAGGTGTGGCTGGGTCCGCGCTCGCGCCTGAAAGCAGTACAGGTCCACCGGCGACATGTCCTGATCGGCGACTGGCGCGGCGGCGCCCGCTCCCTGGCGTCGCTGATCGGCGAAAGCCGCTCCGCCATCGAAATCGCCCGACGCGCCGTAGACAGCGGCTGGGGCCGATATGTCCTCGCATGGATTGATGACGCCACGGATGCGCTCGCCCTGCTGCGGGATCCCTCCGGCGCCCTGGACTGCGTCTGGTGGAGGGCGGACGGGGTCACGGTCGCCACGGCGGAGCCGCCGCCGGAACTTGATCCGCTGTGGCCTGATCATGTCGGCATCGACTGGACGACCCTGGCGGACTGTCTCGAAAATGTCGCCGTCATCGCCGACCGTCTGGCGGTGCGTGGCCTGTCTCCGGTCAGGCCGGGCGAACTCGTCATCACAGGCGCGCCTTCGGTCGCCCATGAGATCTGGAGCCCGGCGGCCTTCTGTCGCCGCCAGCGCGACTGGGATGATAACCCCGCAGCCCTGGAAGCGGTCGTTGACCAGACGACGGCGGCCCTGGTCTCGGGCCATCGCCATATCGTTGCAGAACTGTCGGGCGGGCTCGATTCCTCCGTGGTCGCCGCCGGACTCGTCGCCGCCGGCCGGGCGAAAGACGCCGTCTTCATCAACTATTACGGAGCCCGGCCTGAAGGCGATGAGCGCCTGTGGGCCGCGGAATCGGCTGAAACGCTCGGCGTTACCCTGGAGTATGCGGCCAAGGCCGCCGCCGCCGTCACCATCAGACAGCTGATGGGTCCGGGTCAGGCCCTGCGCCCCGGCCTGAACGGTCTGGACATGGCCTATGATGCGGACATGGCGCGCCGCGCTGAGGCGGCGGGCGCAACCGGCATCCTCAGCGGACAGGGCGGCGACGCCGTTTTCCACTACGCCGCTGATCCGGACATGATTGTCGATCGCTTCCGGCGCCTCGGACCACGCGCCCTCTCGCCGGCCTGGCTGACCCGCATGGCGCACTGGACCGGGACGCCGGCCTGGGCTCTGGCATGCCGCGCCTTTCGCGTGACGCCGCAGAGCCGACCCGAAGGCGGCCATCACTGGTCAGACGCAGAAGGTCTGCCGCCGGCAAAGGCCGGCCAGTTGCGGGCCCTGGCCAATGTCCAGCTGTTCTGGGGCGACGCCCTGAGGGCGAGGCAGGCCGAACTTCTGCAGCCGCTGCTGGCGCAGCCCGTGGTCGAGCACTGCCTGAGGATTCCCGTCGACGTCCTGACCCGGGGCGCACGTGACCGCGCTCTCGCGCGACAGGCTTTCGCCCACAGGCTGCCGGCCCGCCTGATTGAGCGCCGGGGCAAGGGCGACCTGACGCAGCATTACGGCAGGATCGTTCATGCCAGCCTGCCCCTGCTACGACCCTTCCTGCTCGAAGGCGAACTCGCCAGCCGTCGCCTGATCGACACGGTCGAGATGGCCCGTGCTCTCGATGAGAACGCCCTGATCCGGCATCCCGCCAGCAATCGTCGCCTGATCGCCGCCGCGCTGGAAGCCTGGACCCGCACCTGGCTGGCACGGCTGGAGCGGCGTCGGCGTCAGGTAGCGATCCAGCCACGCGATAACGCGCTGGTAGAGCTCCCGGATGTTGCCAGGACTGGTGAAGGTGTGGCCTTCCCCGAATCCCGTCAGCAGGGCCGCTTCCCGGTTGAGACGATACAGGGCGCCGAAAAGGCTCCCGAGCCGAGCCCCGTCCAGATCGCTTTCGATGAGAAGGGTCGGGGTCCTGATCCGGGCCGCAGCGTAAAGCGGGCTTCGGTCGATATAGGCCTTGGGCGCAAGGGCCAGCGGCCGGCCGATGCCTCCCTGACCCGTCTCGGCCCAGCCGGCGACTGAGATGATCGGGACGCCGTCGCGCGTCGTCGAGCGCCAGTAGAGCCGTTGATCGGCTATGCCGGCCAGGTCGCCGTAGCCGTGCGACGCGATCACGGCCCGGAAACGGTTCGTCTGGGCAGCGGCCAGAAGGACGCCGTGCCCCCCAAAACTGTGCCCGATCAGGGCCGCACGCTGGGGGTCGACAAGGCCCCTGGCGGCGGCGGCGTCGAGAACGGCCTCCAGCCGTGCGCCGATGTCGCCGAGATCCCCGCGGCTGCGGTCATAGGGCAGGCTCGGCACGATCACCGCATAGCCAGCGGCAGCCAGGACGTGGGGATTGAGATGGCGCTGGGCGTAGCCGGGCTGAAGCAGGGCGGGCGGCGCGGCGTGGATGTCCCCCGGATAGGCGAGGATCACGACCGGGGGCGGGTTGGGTCTGTCCTGGCGCGGCGGTCGCAGCAGCCAGCTGGTGAGGCGGACGCCATCCGGTCCGGAATGTTCGATCGCGACGATATCGCCCCATTCGATCGCCTCAAGGGCGGGATTGACCGTCAGCAGGGGCCGCGATGCATGGGTTTGATGAAGGGTGAGGGCCGTTGAACCGCGCGCTGAACGCCGCCGCCCCAGCAGCACCGGATCCCTCGCGGAGGCGCTGAGAACGGCGTCGCCGTCCTCCCATCCGGACAGGCAGGTCACGCGAAGGCTTTCAGCCGTGGTCAGGCACCCTGAGCCGTTGGCCAGAGGCTGGCGGCCAAGCCAGGCCGGATCGGGGTTGTGGTTGCGCCGGTCGCCGCCGTCGAAAGCGCTCTCGGTCAGGGTGAAGCGTCCCCGGACAAGGGGGACATCGGCGCCAAACGGCTTCAGCCCGTTCCTGTTCAGGACCATCAGACGGTCGCCGGCCCAGACCAGTTTTTCGCCGGACTCCCCGACGGCGACGGGAGGCTGCAGCCCGGTTTCGGAGCGCTCCAGCCAGACGCGGGCGCCGTCCGCCGCGCGAACCTGGACGACCGGTGAGGCGCCGTTCCAGCCGGCATGGACCAGAGGAATGCCGTCCCATGTCGCCTCCATCCATGGCGTATGGCCCGCCAGGTCCAGAGCCTCCGGCTCGCCGTCGGCGCCCATGATCCAGAACCGGCCCTCGCTGAAGCGTTTTTCGTCGGAGCGGGCATAGGCGATCAGACGACGGCCGTCGGGAGACCAGGTCAGCAGATGGGTGATGAAGTCCTGACCGGGCAGGGGTTCGATGGCGCGGCCGGCGTCCAGATCGGCGAGGACGAGACGTCGCCGGCGCAGCCATTCTCCGGTGGACGCAGGCGTACTGACGTCGATCTGGTAGTCTTCCGCGCTCTTCAGGGCAGCGACCATGCGCCCGTCTGGAGAAATCTCGAGATCAAAGAACTCGCCGCGCGCGAGAACCTGTTCCTCCCCCGTGGCGACATCAAGCCTGATGAGGCGCGAGGGACGTGCGTGTTCGCGCTCGTCACGCCCGGAGCCGCTGGGAACGTAAACCGTGGACGTCGTATGGCCGCTGGCGGCGGCCCGCCAAAGGGCCGAAACCTGATCCTGGGCCCCGTGCGGCAGGCGCAGGAAAAGCGGCAGATCGTCAGCCTCCCGGGCGATCAGCACCAGTTCCCTGTCTGATCGCCAGGCGACGGTCTGGCCCAGACGCGGATATTCCGGCGTGAGGTCGCGCCAGCGGACCTGCAGGTCGTCGAGAGACAGGATCCCCAGACGCCAGGCGCCCTCGGTCAGCCGGTAGACGACCATGTGGCGCCCGTCCGGTGAAAAGGGGCCGGACAGATAGCCGGCGGCGGCGCCGGGATCATGGAGAACCAGGGCTGGCGACGCTTCGCTCCGACGCCTGATCTCCAGCCGGGTGAGCAGATGCGAGGTCAGGGCGCCGTACCGGTAGGTGGCGGCGCTGTCCCAGCGTCCCTGTCGCTCGATGACGACCCACTGGCCGTCAGGACTGATGCGGGTCCTGCCCACGGCTTCCATCGACAGAAGATCAGCCGTTGAAAGGGGGCGCTGTTCCAGCGCAGCCGCCGGGAGGGCGACGCTAAGCGCCGCCGCAAGGATTGCCATGGCCGGGCGCATCACCAGCTCCGGACCAGCTGCAGCGACAGGTAGCGGCCCCGGACGTCGGCGTTGGCCGCGTCATAGCCGACGCCTGCGGGGGAGTCGTAGAAGGGCGGATCCCGGTCAAACAGATTGTCGACGTTGAACATCAGCGCCGTGCCCGCCAGAGGTCCGGCCGTCGGCCTGTATCGGAGGCTGAGGTCGAAGGTGGTCCAGGAGCCGATCGGCCTGCCAGCCAGATCCCGGTAGTCGGCCACATGGCTCAGGCCCACGGCGCCGGACCAGTGCTCCCGCTCCCAGTCGAGATGGGCCCGGCCCCGCAGGCTCACGGGATAGTTGGGTCGATCCAGCTGGGATACGACCGGAGAGGTCGGCGTGGCGCGGGCGTCAAACCGGTCCAGCCAGGTCAGGTTGACGCTGGCGTCCATGGCCCAGGGGCCAAGAGCGAAGGGAAGGGCGGCCGTGAAGTCCACGCCCTGGGTGATCACCCGCGCCGTATTGACGTAGCGGGCGTCCACGATCGCCCCATAGGCCGTGGCGGGGAACATGTCCCTCAGGCTGGTCGTCGGCAGGTCGAGGATCGCCTGCATGTCCGCCCGGTCGGCAGCGTTGTTCACGGGGTCGATGAAACGGATGAAGGCCGCGAGCGCCGGGTCGGAAAGCGCCGTCAGGATGTTCTCCGACGCCGGCTGGCCGATCCGGTTGTCGAAGGCGATGCGGAAGCCGTTCGCGCTGAGACGCAGACCCGGCGCGAAGGCGGGACGCCAGTCTGCGCCGAGCGTCCAGGTGCGGGCCTCCTCGGGCTCAAGGTCCGGATTGCCGCCGTAGAGGATCATGGACAGGACCTGGGCCGCGCCCCGCGGCAGGATGCTCGGGCCGGCGCGCGGCGCGTCATTGATCTCGCGCAGCGCGGGGGCCCGGAAGGACTCCCCATAGTTGACCCGGACCAGAACGTCCGACCGGGGCTCCCACAGCAGGCCGAGTTTGGGACTGAGCGTCTGGCCGATGTCCTCGTAGTCTTCGAAACGCGCCGCCAGGGAAAGCTCCAGCCGCTCCAGGCCGGGCCTCGTGAAATCCGCGCCGAACAGGGGAATCCGGGCTTCCGAGAAGAGCGACGTGACCTTGCGGGCGCCCTTGCCCGGCGCGCCCATGGCGGGGATCGCGCCAGAGGTGAAGCTGTCAGCCTGGCGGCGGAAGTCCTCCTGCCGGAAGCCGGCCCCCGCCGCCAGGCGCAGCGGACCGGCGGGCAGGGTCCAAAGGGGACCATCGGCCTGCAGATGAACGGTCGTGACGCGGGTGTCGAACTCCGAGCGCGCCCAGCCGGAGCCGATGAAATCGAGCACGGCTGAAGGGCTGTTCGAACCATCCGCAAAAGGATTGAAATAGCCGTCGCGCGCCGTGCTGAAGCTGGTGGCGGGATTGTCCGCAACCGCGCCGAGAGCCTCGCGCAGCAGGGTCGAGTTCAGCAGACCCGTCGTGCGGCCTTCGCCGTGCTCCGCAGCATGGGCCAGGTAGCCGTCCAGGCGCCATCGCCCCGGCAGGGTTACGGTCGCGCCCAGGGTGGCGCCGAAACTTTCGGCCAGACCGTCTGAGGCTGGATTGCCCAGATCGTCGCGAAAATTATAGGCGATCGTGTGGGAACCGGCGCCAACGGGCGAGACGAAATGGGGGTTGGCCGTGGTGACGGTGAAGACGGTGGATTCGCCGGGCGCGACCGTGTCCCAGGTCCGGCGGCCGTAACGGGCGTCGGCGTTGAGGGTCAGCCGGTCGCCGATCTCCTGGTTCCAGGCGAGAAATCCGGCATGCCGGGTCTGGCGTGGCAGGATTTTCACCCCCGCCCGGTTGTTCGACAGGTTGACCTGACCGGGAAGGAAGTCGCCGGGCGAAAGCGCCGTCCCGTCCTGGCCGGGCGGAATGGCGTAGTCTGGAATCTCGCCCAGAACCGGATCGCGACGGAGGATGTTGCCGGGGTTGCTGAAGTAGACCCGCCGATCCGATCCGCCGCGCCAGCGCAGGTCGGCGTCGCCAGCCAGCCGCCGCCGGGCGGCCGCCAGGGCGTCGCGCTGGTTGAACTCATAGACGGCCAGAAGACTTCCGCCCGTCCATCGGCGCCCGAACATCTGGCCGATCTGACGGTCCTGCATCGCGCCGTCGGCCGTGCCGCCCACACGCAGGCGCGTCTCCGCCCCGTCGTAGTCCGTGCGAAGGATGATGTTGACCACGCCGCCGACCGCATCGGCGCCATAAAGGGCGGAGGCGCCGTCGAGCAGGACGTCGATCCGGCTGACGGCGCTGGCCGGAATCGTCGAGATGTCTGCAAAATCGCCCTTGTTTCCGCTGCCCGCCAGACGACGGCCGTTGATCAGGACGAGGGTTGCGTCGCTGCCGAGGCCCCTGAGGTTCACGCCTGACGCATAGGTCGCGTTGCCGCCGCCGCGATCCGCACCGGCGCTGATCGCGGCCTCATTGCCGGATCCGCCGAAATTCTGTGAAAGATCCGACAGGGCGTCCGCCACGGTTCCGTGACCGCGCCGGTCCATCCCGTCCCGGCTGACCACCACCACGGGAGAGGGGCCGTCGGCTGCGCCCCGGAGCAGGGTGCCGGTGACGATGATCTCGTCCAGCACGGTGGCCTCGTCGTCCAGACCTGCGCGCCGGGCGGGGTCATGCAGGACGAAGACGCCGGGCCGGCTCTGCCGGAAGGCGAGGCCGGAGCCTTCAAGCAGGCGCTCCAGGGCGGCAGGCGAAGTCAGCTGACCGCGAACCGGCTGCCCGGTCCGTCCGGCGACCAGTTCGGCCGGATAGAGGATCTGGTCGCCGCTCTGGCGGGCGAATGCGGCGAGCCCCGCCCCCAGCGGTCCGCCGGGGATGTCGAAATCCCGCACCGCCGCAGCAGTCTGGGCCCAGACCGGCGCAGCCGCCGTCATCAGGGCCGCGGCGGCCGTACTGCACAATCCCATACGCATCTGATCTTCCCCCTCGTTCTAGCCGCAGTGCGGCGGTCTGAGGAAGAGACGGGCAGGGGCCGGCCATACCCTGAACGGGCGCCGGATTTATTTTCAGGACGATGCGTTGCCGGGACGGTCGGCGATGAGCAGCCGCCCGTCCCGCCGGGTCGCCGTGACGGGGTAGAGGTCGCTCAGCGCGGCGGCGAAGCCCTCCACGTCCCCGGCGTTGAAGGCGCCGCTGACCGGCGTCGGGGCCAGGCCTGGCGACGCCAGCTCGACCTTTACCGACGAATAGCGGTTCATCTCCTCGACCGCTTCGCGAAGGGGCGTGTGATCGAAGATCAGCCGTCCGGTGGTCCAGCTGGTCGCGGCGGCGACATTGACGGGTTCGACGCGGGGGCTGGGGCGTGTGGTGACGACCTGCTGCCCAGGGCTCAGGGTCCAGCCGCCCGGCGTGTCGGTCGTCGCCACGGCGACACGGCCTTCTGCGAGGATCACGCGAGCCCCGCCATCCAGCCGCCTGACGTCAAACCGGGTGCCCAGCGCCCGCACCTCGACATCGCCGGCGGACACGACGAAGGGACGCGACGGATCGGCGGCGACGTCGAACATCGCCTGGCCTTCGATCAGCCTGATGCTGCGGCGATCGCCGGAAAGCCGGACCGAAATGCGGCTCGCCGTGTCCAGGGTCACGGTCGAGCCGTCGGCGAGGGTGATGGTCCGGCGCTCGCCGACCCCGGCGCCATAGGTCAGCGGCTGGAGGATGTTCCAGCCGACAAGGGCGCAGACGATCAGGGCCGCTCCGGCGCCGGCGGCCGCCAGATACCCCAGGGGCCTCTGGCGACGTCGGGTCTGCTTCGGACGCGCTGCCGTCTCGGCCATGCGTTCGATGTCCGGATCGGAGGCCAGGACGCCGGCGCTCTCCCACAGGCGCTCGACCCTCCCGTAGGCTTCGGCGTTCGCCGGAATCCGGCGCCAGGCGGCGAAGGCATGGACGTCTTCGCTCGAGACCCGACGCTGGTTCAGCCGGGAAAACCAGGCGGACGCTTCCTGCCGCCGTTTGTCGCTGTCGGAATCGACCATCGTCCCGCCTAGTCGTCCAGCCGCTTGAGGCAATGATCCAGAGCCTTTGACATGCGCCACTCAACGGTTTTCACGCTGACGCCCTGAAGCCGGGCGATGTCTGCGTAAGTCATACCCCTAAAACGGCTGAGGACGAAGACGTCCCTGTAAAGCGGCGGCATGGACTGAAGGATCTGCTTCAGCTGCATCGCCTCCGCCTGATCGCCGGGCGTGGCGGTCGCGTGGACGGCGCCGGCCAGCCAGGCGGACTGAACGGCCTCCCTGCGCCTGCCGTCCCGCAGCAGATTGGTGGCGATGCGTAGCAACAGGGCCTTGGGGTGACGGATGTCGTCGGGCGCATAGGGCGCCAGCCGGATATAGGTTTCCTGAACCAGATCGGCGGCCTGGTCGGCGCCGACATGACGGCGCAGACGTCGCCGGAGCCAGTCGGCATAACCCCTGTAAAGCTCATCAAGGCCTGTCGACCGAGGCCTTCCGCACTGTCCTGTATCGGCCACAACCTGCGCTCCAGCGAACCCGCAAAGGAGCGCCTGCCGCCAGAGGCGGCGGGGGAATCACCGGGCGCGCGCCAGTAATCCCTGCGCCGACGGAGATCCGCCGCCCGCATTCGCCAGGCGTGCGCCGCGCTGGTCGCGGCTCGATGTGTTCAGCCTTCGCACAGGGGATTCCACGCCCCTGCCGGCGCATGAGGCCGGCGGGGGAAGCATGAATCATTTGGAATCAGGCTGCAAGCCGGGAGGGGTCGGGCGTTGGAATCCTCGCAAAGGGTGAGGCCCGCTGCTTCAGATCGATGCGACGCCTTCGTGCGTGACGAGCCCCGGCACAGGCATCGATCCTATCCACGGCGCCCGACGTCTCCAGCCTAGCGGGTGTGCGCCCGCATGCTCAAGTCGCGCTGTTTGGCCGCATCTGGCCGCAAGAATGTTGCGGGCGGACCGCAAGACTCCTTCGTTGATCAATGTTCGTTCTTTGAGTGTAGTCACCGATCCAGCAATGGAGGGGTTGATGGAAGATGGTTTCTCCCTGCCGCGGCTCAGTCCCCGCGAGCTTGAATGTCTGACATGGGTCAGTCTTGGAAAAAGTTCGACGGATATAGGATCGATACTCGATATCTCGTCCAGAACCGTGGACGCCTACCTTGAAAAGGCCTGTTCGAAGCTCAGCGTGCGAACAAGAATAGAGGCGGTCGTCATGGCGGTTCAGATGGAGATCATTGAGCGGCCCTGACGTCGTCAGCGTCGGGGCGCGTCAATCCGGTGCTGGCGCAGAAGGTCGTCGGTTATGAGGGGAGGGGGCTTCCCTTCCAGCATTCCGCTCATCGCCGCGGCGACAGGCGAAGGTATTGAAAAGGTCCCGAGCAGGTGAAACGACGACGCCGGGATCGAGTGATAATTCTGGCTTCCCTTTCCGGCGTAGGTGGTGTCGGCGCCTGAACTGCGCTGTCCGCCGGACCGCATGCGGGCAATCGCTGCTGCATCGAGTTCGGCGGCGATGACCAGGGCCCGTTCCCGCTGTTCAAGACCGGCCAGAAGGTAGCCGGCCCCCTCTGACTTGTCCCACCGTGGCTTTACGAGAATCGTATGGAGGCAGCGGATCCCCGCCGTCGCGAGGACGTCGATGACGTCGGCTTCTCCCCGGTTCAGGCCAAACGCCAGGGTGCGCCCCTCCATGGGGTATTTGTGCTTGATCTCCAGAAACCAGACCTGGTCGTCATCAACCAGAACGCGGTCAAGATTCCACACAGCCCTGAACCAGGGCTGGATCCCGTAGTTCAGAAAGAGCCGGGGAAGGACCACACGTGCGCCAAGCTCGGGTCCGTACCGGCTGGTCAGGTATCCCCAGAAGCTCGCCCGGTGACGTCGTATGTCGCGCACTTCGTGAGCGACCGTCACTGGCTCTGGGCGAAGGCGTCCTGAAAGGGCCGCCATCGCTTCCTCCAGCGGCGCTGCTTCGCCGACGAGGCCTCCTTCGCGCCATCGCCGAAGGACCAGGTCTCCGTCCGCGGCGGGCTCGACCACGTGGACCTGGAACGCCTTTTCCAGCGCGATGAGGTAGCGGCCCAGGCCAGACTGACGACTGTGCACGAGAACGAAGGCCAGCCATCTGCCCCTGTGCCGAACCACGGCGGTGTCCACGTCGAGAAGGGTTGCCGAGGGCCTGAGCGGCGGAATGCGCTCATAGATCTGGTCGATCAGGCTTTCGACGACGAGGCCTTCGGCCAGCTGATGCTTGTCGCTCGAGATGATCTCGCCGCACAGGTCGAGCGAAGTCAGGTCAAGGTCGGCAAGCTGGCCCCATGGTGTCTGCATGGAAATACTCGAAGTCGCGAGGGGCTGTTCCGGGAAGCTCCAATAGGGCGGTTCGAGGACAACGTGAAGTATCGGTCAGCCGCACGTCCATCTCTCGCGGTGCAAGAGAAGCGTCAGGCTTGCGCCTGACGCTTTCCGTCCTCGTTCAGACTGCCAAGGTCTCCGCCAGAGACGAGAGAGAGGCGAGTTAGTCGCCTCGAGGAGCAGCCACCAACGTCCGAACCTTGAGCATAGCACGGCTGACCAGGGATTTGAAGCGGCGCCACTGGTACGGCGCCAAGCGGACAACCTTCGAAATGAGGACCTCAACGGCCAGAACTGCGCAGGGGGCGAATGTCACGACCAGGCCGATCGCGGAGTTTCCTGACGCCACCAGGATTGCAGCGAGGATTAGCGTAGCAGGCAGCCAGACAATCATGCGTTTGAGCGCACGGAGCGTCGCCGTGGCGCTGACGCGCGATGATCGGCTGTAGGATACTGGTGACTCGGTCCGGTTGTGGAACAGCGCTGCGCCCACCGACGCCACAACGTCGTCATTGGATAGGTAGGCGATGTGGCTCTTTATGGGATCAAGGCTCTTCGTGTTCTCGACAACGTAGTTTTCGATTTCCGCCGTCCGGATATCAGCACCGTCAGTCTGATCGCCGAGGGGAGTGAAAAGCGGATCGCTGACGATATCGACACGATCGAAGATGTTCAGCCAGCGGAAACGCTGGCGACCGTTCCAGAAAAACGGCTCCTGGGAGAGATTTCCGAAGAGGTCATCCGCCAGGCGGCCAGCCCGATAGGATTGGCCTTCCCTGGTGCGGAAGAAGTAGAAAATTTTGTCGATTGGCGATCCGAGAGTAAAAAGGTGACTTATCTTGTTGAGTTTGACGTAGGTCTTCCGGTCCTGACGTGCTTCATTGCGCCGGCCAATCACTGATAAGGTCTCCAGCGTAATCGCTGTGCCCAGACTGTGTGCCACAATGACGACCCGCTTGCAGGCCGGATCACAGGTAATGTGCTCGAACAGGTTCCGCGTTTTGTTCAGAATTTCCTGACGACGATGAAACTCAAGATCGCGATCGTCGGTGTTGTTCCAGATGAAAACGTCCGAAAATGTCTCCGAAAGGAACTTTGAGCCGAAGCAGGCCACAAGAGAGAGTGCGATCAACTGAAGAGCAAGCCCACCTATAGCCCAAATATCGCGCGCGCCGGTGGTCATGACCTGAACGGACAATGCGGTCATCAGGAGGAGGGCTGGCAGCCCCATACGATAGAAGTGTCGAGTAAGGTCAGCTGCTAGGTTCTCCACAGGCAGACGAATGTCATTCCAGGCCTGTACCGTTGCAGCGATTGGTTCGCCCCAGTGGTGTCCCAGCTTTTTGGTCGCGAACTCGGTAAATGCCTTGTCGTCCATCGCACGACGAGGATTTCGTCGCTCGAAACGCGCACCTTCCGCGCCCCGAAAACGTTGTATCGCCGAAAGCAGACTGGCGTCGACATAGTCCTGACGGCGCGCTTCGTCTGGATCTGACGGCCGGCTCCTCTCAACCCGAAGGCGATGGAGGCGAGCAATCCGCAGGCGTGTCGCCTCCCGCCAGGACCGTCCGGCAATCTCGGTGGGTTTGGTCAGACGCCCAATCGCCCAAAGTGCAACCCGCCGCGCTGACGCTCCTCGGGCTGTCACCGGTGACCAGTAGGCTTCATAGGCTCTATAGCGCCCCTGGACGCGCCACCGCATAGTATTCCCCCAAGCGTCGAACACGGGCTCGAAGCGGTCGAACTGCATGAAAGGCTGATCATCGCCGTCGCCGGCACGTGACGGTTCAGTTCGCGCTTTGAATCGCCGCAGGGCGCCATCATCCTCATCGCAACTGTCTTCCAGAGCTTCCAGTAACTGACCAAGATTCTCGTGGCGGCCCTGTGGACCCATGCCGTGGACAAAAACCACTGCCGTATAAGTGTCGACACGTCGTGACGACGAAGAGGTCTGCGTCATCTCGGGCTGTCCGGTGAAGCTGCGATCAAGAGGAGGGCCTGGAGTTACCGGAGCTTGATGAAACCGGAAAGTCCATAACACTGCACGAGCACTCAGGGGCATGGGCCCGCATGAAGCGCCTCTCCAGCCGTTGCCCGAAAAGGGATATTTCGGATGGAGCCGCGTGCTATCCTGCTCAGTGGAAATCCCGCGATCCCGGCAGGATGCGGACGTCCCGCGGATGCCGGTGCGACGGGTGTCGCGGCGGTTGCGGGTTAGCGACGACATCGGCGCGTGCGAGCTGGATGTCGGTTTCGTGGTCTTCTGACAGGCGGGACAGTTCGGCGCTGCGGTCGATGACGCGGCGGGCCACGACGTGGACGACGCCTTCGGGGCTCTTCTCGACCAGGCCTTCGATCTGCATCAGTCGGGCACCCATGATCTCGCGTCGGAACTGGTCCAGCATCCGCGCCCAGAGGACGACGTTGGTGATGCCGGTCTCGTCCTCCAGGGTGACGAAGACGGCGTTGCCCTTGCCTGGTCGTTGACGCACCAGGACCACGCCCGCGACCTGCACCAGGGAGCCGCCGCGTTTGGCTTCGGTTTCGGCGCAGGTCAGGACCCGCTCGGCGAGGAAGACGGGGCGCAGGATGGCCATGGGGTGGGCTTTCAGCGACAGGCGCGCGGTCTGGTAGTCGGCGGCGACGTGCTCGCCCAGCGGCATCAGGGGCAGATGGGCGTCGGGCTCCGCGCCCAGTTCACGGGCGCCGCGCTCCCGCGCCTCGGCGGCGGCGAACAAAGGCAGGGGATCATCGTCGGGCAGGCGGCGCACCGCCCACAGGGCCTCGCGCCGATCCTGTCCCAGGGAACGGAAGGCGTCGGCGTCAGCCAGCTTGCGCATGGCGGCGGCAGGCAGTTCGGCGCGACGAGCCAGGGTTTCGATATCGGCGAAGGGCGCATCGGCCCGCGCCGTCGACAGGGCCTTGGCCCAATCCTCCTTGAAGCCGTCGATCTGGCGCAGGCCCAGACGCAGCGCGGGCGTCTTCACAGGCCCCTCCAGACTGTTGTCCCAGTCGCTGTGCGAGACGTCGACGGGGCGCACCTCGACCCCGCCGACCTCCTGCGCCTCGCGCACGATCTGGGCGGGCGCATAGAAGCCCATGGGCTGGCTGTTCAGCAGGGCGCAGGCGAAGGCCGCCGGGTGGCGGTGCTTGATCCAGGAAGAGACATAGACCAGCCGGGCGAAACTGGCGGCGTGGCTTTCAGGGAAGCCGTAGGAGCCGAAGCCCTTGATCTGCTCGAAGCAGCGCTGGGCGAAGGCCGGGTCATAACCGCGTTCGACCATCCGCCCGACCATCCGGGTTTCATAGGTATGCAGGCTGCCGTCGCCACGGAAGGTGCCCATGGCCTTGCGCAGGCCGTTGGCCTCGGCGGGCGAGAACCGGGCGGCGACCATGGCGACCTTCATGGCCTGTTCCTGGAACAGGGGTACGCCGAGGGTCTTGTGCAGCACCTGTTCCAGTTCGTCGGGCGGGCCGTGATCTGGGGAGGGTGAGGAATAGACGACCTCCTCCACACCGTTGCGGCGACGCAGATAGGGGTGAACCATGTCGCCCTGGATCGGGCCGGGGCGGACGATGGCGACCTGGATGACAAGGTCATAGAGGCAACGGGGCCTCAGCCGCGGCAGCATGTTGATCTGGGCCCGGCTCTCGACCTGGAAGACGCCGATCGACTGGCCTCGACACAGCATGTCGTAAACGGCCGGGTCCTCGCGCGGGAGGGTGTGCAGTTCCCAATCCTCCTTCTCATGCGCGCGGATCAGGTCAAACGCCTTGCGGATGCAGGTCAGCATGCCCAGCGCCAGCACATCGACCTTCATCAGGCGCAGGGC
>NZ_JBRERY010000019.1:0-35679 GCF_052907225.1 Brevundimonas sp. RM1
CCGCCCCCGCGCCCGCCTTCGCCGCGGCGACCGACGGCGCCCGCGCCGTGCGCGCCGCGGGCCTGCAGGAGCGTCTGACCTTCGACAGCTTCGTCGAGGGCCACGGCAACGCCTTCGCCCTGGCCATCGCCAAGCAGGTGGCGACCTGGGCCGACGGCCACTTCAACCCCGTCTTCTTCTGCGGCCCCTACGGCTACGGCAAGACGCACCTGCTGAACGCCATCGCCTGGGAGGCCCAGCGCCTGCGCCCGGACGCCAAGGTGGTCTATCTGACCGCCGAACGCTTCCTGTCGACCTTCGTGCGCGCCATGCAGGACCGCTCGACCGCCGCCTTCAAGGAAAGCCTGCGCTCGGCCGACATGCTGCTGCTGGACGACGTCCAGTTCGTCGGCGGCAAGACGAGCACCCAGGAAGAGCTGCTGAACACCCTCACGGCCCTGATCGAGGACGGCAAGCGCATCGTCCTGTCGGCCGACCGCGCGCCCATGGCCCTGACCGACGTCGAGCCGCGCCTGCGCAGCCACCTGGCGGCGGGCCTGACCTGCCCGGTCGAGGCGGCGGACCGCGACCTCAAGGTCGCCGTGGCCCAGTCGCGCCTGAACGCCCTGGCCCAGCTGGGCGTCGTCACGGGCGAGGCCCGCGCCGACGTGCTGGAGCATCTGATCGACCGCACCCCCGGCTCGATGCGCGAGCTGGAAGGCGCCGTGAACACCCTGGCCGCCGTCGCCGGAAGCCGCCTGTCGGCCCTGACGGTGGACGAGGTCCAGTCCCTGCTGGGCGCCGCCCTGCGCACGGGCCCCGAGCGCCGCATCACCGTGGACGAGATCCAGAAGACGGTGGCCGAGCACTTCAACCTCAAGCAGGCCGACCTGCTGAGCGAGCGCCGCACCCGCGCCATCGCCCGCCCGCGTCAGGTCGCCATGTATCTGTGCAAGCAGCATACGACCCGCTCCTATCCCGACATCGGCCGCCGCTTCGGCGGGCGCGACCACACCACCGTCCTGCACGGGGTCCGCAAGATCGAGGAGCTGATGCCCAAGGACGACCAGATCGCCCGCGACGTCGAGGCCCTGACGCGCAAACTGCGCGGGTAAAAGGAAAGCGGCGCGCAAACTGCGCGGGTAAGCTCTCCCCTCCGCTCATCCTGGCGAAGACTGGGATGAGCGGATTTCAGGGGCGCCTAGCCTGTGGAAATCGGGGGCAAGCGCCTCTGCCCGTTGCCCCCCGCGCTCAATGCGCTAGTGTTCCTGCCCATATTTACGGCGACGCTGCTTCGGCGGGGTCGCGACCGGGCGAGACCAAATGCAGCTGACCATCGAACGATCCGCGCTTCTTCGGGCCCTGGGGCACGTCCAGAGCGTGGTCGAGCGTCGCAACACCATTCCGATCCTGTCCAACGTGCTGCTGAGCGCCGGGCGCGACCGCCTGTCGTTCGCCGCCACCGACCTGGACATGGAGATGGTCGACGAGGCCGAGGCCCAGGTGAACGTCGAGGGCCAGATCACGGCCCCGGCCCACACCCTGTATGAAATCGTGCGCAAGCTGCCGGACGGCGCCGAGGTGTCGCTGACCTATTCGGGCGATGATCCGCGTCTGGTGGTGGCGGCGGGGCGGTCGCGCTTCAACCTGCCGGTGCTGCCGGCGGGCGACTTCCCGGTCATGTCGACCGAGGCTTCGGGCGCGCGCTACACCCTGCCCAAGGAAGACCTGGCCCGCCTGATCGACAAGACGCGCTTCGCCGTCTCGACCGAAGAGACGCGCTACTATCTGAACGGCCTGTATCTGCACACCGTGGCCGACGGCGGCATTCCGCTGCTGCGCGCCGTGGCCACCGACGGCCACCGCCTGGCCCTGGCCGAGACCCCGGCGCCGGAGGGCGCGGCGGGCGGCCCCGGCGTCATCGTGCCGCGCAAGACGGTGGATCAGGTCCGCCGCCTGCTGGACGACGGCGCAGGCCCGGTCGAGGTCCAGGTCTCGGCCCAGAAGATCCGCTTCGAGTTCGGCGAGGCCAGCCTGACCTCCAAGGTCATCGACGGCGCCTTCCCCGACTATCTGCGCGTCATTCCCAAGGGCAACGACAAGCAGGCCGACATCGACAACAGCCTGTTCGCCAAGGCCGTCGACCGCGTGGCCACCATCTCGGCGGAGAAGAGCCGCTCGGTGAAGCTGGCCTTCGACAACGACCGGGTGAAGCTGACCGTCCGCAACATGGAGGCCGGTCAGGCCGAGGAAGAGGTCGAGATCGGCTATTCCGACGAACCGTTCGAGATCGGCTTCAACGCCCGCTACCTGCTGGACGTCGCCGGCCAGATCACCGGCGAGACGGCCCACTTCAAGTTCGCCGACCCGGCCAGCCCGACGCTGGTCCTCGACCCGGCGGACGTGGGCGTGCAGTACGTGCTGATGCCGCTGCGGGTTTGATCAAGATACCAGAGGGCGAAGTCAGTCTTTCGGCACTTGAGGTCTCTCGGGTCAGCTATGCGCTCGGCGCGTTCTTGTGCCTGATCGGCAGCTTCGTCCTCGCGTGGTTCTTGGCGTCAACCTCGCTGGCGATCGGGCTGCTGAGTTCTGTCGGTCTCGGACTAGTCGGCGTCTTCAACGTCATGGGGTTGGTGAGGCCCAAGCGCATTTGTCTTGGTTCTGACGGGCTTGTTTTTCGGCCTGTGCTGGGTCGCGCGCGACGTATCCCGCGATCAGAAGTTCTCGCTTTTGAGGAAAATTGGCTGTTCTCGCCTTTTGTCCTTGTCGTGTGTCGAACGCGACGAGCGCCTGATCGGCGCTTTGAGCGTCTGGTGCTGATCTATCGAGATTCCCTCTTTGGCCCGTTTTGGCTGGCAGATCTGCAGGCCTGGCTTAGTTCCCCGAAAGCTTTGCCTGCTCGATGATCGCCTCCCTCGCCCTCACCGACTTCCGCTCCTATGCGAGCGCGACCCTGCCGGTCTCCGGCGGGACGGTGGTGCTGCATGGGCCGAACGGGGCGGGCAAGACCAACCTTCTGGAAGCCGTCAGCCTGCTGACCCCCGGCAAGGGGCTGCGCGGGGCGACGGCGGCCGAGATGGGGCGGCGCGAGCCGGGCGAGGCGGTCGGGCGGCCGTGGGCCGTGGCGGCGACGCTGCAAGCCTCGGACGGCGACGAGGTCCGCCTGGGCACCGGCGTCCAGACCATGGGGCCGTCGGCGCGGCGCATCGTGCGCATCGACGGCGAGACGGCGCCGCCGGGGCGGCTGCTGGACCATCTGCGCCCGGTCTGGGCCACGCCCGAGCAGGACCGGCTGTTCTCGGACGCGCGGGCCGAGCGGCTGCGGTTCTTCGACCGGTTGGTTTTCGCCGCCCATCCCGACCATGCGGCTGTCGTCTCCACCTATGAAAAGGCCCTGCGCGAGCGGTTGCGGCTGCTGACCGATGAGACGCGCCCGGCCGATCCTCTGTGGCTGGACGCGCTGGAGGCCCGACTGGCCGAGAGCGGGGCGCGGGCGGCTATGGCGCGCGCTGGGGCGCTGAAGGCGCTTCAGGCCGGGATCGACGCTCGCGCCGACCGCCCCTTCCCGCAGGCCGATCTGGGCCTGGCCGGTCCGGCCGAGGAGATGGCGGCGGCGGGCGCGGACGAGGCCGACATCGTCGAGGCGCTGGGCGAGGGCCTGATGCGCGCCCGCGCCCGAGACGCGGCGGCGGGACGCAGCCTGTTCGGGCCGCACCGCTCGGACCTGACGGCCCTGCACCGCGAGAAGAACCGCCCCGCCGCTGAGGGGTCGTCCGGCGAGCAGAAGGCCCTGGTGCTGAACCTGATCCTGGCCCAGGTGGCGCGTCTGGCGGATCAGCCCGCGCAGCCCGTCTTGCTGCTGGACGAGGCGCCCGCCCATCTGGACGAAGCCCGCCGCGCCGCCCTGTTCGACGAGATCGAGGCGCTGAAGCTGCAGGCCTTCATGACGGGCACCGAGCGCCCGCTGTTCGCGGCGCTGGAGGGGCGCGCGCAGTTCGTGGCGGTGGAAGGCGGCGGGCTGTCCGTCTAGGGCTTAAAGGCTCGCTTTTCCCGTCGAATTTCCTATATATCGAGGACTTCGGGGCGCGCTGATTTGCGCCCCTGAGACGGGCGGTCGAAGGGCCGCCTCTTCCCTGTCCGTCCACGGACCCTGAGCCGACGTTTTCATGACCGAACAGACTGCTCCCTCGCCTGAGTACGGCGCCGATTCCATCAAGGTTCTCAAAGGCCTGGACGCGGTGCGCAAGCGCCCCGGCATGTATATCGGCGACACGGACGACGGCTCGGGCCTGCACCACATGGTCTATGAGGTGGTGGACAACGCCATCGACGAGGCCCTGGCCGGCCACGCCGACCTGGTGACGGTCACCCTGAACGAGGACGGTTCGGTCACTGTGACCGACAACGGGCGGGGCATCCCGACCGCCATCCACGCCGAGGAAGGCATTTCCGCCGCCGAGGTCATCATGACCCAGCTGCACGCCGGCGGTAAGTTCGATCAGAACTCCTACAAGGTGTCCGGCGGCCTGCACGGCGTGGGCGTGTCCGTGGTCAACGCCCTGTCCGACTGGCTGGAGCTGGTCATCTATCGCGACGGCAAGAAGCACAGCGTCCGCTTCGAGCGCGGCGAGACCGTGCGCTCGCTGGCCGTCGTCGGCGACGCGCCGATGCGTGAGGACAAGGGCCGTCTGCTGACCGGCACCGAGGTCACCTTCTTCCCCTCGGTCACGACCTTCAGCCACATCGATTTCGACCTGAAGACGCTGGAGCACCGCCTGCGCGAGCTGGCCTTCCTGAACTCGGGCGTGGTCATCAAGCTGTCGGATCATCGCGGCGCTGAGCCGATCGAGATCATGCTGCACTATGAGGGCGGCGTCGAAGCCTTCGTGCGCCACCTCGACAAGTCCAAGACCCCGATCCTGAAGGACGTCATCGTCATTCGCGGCCAGAAGGACGGCATCGAGCTGGACCTGGCCCTGTGGTGGAACGACAGCTACCACGAGACCATGCTGTGCTTCACCAACAACATCCCGCAGCGGGATGGGGGCACCCACCTGTCGGCCTTCCGCGCCTCGCTGACCCGCGTCATGGGCAGCTATATCGAGAGCTCGGGCCTGGCCAAGAAGGAGAAGGTCGCGCCGACCGGCGAGGACGCCCGCGAAGGCCTGACCTGCGTCCTGTCGGTCAAGGTGCCGGACCCCAAGTTCAGCTCCCAGACCAAGGACAAGCTGGTCTCGTCCGAGGTGCGCCCGGCGGTCGAAAGCCTGTGCTCGGAAGGTCTGGCGACCTGGTTCGAGGAGCATCCCGTCGAAGCCAAGATGATCGTATCCAAGATCATCGAGGCGGCGTCCGCTCGCGAAGCCGCCCGCAAGGCGCGCGACCTGACGCGGCGCAAGTCGGCGCTGGAAATCTCCAGCCTGCCCGGCAAGCTGGCCGACTGTCAGGAACGCGATCCGGCCAAGTCCGAACTGTTCATCGTCGAGGGCGATTCCGCCGGCGGCTCGGCCAAGCAGGCGCGCAACCGCGAGAACCAGGCCGTCCTGCCCCTGCGCGGCAAGATCCTGAACGTCGAGCGCGCGCGCTTTGACCGGATGCTGTCGTCGGACCTGATCGGCACCTTGATCCTGGCGCTGGGCACCGGCATCGGCCGCGACGACTTCAACGCCGACAAGCTGCGCTATCACAAGATCATCCTGATGGCCGACGCCGACGTCGACGGCGCCCACATCCGCACCCTGCTGCTGACCTTCTTCTATCGTCAGATGCCGGAACTGATCGAACGCGGCCACGTCTACATCGCCCAGCCGCCGCTCTATAAGGTCTCCAAGGGCAAGCAGCACCGCTACGTCAAAGACCAGGCGGAGATGGACGCCTATCTGATTGAGGAAGGCAGCGCCGAGGCCGCGCTGGAGCTGGCCTCGGGCGAGGTGCGCGCCGGACGAGACCTGCAGGAGCTGGTGCGCGAGGCCAAGGGCTTCAAGGCGCTGGTCGACCGGCTGGCGACGCGGGCTCCGGCCTTCGCCATCGAACAGGGCGCCCTGGCCGGCCTGTTCAGCGAGAACGCCGGCGAGCTGGCCGACCGCGCCGCGCGTGCGGCCGAACGGCTGAACCTCTACGCCGAGGAAGGCGACGGCCCGTGGAGCGGCGAACTGGCCGCCCAGGGCGGGGTGGCGTTCAACCGCGTACGCCGCGCCGTCAGCGAGACCATCGTGCTGGACGAGGTGCTGGGCCGCTCGCTGGACGCCCGCCGTCTGGCCGAACGCGCCGCCGCCTTCGACGGCCTGTTCTCGGCCCCGGCCGTCTATCGCCGCAAGGACAAGACCACGACCATCCGCGGCCCGCTGGACCTGCTGGCGGCGGTGCTGGACGCAGGCAAGAAGGGCATCGCCATCCAGCGCTACAAGGGCCTGGGCGAGATGAACCCGGAACAGCTGTGGGAGACCACCCTGGACGCCAACGCCCGCACCCTGCTGCAGGTGAAGGTGGAGCATGGCGACGACGCCGACGACCTGTTCGCCAAGCTGATGGGCGACGTGGTCGAGCCGCGCCGCGAGTTCATCCAGGACAACGCCCTGGACGCCGCCGTCGACGCCTGATCGCGGGGACTGCGTGCGGCGCCGTCAGGCGCCGCGGCGGTCCTGTTCGACCCGGTTTCGGCCGTTCTGCTTGGCGCGGTAGAGGGCGTCGTCGGCCGCCTTGATCAGATAGTTCTCGTCCGGGTGGCCCCGGTGGGCGGCGACGCCGATCGAGGCCGTGATGCTGAAGGGGGGCAGGCCCGCCGCCGCGATCGGCTTGGCCGCCAGGGCCAGGCGCATCCGTTCGGCGATGGTCGCGGCCTGGTGCAGGCTGGTTTCGACCAGGACCACCAGGAACTCCTCGCCGCCGTAGCGGAAGACGAAGTCGCTGGGCCGCACGTTCTCGGTCACGGCCTCGGCCACCTGGCGCAGCACCTCGTCGCCGACCGGATGGCCGTGCGTGTCGTTGATCCGCTTGAAGTGGTCCACGTCCAGCAGCAGCACCGACAGGGGGGTGTGGTTGGCGTTGGCGAAGCCGATCTCACGGCTCAGGATCGACGACAGGAAGCGCCGGTTCAGGGCGCGGGTCAGCGGGTCGCGGCCGCCCTCCATGCCCGCCAGCCCCTGGAACATCTCGTTCAGCAGGAAGGCGACCTCCTCGACGGCGGCCTCCAGCGCCTTCAGCGGCGCGGCCAGGTCGGCCGGGGCCGCATCGGGGGTGAAGCGCGGCAACAGCTCCGTATCGATCCGCTCCATGGTCGCGTTCAGCCGCGTCAGATGGGGCGAGCCGTCGAACAGGAAGTCGGCCCGGTGCCGAATCCACAGGCCGAACGGCGAGGCGCCCAGGGCGCCCGCCCCGTCGACGCCGCCCGAAGCCAGGATGCGGAACAGGGTCTTCTGGCTCCACTCCATCAGGCTCGCGCGCTGACTTTCGCGCTCGAAATGGATGTCCTGATCCAGGGAGAAGAGACGGTAGGCTTCGTCCAGACGCGCGCGGTTGCTGGCGCCCTTCTCATAGGACTGGCTCATCAGGCGCAGGGCGTGGTCGATGCGCTGGCCGGCCAGCCGCAGCAGGCCGAAGGCCGCCGCGTCGCCGGCCAGGTCGTCCGCCAGCCGGGCCTTCAGCACGGCGGCGCCGGCCATGACCAGATGCATCGGAATCTTGATGCGGGCGTGGACCTCGCCGATCTTGGTCTGGCGGGCGATGAAGGCGGCGTCGCGGGTGTCCAGATCCGGGGCGAACAGGTCGATCAGCCATCGACGCAGGGACGGGCTGAGACGCTCCTGGACGATGGAGTGATGCAGGAAGGTCTGGGCGTCCGGGTCGTTGAGCAGCACCTGATAGAAGGCGGCCACCATGGCGTCGGCGTTGGCGTTCAACAGCGCGCGCAGACGCTCCAGGCTCTGCGGATCGAGCGAAGGTTCAGAAACGCAGGACGGGGTGGCCACGGCGGACGTCGGGTTGGGCAAGGCGGCGACTCTGACTGTTTACACTACAGGTTCGGCCGCCTGGGCGTCGCCTCAGGCGCTGAGGGTGAACAAGAGCCGCCCGAACCAGGGGCGTGCGCCCCTAGGCGAGCCGATAGACGCCGCACCCCGCTCCGGCAAGGGGCGGGGCGCCTTGCGCCGCCGCTTTAGCGCGGCCGTCCCGCCTCGATGAAGGCGCGGATGGACGGGTAGATGGTCGTGCTGCGCTGGCCGTCGCAGAGCATGTCCTTGATGTAGGAATCCAGCGAGTTCTTGGCGATGGCGTCGAAGTCGTAGCCGTCGTCGATGCGCTCCTGCTCCGCGCCGTCCGGGCCGTAGAGAACCTCCACTCCCGGCTTGGACTGGTTGGCGCTGCAGCGGATGCTGATCTGGCCGGCGGAATAGGACAGGTCGTCGGTCGCGCCCGACGCCGGCACGCGCGCCAGCAGGGCCGTGCGTGCGCCGTCCCCCTCGGTGATGGAATCCACGTCCAGCATGAAGACCGTGGCCGAACTGCGCGAGACGACGTGCCAGCTTTCGGCCAGGGCGGGTGAAGCGGCCAGAGCGGCGACGGCGGCTATGGCGATGACGATTGGTTTCATAGCATCCTCCCCAGGAAGGAACCGAGTTCACTCCTGTTGGAGAAAAAACACAATGGCCCAGCCGTGCGCCCGCTCTGGTCGAGGTTTCGCCGTTATCGCGGGGCAGGCTGACGTGATGCGCCATTCGCTCCGTTTCGCCCTTGTTCCCGCTGTTGCGGCCGGCGCCCTGATGAGCGTCTCGGTCGGGGCCGCCTCCGTACAGGCCGCGAGCCCGGCGGCTGCGCCCGCCGCGGCGCCGTTCCAGTCCTCGCGCATCCTGGTCGAGACGAAGGGCCACGGGCCGGACGTGGTGCTGATCCCCGGCCTGGCCTCGACCTCGGCGGTCTGGGCGCGCACGGCGGCGGCGCTGGAAGGGCGTTACCGCGTGCATCTGGTGACGGTGCGCGGCTTCGGCGAGACGGCGCCCGGCGGCAACGCCGAGGGGCTGGTCGGCGCGCCGACGTCCGCCGAGATCCGTCGCTACATCGAGGAACAGGGGCTGCGACGACCGGCTCTGATCGGCCACTCCATGGGCGGCCAGGTGGCGCTGCGGGTCGCGGCCGACGCGGGCGACCGCATCGGCAAGGTCATGGTGGTGGACGCCTCGCCCTTCTTTCCGTCGCTGATCAGCCCCGGCTCGACCGCCGCCGACGTCGAGCCGCTGGCCCGCATCGCCTATCAGGGGCTGATGCTGCTGGGGGATCAGGCCCTGCGGACCCAGGCCTCTTCCATGGGGCTGGAGCTGGGCGGCGCGGCCGACAATGTTCTGGGCGGCCTGGGCTGGCAGGGCGGGGACCGCCGCGTCCTGGCCCAGGGCCTGTATGAGGTGATGACCACCGACCTGCGCGCGCGCCTGCCGCTGATCGAGGCGCCGGTCACTGTCGTCTACGGCTGGAGCCCCGACGACCGCAGCCCGCGCAGCCATGTCGACGGCCTGTTCCGCGCCGGCTACCGCTCCCTGCCGCGACCGGCCGCCTTCGAACGGATCGAGGGGGCCGAGCACATGGTCATGATCGACCGCCCCCGTCAGTTCCAGCAGGCGGTCGAACGCTTCCTGCGCTGAGACTTCAGTCCGGCTGAAGCCGACGGATCGCCGTCAGCAGGGCCGCGTCGTCGCCCATGTCGCCCTCGATGACGTACTGGGGCCGCTGCGGCTCGTTGTTGCCGCGCGCGCGGCCGCGATAGACCTTCATCGGCACGGCGATCTCGGCCAGGCCGCTGGGCAGAGTCGGCTCGCGGATCTCCATGTAGACGGTGTCGGCCGAGGTCTCGCGCCCTACCTGAACGGCGCCGACGGTCTTCCACAGATCGACGGCGTCCAGGCAGGCGGAACCGCAGCTGGAATCGGTCAGGACATAGACCCGGCCCTTCATCAGTTGCGGCGCGGGCGGCGGCGGGGCGGCGTCCTTCGGCGCGTCGTCATCGGCGCTGCGCCAATAGACCTGGCCGGCGGCCTTCGCCGCCTTCATGCCGTTGACGGCGTCCTCGGCCCAGGCGATCAGCTCGGCCTGGCCGTTCGTGGCGCGCAGCTTGTCGAGGAAGGCGGAGATTTCGGCGATGTTGCCGTCCGAGGCGCGCCAGTCGACGCCCTCGATCGCCGGTTCGGGATGGGCGGCCATCCAGTCGTCGCCCCACAGAACCTGGGCCATCAGCTGGCTCCAGTGCGAGGAGCCGCCGCCGTTGCCGCGCAGGTCCAGCACCACATAGGGGGCGGCGCGCAGGGCGTCCTGCTTGGCCTTCATGTCGGCGATCAGGGCGGTCAGTTCGGCGTGGGCCTCGCTGGCGGGATCGCCGTTGAAGGTGGGGGTCGAGATCCAGAAGCCGCCGTCGTCGAAATGCTTCAGGGCGAAGTCGGGCCGGGCGCCTGACGACAGCCGGGCGCGGCGATCGCTCAGATCATCGGGCGTCGCGCGCCAGTCGAGTGCGTAGGTTCGGGGCGCGCCGCCCGTTTCGAACCGGCAGGTCTTCATCTCGGTCTGCCACGGATTTTCCGCGCTCAGGAACATCCAGTCGCCGAAGCGGGTCTTGATCGCCTCCAGGAACCAGCGGCCGCGGAACTGGCCGATGCGCTGTTCGGCCAGGGTCGCGGCGTCCACCCCGTCGCAGTCGATCAGCCGGGCGCCCAGCGGCGGGGCGGCGGCGTCGCTCTCATCGCGGTCGGCCACCACCTGATCGGCGCCGCGATAGACGGTCAGGAAGCCGGGCCACCGGGTCGGGAAGCCGAAATCCCTCTGGGTCAGGCCGATCTGGACGTGGCCGTCCTCGAAGCTGGCGACATAGGCGCGCATCGCCCACCACCAGCCGCCCCGGTCCGTAGTGGTCTTCGCCCGCTCCAGCGCGGTCGCCAGTCCCTGATCCAGGCGGGCGCGGAAACCGGGATTGAGCGGATCATGCACGCCCGGATGGCTGTCGATCATGACAGAGTGCAGGCCGGTGGCGTCCTGAATCAGGGTCGCGGACCAGTCGCGCGGCTGCTCCATCGGTCCGGGCGCCGCGTTCGGGGTCTCCTGCGCCTGAACCGCGCCCGCCATCGCCAGGCAGGCGACGCCCGCCGCCAACATCCGCTTCATGAGCATCCCCTCTCCTCGCTCTCGGCGAAAGGGGTGACAGGCGAGACGGCGATGCGCCAGTTACGCTTTGGTCATGGAAACCGTCAGGCGACGGCTTCCAACGCCTCCAGCACAGCCGGGCCGTAGCGGTCCAGCTTGCCCGCGCCGACGCCGGGAATGACGGCCAGTTGATCCAGCCCGCGCGGCTCCTGCAGGGCGATCTCGACCAGGGTCTTGTCCTGGAAGATGACATAGGGCGGCACGCGCTGTTCGATGGCGCGCTCGCGGCGCCAGGCGCGCAGGGCCTCGAAGCGGGCGCGCACATCGGCGTCCAGCCCCTCGACCGCCAGATTGCGTCCGGCGTTGCGGCGCGGCCTCTCCTCGGCCACGGCGCGCGTCGGCGGCTCCTTGACCCGCACCACCCATTCGCCGCGATAGACGGCGCGCACCGCCTGCGGATCACCCAGGCGGATGATGGGCTTGCCGTCGTTGGGATCCTCGACCAGCAGACCCTCGAACATCAGATGGTCGATGACGTCGCGCCAGCCGATGAGCGACAGATCGGCCCCGACGCCCCAGGTGGACAGTCCCGCCTCCCACGGCTGGACGTCCTTGGTCCGGCCGGTCAGGTGGTCGATGACGCGCGTGCGGCCGAAGCGCTCGCCCAGACGATGCACCGCCGCCAGGGCCTTCTGCGCCGGGACCAGGGCGTCGAAGGTGGCGGGCGGGTCGCCGCAGATGTCGCAGACACCGCAGGGCTCGGCGTCCTGCTCGCCGAAATAGCGGCGCACCGACTGCGGGCGACATGTCGCGCCGTCCAGCATAGCGAACAGCTGGCGCACCTTGCGGGTCTGGACCTGCTTGACCTCCTCGGCCATCGGGCGGCTGTCGAGACGGCGCAGGGACCAGGCGATGTCCGACGGGCCGTAAAGGGTGATCCCTTCGGCCGGCTCGCCGTCGCGCCCGGCGCGGCCGATCTCCTGCCAGTAGGCCTCAAGGCTCCCGGGCGGATCGGCGTGGATGACGAAGCGCACGTCCGGCTTGTCCACCCCCATGCCGAAGGCGATGGTGGCGACCATGACGGCGCCGTCCTCGGCCAGGAAGCGCTCCAGCCGCCGGTCGCGTTCGCGGGCGTCGAAGCCGGCGTGATAGGCGATGGCGTTGGTCCCGGCGTCGCGCAGGGCGTCGGCCACCCGCTCGCATCCGTCGCGGCTGCCGCAATAGACCACGCCTGAACGGCCGCGCCGTTCGCGCACCAGTTCGACCACGCGCGCGTCGGTGCGGGCGCGTGAGCCGTTGACCTTGCGCTCGGCGGTCAGTTGCAGGTTCGGTCGGGCGAAGCTGTCGACGAAGACGCGGGCCTCGCCCAGCTTCAGCGAGGCCAGAATGTCGTCGCGCGTGCGGGCGTCGGCGGTGGCCGTAACCGCGATGCGGGGTGTGCGCGGGAAGATCTCGGCCAGACGACCCAGCGTGCGATAGTCGGGGCGGAAATCGTGGCCCCACTGACTGACGCAGTGCGCCTCGTCGATGGCGATCAGGCTGATGGGCAGTTCGGCCAGACGCTCCAGCATGGACCCCGACGCCAGTCCTTCCGGCGAGACATACAGCAGGTCCAGTTCGCCCGATCGCGCCGCGCGCCAGACGGCGGAACGCTCGTCCATCGTCAGGCCGGAATCCAGCCGGGCGGCGGCCACGCCCTGTTGTTTCAGCGCCTCGACCTGATCGGTCATCAGGGCGATCAGCGGCGAGACGACCAGACCCACGCCCTCGCGCAGGATGGCGGGCACCTGATAGCAGACGCTCTTGCCCCCGCCGGTCGGCAGCACGGCCAGCACGTCGCGTCCGGCCAGGACTTCCTCGATCACCGAGGCCTGAAGCCCTCGAAAATCGGCATGGCCCCACACGCGCTCCAGCAGGGTCCGCGCCTCGTCCAGGGTGGGCGAGAAGTCAGCGGGCGGGGGGAAGTCCAACATGGCGGCCGTTGTGCCGTATTCGGCCGGGGGTGTCACCCGCGAACCCTTCACCGTTTGTGGGAGAAAGGACTATAGGCAGCGCATGACCATGCTTCTCTACGGCCGCCCGCCCGCGGTGTTCGATCCGCCCTCGACGGCGACGCAGACCTCGCCCCTGATCCCCGGCTCGACGGCGTTGGAGACGGTTGCGCCCGGATCGGCTGACGGGGTGATGCTGTACGCCCCGCCCGGCGCGGTCGAGCGGCGCTATACGCTGGCGCTGGCGCTGAAGGCGCTGAAGCCCGGCGGTCGGTTGGACGTCATGGCGCCCAAGGACAAGGGCGGCTCGCGTCTGGGCAAGGAGCTGAAGGCCTTCGGCCTTGAGGTCGCCGAAACGGCCAAGGCGCACCATCGCCGCTGCATCGTCGTCCGACCCGAGGCGGCCGAGGGGCTGGACGCGGCGATCGAGGCGGGCGCGCCGCGCGTGGTTCCGGGGCTGGAGGCCTGGTCGCAGCCGGGCGTCTTCGCCTGGGACCGGATCGATCCGGGCACGGCGCTGCTGGCGCAGGTGCTGCCGCCGCTGAAGGGGGCGGGCGCCGATCTGGGTTGCGGCTTCGGGGCGCTGTCGACGGTGGTGTTGCGGTCGTCGGCCGTGACGGCCCTGCGGCTGATTGATGTCGACCGGCGCGCGGTCGAGGCGGCGAAGCGCAATGTCGACGACGCGCGGGCCGGCTTCGACTGGGCTGACGTGCGGACGCTGGAGGGGGCAGGCGATCTGAACTTCATCGTCAGCAATCCGCCCTTCCATGACGGCGGAGACGAGGACCGGCGGCTGGGGCAGGCCTTCATCCGCAAGGCGGCCGAGATGCTGAAGAAGGGCGGAACCGCCTGGATCGTCGCCAACCGCCACCTGCCCTATGAGGCCGAACTGGACGCCGCCTTCAAGCGCGTGCGGATGGTGGTCGATCAGGGCGGCTACAAGGTTTTCGAGGCGGTGAAGTGATCCCGCCCTCAAGCAGCCCGAAGGGCGCCAGGGCATGAGCAAGAAGATTCCGACGTCCCGCGTGGACAAGCTGCTGGGCTCCATGGGCTACGGCTCGCGGGCCGAGATGGCGCGGCTGGGCAAGGCGGGCGGCATCGTGCTGGATGGCGCCGATCTGACCGATGTGTCGAAGCGCATTCCGGTGACGCCCGACCTGCCGGTCCGGATGGAGATCGACGGCGAGCCGCTGGACCCGGTGGCCGGTCTGGTCATCCTTTTGAACAAGCCGCTGGGCATGACCTGTTCGCACAAGGAGGACGGGGCGCTGGTCTATGACGTCCTGCCCGACCGCTGGCGTCGGCGCGATCCGGCGATCTCGACCATCGGGCGGCTGGACAAGCAGACGAGCGGCCTGCTGCTGCTGACCGACGACGGCGATCTGCTGCACCGGGTGATTTCGCCCAAGCGTCATGTGGCCAAGGTCTATCGTGCGACGCTGGCGCGACCGCTGAACGGGACGGAAGGGGCGCTGTTCGCCTCGGGCGAACTGGTGCTGGAGGGCGAGGACAAGCCGCTGGCGCCCGCCGGGCTGGAGGTCGTGTCGCCGACCGAGGCCCTGCTGACGGTGACGGAAGGGCGCTATCATCAGGTGCGTCGGATGTTCGCGGCGGCGGGCAACCACGTCGAGGCCCTGCACCGCGAGCGGCTGGGCGGGCTGGTGCTGCCCGATGATCTGGCGCCGGGCGAGTGGCGGCTGCTGAGCGAGGACGAGATCGCTTCGATCTTCGTCTCTTAAACTCCGCTCATCCCGGCGGAGGCTGGGATCCCGTGAGAACCTCATACGCTGCGCTTGCAGCCAAAGAGCTGGGCCCCGGCATCCGCCGGGGCGAGCGGGGAGAAGAAGGGCGTGCTTGACCTCTTCCTCATGCTCGCGCACCTGCCTGTCTCATGACACTGACCAAGATCTGCGGCCTGACGACGCCGGATACGCTGGATGCGGCGCTTCAGGGCGGGGCGGCCTTTGTGGGAGCGGTAGTGTTTCCCAAGAGCCCGCGCCACATCCCGCCGCTGCACGCCGCCACCCTGTTCGACCGGGCGCGAGGAAAAGCTAAGATCGTGGCCGTCCTGGTCGATCCCGACGACGCCTTGTTGAGCGAGGTCGCCCTGATACTGCGGCCCGACTTCATTCAGTTGCACGGCCATGAAACGCCGCAGCGCTCGAGCGAAGCCCGACGGCTGACGGGAGCGGGGATCATCAAGGCCCTGCCGATCGAGGACGAGGCGGACTTCGCGAGCGTCGCCGACTGGACCGGCGTCGCCGATCATCTGCTGTTCGACGCCAGGCCGCCCAAGGGCGCCGATCTGCCCGGCGGGGTGGGAGCCTCGTTCGACTGGAGGCTGATGCAGAACCGGGCGCTTCTCGCAAACTGGTTCCTCGCGGGCGGGCTGGATTCGCAAAATGTTTCCGAGGCTGTGCGGATTTCAGGGGCGCCGATGGTCGATGTGTCCTCTGGCGTCGAAAGCGCGCCGGGTGTTAAGGACCGCACCCTGATCAAAGCTTTTCTGGACGCCGCATCGCGGTCCTGATTTCGTCGCCTTCCTCCCTGAAGATTTTCGTGTGCCGGATATCGTGAACGCCCCCCTGTCGAACTCCTACGCCTGGCCTGACGCCGAGGGCCGTTTCGGCCCCTATGGCGGTCGTTTCGTGTCCGAGACCCTGATGCCGCTGATCCACGAGCTGGAGGCGGCCTATGCGGCGGCCAAGGCGGATCCCAGCTTCCAGACCGAACTCGACGGCTATCTGGAGCATTACGTCGGCCGCGCCAGCCCGCTCTATTTCGCCGAGCGGCTGACCGAGCATTTCGGCGGCGCCAAGATCTGGCTGAAGCGCGAAGACCTGAACCACACGGGCGCGCACAAGATCAACAACTGCATGGGCCAGATCCTGCTGGCCCGTCGCATGGGCAAGACGCGCATCATCGCCGAGACCGGCGCCGGCCAGCATGGGGTCGCCTCGGCCACCGTCTGCGCCCGCTTCGGCCTGCCCTGCACCGTCTACATGGGCGCCGTCGACGTGGCCCGGCAGCAGCCGAACGTCTTCCGCATGAAGCTGCTGGGCGCCGAGCTGAACCCGGTGACGGCCGGTGCGGCGACGCTGAAGGACGCCATGAACGAGGCGATGCGCGACTGGGTCACCAATGTCGCCGACACCTACTACATCATCGGCACGGCGGCGGGCCCGGCCCCCTATCCGGCCATGGTGCGCGACTTCCAGTCGGTGATCGGCAAGGAGATCAAGGCTCAGAGCCAGCGCCAGATCGGCCGCCTGCCCGACGCCGTCATGGCCTGCATCGGCGGCGGATCGAACGCCATCGGCGCCATGCACCCCTTCATCGCCGATGAGGGCGTGCGCCTGATCGGGGTGGAAGCGGCGGGCCACGGCCTGGACACCCCCGCCCACGCCGCCAGCCTGAAGGGCGGGCGCTCGGGCGTGCTGCACGGCAACCGCACCTATCTGCTTCAGGATGCCGACGGTCAGATTCTGGAGGGTCACTCCATCTCGGCGGGCCTCGACTATCCGGGCATCGGGCCGGAGCACGCCTGGCTGCACGATCTGGGCCGGGCGGAGTATCTGTCCAGCACCGACGACGAGGCGCTGGAGGCCTTCCAGCAGCTCTGCAAGCTGGAAGGCATCATCCCGGCGCTGGAAGCCTCGCACGCCCTGGCGCGCGCGGGCGAGGTCGCCAAGCAGATCGGCAAGGACGGCGATCTGGTGATCGTCCTGTCGGGCCGGGGCGACAAGGATATCAACACCGTGGCCCAGCACCTGGGCGTGGAGCTGTGATGATGAAGACCCTGCTGATCGCCGCCCTCGCGGCGGCTGTTTCACCGACCCTGACCCTGGCGCAGAACACGGCGGCGCCGGCGCCCCAGACGACTTCTGGCCAGGCGCCCGTGCAGACCGCGCCGACCATTCCGCCCGGCCCGGCGGCCACGGGAATGCCGGTCTTGCCGCCGGCGACGGAGGCGGCCGATTGCGGCGGCCTGCTGCGTAGTCCTGCCTTCTGCGTGACGGCGCAACTGGATCAGATCGGCGCCCTGGCCGACGCCTATACGGAGCATCTGGCCACGCTGAACTGGCTGGCGGCCGACGGCGACGACAACCGCGTCATCTTCGTGCGTCGCCGCGACGGCGGCGGCTGCGACGGCCTGCAGATGGTCGCCTTCTATGACGAGACCAAGCCCGCTGAGGCGACCGCGCCGGGCTATCTGGGCTTCGCCGTCATTCCGGGCGATGTCTGCACGGCGACGCCCGCCGCTCCGACAACGCCTTCGGGAGGTTCGGCGCAGTGACGACCGCACGCATCGACGCCCGCTTCGCCAAGCTGAAGGCCGAGGGCCGGGCCGGCTTCGTTCCCTATGTCATGACCGGCGATCCCAGCCGGGACGAGGCGCTGGAAATTCTGAAAGGCCTGCCCGCCGCCGGCGCCGATCTGATCGAACTGGGTCTGGCCTTCTCCGACCCCATGGCCGAGGGGCCGCCGATCCAGCGCGCCGCCCTGCGCGGGCTGAAGGCGGGGATGACCCTGCGCGGCACGCTCGATCTGGTCGCTGACTTCCGCAAGGGCGATCAGGACACGCCGTTGATCCTGATGGGCTATCTGAACCCGGTGGAATCCTACGGCTATGAGGTCTTCGCCCGCGATGCGGCCGGGGCCGGGGTGGACGGAATCATCGTCGTCGACTGCCCGCCGGAAGAGGCGGCGCCCCTGCTGGCCGCGCTGAAGGCCGCCGATCTGTCGCTGATCCGCCTGGCCACGCCGACGTCCGACGACGAGCGGTTGAAGGTCATCGCCGAGGGCACCTCGGGCTTCGTCTACTACGTCTCGGTCGCCGGGGTGACGGGGGTGAAGGAGGCTGTGGCCGCCGATGTGGCGCCCGCCGTCGAGCGCGTGCGCCGCGCGGCGAACCTGCCTGTCGCTGTCGGCTTCGGCGTGAAGACGCCGGAACGCGCCGCCGAGATCGCCCGCGTCGCCGACGCCGTGGTCGCCGGCTCCGTCTTCGTTGATGAGGTGGCCGCCGCCCTCGAGGCGAACGAACCCGCCGTTCCCCGCGTTCTGGCCAAGGTGAAGGCCCTAGCCGATGCTGTGAAGACGGCGAGAACTAGTGCTTCCGTGACGGAAACCGTTTAAAGGCCCCGCCCATGGTCGATAAAAATCCCGAGAACAAGGCTCGCGGCGGCTGGCTGTCGCGTTTCGCGCCCGGCGTGCGCAAGATCGTCAGCCCGCGCGACACCCCGGACAATCTGTGGGTCAAGGATCCCGACACGGGCGAGATGCTGTTCCGCTCGGACCTGGAAGCGGCCCTGTGGGTCACGCCGTCGGGCCGTCACATGCGGATCAATGCGCCGACGCGCCTGAAGGCCACCTTCGACGACGGCCTGTTCGAGAGCATCGACACGCCGGACGTGCCGGAAGACCCGCTGAAGTTCTCGGACGGCAAGCCTTATCGCGACCGTCTGTCGGCGGCGCGCAAGGCGGCGGGCCGCAAGGACACCATGGCCATCGGCTACGGCCGCATCGGCGGCGCCCCCGCCGTGGTCATCGTGCAGGACTTCACCTTCATGGGCGGTTCGCTGGGCATGGCGGCGGGCGAGGCCTTCATCGCCGCCGCGCGTGAAGCGGTGAAGCGCAACGTTCCCCTGGTCTGCTACACCGCCGCCGGCGGGGCGCGGATGCAGGAAGGCGCCCTCAGCCTGATGCAGATGGCCCGCACCACCCTGGCCGTTCAGGAAGTGAAGGCGGCCAAGCTGCCCTACGTCGTGGTGTTGACCGACCCGACCACGGGCGGGGTCACGGCCTCCTACGCCATGCTGGGCGACGTTCACCTGGCCGAGCCGGGCGCCCTGATCGGCTTCGCCGGTCCGCGCGTGATCGAGACGACCATCCGCGAGAAACTGCCGCCGGGCTTCCAGCGCGCCGAATACCTCAAGGATAAGGGCATGGTGGACAAGGTGGTGTCGCGCGGCGACCTGCCGACGACGCTGGGCCTGATCCTGTCCATGCTGATGGGCGGTGCGGCCCAGAAGAAGGCTGCCTAACCGCAGGCTCTTTTCATGGACCCGATTTCGGAACGCCTGCGCGCCCGGCATCCCCAGCGCATCGACCTGTCGCTGGATCGGATGCGGGCCTTGTGCGCCGCGCTCGGGAATCCGCAGGACAAGCTGCCGCCGGTGGTCCATGTCGCGGGCACCAACGGCAAGGGCTCGACGGTCGCCCTGATCCGCGCCATTGCCGAGGCGGCGGGCCTGCGCGTTCATGCCTATACCTCGCCGCATCTGGTGCGTTTCAACGAGCGTATTCGCCTGGCCGGGACGCTGATCACCGATGACGCCCTGAACGCCATCCTCGACCGGGTCGAGGCGGCGATGGCTGAAACCGGCGGCGAAGCTACGGTGTTCGAGAGCACCACGGCGGCGGGCCTTCTGGCCATGAGCGAGACGCCCGCCGATCTGGCTGTCATCGAGGTGGGTCTCGGCGGATCGCTGGACGCCACCAACATCATCGCCCGGCCCCTGCTCAGCGTCATCACGCCGGTCGATCTGGACCACGCCGAGTTTCTGGGCACGACCATTGAAGGCGTGGCGGGCGAGAAGGCGGGCATCCTCAAGGCGGGCGCACGCGGCGTCGTGGCGCGCCAGTCCGAGGCGGCCATGGCGGTGATCGAGCGCCGCGCGGCCGAGGTCGGCTCGCCCCTGACCGTCATGGGCGTGGATTTCGACGCCTGGGCCGAGCGCGGGGGCCTCGTCTATCAGGATCATGAGCGGTTCCTCGACCTGCCTGCGCCCGCCTTGTCCGGCGCGCATCAGTTCGACAATGCGGGCGTGGCCATCGCCGCGGCGCTGGAGCTGGACCTGCCTGAGGCCGCCATCGCCGAGGGGCTGAAGGCCGTGCGCTGGCCCGCGCGGATGCAGCGGCTGACCGCCGGCCTCTATGCCGACAAGGCTCAGAAGGCCGACGCCGAACTGTGGCTGGACGGCGGGCACAATCCTCACGCCGCCCGCGCCCTGGCCCGCGCCCTGTCCGACCGTCAGACGCGCGCCCCGCGCCCCACGGCCCTGATCGTCGGCATGCTGGCCAACAAGGACGCAGGCGGCTTCTTCGAGGCGCTGAAGGGGAGCGACGCCCAGGTCTTCACCGTCGCTTTCGACGGAACGGCCGCCGAGCCGGAAGCCCTGGCGGCGGTGGCGCAGGGCCGCGGCTTCGGGGCCATGGCGGCGGGATCGGTGGACGCTGCGCTGGACCGCGCCCTGGCCCTGGGCGCCGGGCGGGTGGTCATCTGCGGCTCGCTGTATCTGGCGGGCGAGGTGCTGGGCGCCAGCCGCGAGACTTGGCCGGTCTGAAGCAAACGCCAGGCCTCTCCCTCCACGTCTCGGGGAGGGTGGTCGCGTAGCAAAGCGAACAAAGAAAAAGGCGGCGCCTCTTTCGAAACGCCGCCCCACCCGACTTCGCCCTACGGGCTCAGCCGCCCTCCCCATGAAGGGGAGGGAGAATGTCGTGTCAGTCGGCCGTCACGCCGGCTTCGGCCAGCCATTCAACGATCTTGCCCTTGGGCATGGCGCCGACCTTCATCGAGGTCATCTGGCCGTCCTTGAACAGCATCAGGGTCGGAATGCCCTTCACGCCCATCTTGGACGGGACCATGGGGCTGTCGTCGATGTTGACCTTGGCGACCGTGACCTTGCCGGCCAGTTCGTCGGCGATCTGCTCCAGCGCCGGGCCGATCTGCTTGCAGGGGCCGCACCACTCGGCCCAGAAATCCACCAGCACGGGGGTCGAGGACTTCAGGACGTCGGCGTCGAAGCTGTCGTCGGTGACTTTCACAGTCGCCATGAATGATCTCCTTAAGAGCGCTATCGCTCGCCGCGCGGCGGCTCGCTGCTTGAGCGCATTTGATAATCGCGCGCTGACTGTAGCGCCAGCGTTCGGCCACAGATGTGGGTGCGAATCCCCGACAAATCAACGCGCATTTTCGAGAGCGGCGTTCATCAGGCCCTGCGGGACCGCCATCAGCTTCGGTCCGTCGGTCCAGACCAGGGCCGCCTCGACCGCGCGGTCGGGATAGAGGCGGCGCAGGACGGCGGCGTAGATCGCCATTTGCAGAATATAGGCCGGATCGGCGTCCTCGGCCTGATCGGGCGCCGGGCGGTTGGACTTGAAATCCACCACCAGCACCCGCTGCGGCGTGACCACGAGCCGGTCGATGCGGCCGGAGATCGAGACGCCGGGCGGCAGGTCGGGCGCGGTCCCGGTCAGGGCGACCTCGGCGCGGCTGCCGGGACCGAAGACGGGGGCGAAGCGGGCGTCGTCCAGCACCCCGAAGGCGGCGGTGATCATCTCGGCGCGCTGGTCATCGGTCAGGTCGCGCTCGCGCGCCAGCATCCGTCGCGCGGCGTCGGGCCGATCGGGCGACGGCAGGTCCGGCAGGCGCTCCAGCAGGCGGTGGATCAGATCCCCGCGTCGGAAGCGGCCCAGCCCGGCGCCCGGCCCTTCGCCGCGCGCCAAGGGCGACGGCGCCGGGATGCGCTTCTGCTCCTGCATCTGCGAGGGTGAGGCGAAGCGGGCGGCGGCGTCGCGCGGCGGGTTTGTGTGCGCCCAATCGGGGGTCTCCGCGCGCATTTGGGCGGCGGCGACGGCGGCGGGCAGGCTGTCGGGATCGGCGCCGTAGCGGCGGACGCCGCCGTCCAGTTCGCGCACCTGATCGCCCAGCCGACCGAACGTCTCTGCGATCACCGACCACCAGTCCCCGGCCTCGGGCGCGCGCTTGGAGCCGCGCCCCATGACGATCACCCGGTCGCGCGCGCGGGTCAGGGCGACGTAGAGCAGGCGCAGGGATTCATCGCCGACCCGCGCCTCGCGCGCCGCGCGGGCGTCGGCCGAGGCGGGGCAGTCCTCCTTCGACGAGCCGGGGCACATCAGCCAGGCTTCGCCGCCGTCCTCCAGCGGGACGGGCATCAGGGACGGCCCCTGCGCCTTCGCCTTCATCGTCGTGTCGGGCAGGATGACGACCGGCGCCTCCAGCCCCTTGGCGCCGTGGACGGTCATGACGCGGACCTCGCCGCGCGGGCCTTCCAGTTCGCGCTTCACCTCGACGTCGGCGGCTTCCAGCAGAGCCAGACAGGTCTCCAGATCGGTCCCGCCGCGCCCCTCGGCGGCCAGCACCTGATTGAGGGTCTCGTCGACGGCTTCCTCGGCTTCGCGCCCCAGTCGGGTCAGGATGCGGGCGCGGCCTGATTGGCCGGTCGCGTCCACCCGATTCAGCAGGCGTGAGAAGAAGCCGAACGGGTCGAGGTCGCGGGCGTCGCGCGCCGCGCGCAGCAGGTCCAGCGCCTGACCCCACTCGGGCCGCTCGCTCGCGCGGCGCTTCAGCTCGCGCCACAGGCCCTTGCGATCCTTGAGACCGGCGAGGTGGAACAGGCTGTCCTCGTCCACGTCGCAGAAGGGGCCGCGCAGCACCTCGGCCACCGTCAGATCGTCGCCGGGGAAGAGGGCGAAGCGGGCCAGCGCCTTCAGGTCGTCGAAGACGATGTGCTGCGACAGCTTCAGCCGGTCGGCGCCCGCCACCGGCGCGCCGGCCGCCTTCAGGGCGCGGATGATCTCCTCGAACGTCGCGTCGCGGCGGCGGACCAGGATCAGGAAGTCGCCGTAGCCGCACGGTCGCGCGGAGCCGCTCTTGTCGAAGACGACGGCGCCGGTTTCGACCTGACGCCTGATCTCGAGCGCCAGGGTCTGGGCCATGCGCTTGCGGGCGCTGGCGGTTCCTTCCTGATCGACGGGATCGGTCCAGGCGTCGCGCTCGGGCGGGGCTTCGTCCACGAAAAGGGGCCATAGCTCGACCGCGCCGGGCTGCCCCTGACGGGCGGCGGTGTGGTGCGGGATCTCACCCGTTTCGCCCACCAAGGCGCGAGCGCGTTCGGGCGTGGCGAAGACTACGTCCACGAACGACAGCACCGCCTCGGTCGAGCGGTAGGAGGTCTCCAGCGGCACGCCTTCGAAGGCTCCGCCTGCTCCAGTGATCAGGCTGTCATAGACCTGCGCCTCCTGCCTCAGCCGCTCGGGCCGGGCGCCCTGGAAGGAGTAGATGGACTGCTTTTCGTCGCCCACGGCGAAGACCGTGCGGTCAGTCCCCTCGACGGTGAAGAATTCCCCGGTCAGGGCGCGCATGATAGCCCACTGTTCGGGGGCGGTGTCCTGAGCCTCGTCGATCAGGACGTGATCGACGCCGCCGTCCAGCTTGTACAGCACCCAGGCGGCGGTCGCGCGGACGGTCAGCAGCTCGACCGTGCGCGCCACCAGGTCCGAGAAGTCGAGCGCGCCGTGCGCCGTCTTGGCCGCCTCGTAGAGGGCGGCGTGAGCGTTGGCGAGGGTCAGCAGCTTGATGGTGTCGTCGGCGACCTTGGCGGCGCGCAGCTGGTCGCGGGCAGCCAGGAACTTGTCCTGAAGGTCGGCCAGCCAGCCTGCGGCGTTGGGCGGCGCCTGCTTGGTCGCCATCGTCTTGCGGGGCGAGCCCGAGCCGGTCAGGAAGACGACGCCGAGGCCGTGGAAGGTCCAGTCGTGGTCGAGAGCGTGGATCAGCTCGGCGGCGCGGTCCTTGTCGGTCTTGGAGCCCGTCGCCATCAACTCGGCCACGCGGCGGACCTCGCCCCGGTCCAGCCAGCGCATGAAACCGGTCTCGATATCTTCCGGCGTCTTTTGCGGATCGGCGCCGGTCAGGATGTAGGGGCCGGGCGCGCGGCCGTCGGCGACGCGGGCCACATAGTCGGTCAGTTCGGCGCGCTTGGCCTCGATCAGGGCCAGCAGATCCTGGAACCGGCCCCAGTCCAGCTCGACCGCGAAATGGCTGTAGGCCTCGCCGACCGGCCCCTCGGCGTCGGCGAGGGCGGCGCGGGCCAGGTCTTCGCGCGCGGCGTGGCTGAGGGCGACCGAGGCCTCGTTCTCCAGCACGGTGAAGCGCGGCGAGACGCCTGCCTCGATGGGGAAGCGGCGCAGCAGTTTTTCGCAGAAGGCGTGGATGGTCTGGATCTTCAGCCCGCCGGGCGTCTCCAGGGCGCGGGCGAACAGGCGGCGCGCCTCGGACAGGCGGGCGGGATTGAGGGCGGCGGGGTCGCTGTCGTCCAGCTTCGCCAGTTCGGCCGACAGTTCGCCGTCGTCCATGACGGCCCATTTGCCGAGCGTCTCGAACAGGCGGGCCTGCATCTCGGCGGCGGCGGCCTTGGTGTAGGTCACGCACAGGATGGCCGAGGGCGCGGCGCCGCCCAGCAGCAGGCGCGCCACCCGGCTGACCAGGGTGGTGGTCTTGCCCGACCCGGCGTTGGCGGTGACGAAGACCGAGCGGGCCGGATCGGCGGCGCGGGTCTGAGGGTTGAGGCCGTCGCGGACGTGGAGGTTCATTCCGCCTCTCCTTCTTCGCCGCCGCCGATGACGTGCCATTCCCAGACGCGGGCCAGCAGGTTGTAGGGGCTGTAGCTGCCCATCAGATGAGGCGCGGCCCATGAGAGGTAGGGCGTCTCCGGCCGGTCGAACTCGGCGACGCGGGCCATCAGGCCTTGCAGGGCGGCGTCGGACAGAGCCTGCGCCTCCGGCCCGGCGGCGCGCACGGCGACCTCGCCCGCCTTCTTGCGGCCGACGACGCGGACGTAGGTCAGCTCCTCTGGCGGGACGGGGCCGTTCGTCTCCTTGAAGCCGCCGGCGGCCAGGATGGCGCCGGTCAGGGTCAACTGGGGCGCGAAGCCCGCCTTGATCTGTTTGGCGCTCGGAACCTGGCCGGTCTTGAAGTCCATGACGGCGGCCGACAGGGCGCCGACCTCGATGCGGTCGGCGTAGGCCTTGACGGTGAAGGGGCCGCCCGGCGCGTCGAAGGTCAGGGCTCCCTGCTGCTCGATCAGCAGCTGGACGCCCCGCGCGCGACGCTCGGTCTCGAACCCGGCCAGCCAGCGGGCGGCGTTCTTCGCCAGCGGCGCCTCGCGGGCCATGGCGGCGTCCTCGAAGCCGTGGGCTCCCAGCTCCTCCAGCAGCAGGCGCTCGAGCACTGCGTCGAGATCGTCGGGCAGCAGGTCGGGCCAGTCCTCGGTCAGGCGCTCGATGGCCTTGTGCACGGCGTTGCCGCGGGCCAGGGCCTCGGCCGAGGCGCCGGGGCGCTCCATCGGTTCGAGGTTGAGGATGCGGCGGGCGTAGAGGGCGTAAGGGTCGCGGACCCAACGCTCGACCCCGGTGACATAGAGGCTGCGCGGACGGCGCTCGACCGGGGGCGTGGGCGCGGGGCGCGGGGCCAGCCGGGCCGGGCCGGGCGGCGGGGCGTCCAGAGCGCGGGTCCAGTCGGCGACGCCCTCGGGGGCGCTGAGCCTGACCGGCGTGTCATCGGCATGGGCGCCGCGCGTCAGCATCTCCAGTCGCCACAGCCAGCGCGAGCGCACGGCGGGCTGGCCCCCGCGCCGCTCGCAGTGAACCAGGACGGCTTCGTCGGCGCAGGCGGCCTGAACGAAGTCCTGCGCCGTCTGGCCCAGCCGCCGCTCGGGCGCGGGCAGGGGCAGGGCGGCGCGCATCGGCCGCGACAGGAAGGGATCGACCGGGGCGGCGTTGGGCCAGACGCCTTCCTCTAGGCCGGCCAGGATCATGCGGTCGGCCCGCGCCAGCCGCGCCTCGATGGCGCCGAGAATGCGAAGGGACGGATGGGTGGCGCCGCCGGTGCGCACCGTCGTCTCGGCCAGCAAGGCGGCGATCAGATCGGCGAACTCAGCGGGGGTAGTGGGGCCCAGCGGACCGCCGCCTTCGATCAGCGCCGACAGCAGGGAGGCCGCCGCCTCGCCGTCCGGCCCGGCCCAGGCGTTCTGACCCGCCAGGGCCTCGATCAGAGCGGTCAGGGTGCGGGCGGCCTCGTCCGGCGGACAGGGGCGCGCGGTCGCCAGCGCCTCCAGCCGGTCCGCGAGGGTCTGCGCGCTTTTCAACCGGGCCAGCTTCCAGTCGGCCAGCGGCAGGCCGCCGCGCCGAGGCTCGGCCGCCTTCAGCAGGCGTTCGTGAAGCTGGGACCAGCGGCGCGGGCGCGGGCCGCGCAGGGCGTGTTCCTCCAGCGCCTCGGCGGCGTCGTGCAGCGACGTCTCGCCCAGATCGAGGCGGACCAGCGGGTGCTTCAGCAGGGCCAGAAGGGTCTGCGGCTTCAGCGGTTCGGCCAGGAAGCGGGCGCAAAGGTCGACCAGCACGCCCGCCGTCATCCGCGACAGCGGCTGGCCGGTCGAGGAGTCCGCCACGATGCCCCAACGCGCCAGCCGCGCCTCGACCCGACGCGACAGCTGCAGGTCCGGCGTCACCAGGGCGCAGGTGATGGGGCGGCCGTCGGGCGTGCGGTGCTCAAGGCTCTCGCGCATCATCAGGGCGACGGCGGTCGCCGCCTCCTCCTCGGCGCGGACAGACAGGACGGTCAGGCCCGACAGGCCCTCGGCGATGGGGTCGGCGGCGCGGCCCGCCTCGGCCGAGCGAGCGCGCAGGCGTTTGATCTCGCGGCGCCAGTCGTCGGTGGCCTCGGCCGGGCGCAGGGCTTCGTTGATCAGGCGCTGGCGGGCCAGACCACGCGCCTCCACGGCGGGGTCGAGCGATGGCAGGAACCACGGCTGGACGGCCTCGCGCGCGACTTCGGCGCGGGCCAGCAGAGTCTTCAGCGCCGCCTGCGGGTGCTGGTCGTCGATGCGGTCCCAGGCGTCGGCGGCCAGATGGAGGTCGAGGCCGGGCAGGACGACCACGCCCTGGGGCGCCTTGGCCACGGCCTTCAGCACGTCTGCGGCGGCGGGGACGGTGCCGGTGGACCCGGCGGCGATGACGGGAGCCTGCGGCGGGCGGGCGTCCCAGGCCTCGGCCAGACGACGCAGCAGGGTGGCGCGGCGCCAGGCGGGGTCGACCAGGCCCAGCGCCTCCAGCCGTTTCGGCCAGGCCTCGACGGCGAGGCCGAGAAAGCGCGCGCTCTCGCGCCAGTGCTCGGCCAGATCCTGTTCGGCCAGGGTCGCGATGCGCGACAGGTCGGAGACTTCCTCCAGCTGGCAGGAATCGAGGAAGGCGCCCAGCGCATCGGCCATTTCGAGGGCGCGCATGGGCTTCATCCGCGGCTCGAATTCCTCGGCGATCATGCGCGCCATCTCGAAGCGGCGCGTCAAAGGGGCGATGGCGGGCGGCAGGTCCAGCCCCAGTTCGCCGGGCGCGAAGGGCGGCTCATCCTCTTCCAGATCGCCGAGCGGGCGGACCTGAGGCAGCAAAACGGGGCGCTCGCCCGCCAGCTTGCCGAGCGCGAAGGAGAAGGCGCGGGCGGCGCGGCGGTTGGGCAGCAGGATGGTGGCGTCGGTCAGGGTCTCGGGCGGGGCGTCGCCCAGCCAATCCAGCACCCCCGCGGCCAAGTCTTCGAGGAAGGGCCGCCAAGCGGGCACGGCGCGCCAGCGCGGCCCGCTTCCGGCGAACGGGTCGAAGCGCCCCCCCGTCATAATCAGGTCTCCGCCTTCAGTCGGGCTTCGGCCGCGTCACGTGCCTGCGGGTCGCCGACGTGCATCCAGTCGCCGTCCAGCACGCAGCCGAACAGGCGACCCTCGGCGGCCGAAGCGCGCCACAGGGGGCTGAGCGAGAAGGGGCCGTCGAGGCCCTGGTCGGCGTAGTCCGGCCGGGTGATGTGGACGCCCATATAGGCGTAGGGCGCGCTGGCGGCCTCGCCCCGGAAGGTCAGGGCGCCGTCGTCGCCGAGGAAGAAGTCGCCGCCGCCCTCGAAGCCGATGGAGCCTTCGCGCCGGGCCAGCAGCAGGGCGGCGTCCATGCGCGCGGGATTCCATAGGCGGATCAGGTCGCCCAGAGCGTCGCCCCGGTCGATCCACACGCTGTCGATATTGGCCACGAACACCGGACCGTCGCCCAGCAGGGGGCGGGCCTTCTTCAGCCCGCCGCCGGTCTCCAGCAGTTCGGCGCGCTCGTCAGAGATGCGGATGCTCGGCCGCGTGCGGGCGGCCAGATGGCTTTCCAGCCGGTCGGCGAACCAGTGGACGTTGACCACGACGTCGGTCACGCCCGCCTCGGCCAGCCGGTCGAGCACATTGTCGATCAGCGCCTTGCCGCCGACCTCGACCAGAGCCTTGGGCCGGTCGTTGGTGAGCGGGCGCATCCGCGTGCCGAGCCCGGCGGCCAGGACCATGGCGGTGGTGGGGGCGGTCATCGACGCACTTCCTTCGGCACGTGGCGGTCCATCCAGGCGGCGACGGCTTCGAGACCGGGCGCCGTCAGATTGGCGTTCAGGTGCGCCCACATGCGCGGCATAAAGGCGGCGTAGCGGGGCTTGCCGTCGCGGGCGATCAGGCGAGCGAAGATCCCGAGAATGCGCGCCTCGTTCAGGGCGGCCAGACCGGCGTAGGACGCCATGAAGGCCTCGCGGTCGGTCTCGGGGCGCAGGGCGAAATAATGCTCGAGCGCCAGAGCCTCCAGTTCGGGCGCCACGTCGCGGCGGGCATCCTGCAGCAGGGAGTGCAGATCCCATGACGGGTGGGCCTTCACGGCGTCCTGGAAGTCGATCATCCCGACCGACGCGGCGCCGGTCCTGCCGTCCAACCGGATCAGGTTCTCGGCGTGATAGTCGCGGTGGGCCATGACGGAGGCGCCCGCCTCGCCCGCCGTCGTGATCGGCGCCCAAGCGGCGCGCCATTCGGCGACGGCGGCGTCGTCGAAGCTGAGCGAGGGGATCAGCTTGGGCAGCCATTCGACGAAGAGGTCGGCCCCGCCTTGCAGCGCCGTCTGGTCATAGGTCAGCAGGGGCCAGTCGCCGGCCGCGCCGGTCAGGACATCGGGCGTCGGGGCTGCGTGCAGGACGGCCAAGGCCTCGACGGCGGCGCGATAGAGGGGGGCGGGCTCGGCGCCGTCCTCGATGACGCGGGCGAACAGGGCGTCGCCGAAATCCTCGATCACGGCCAGGCCGTTCGGGGCGTCGACGGCGAGGATCTCGGGCGCGGACAGGCCCAGCGACTTCAGGTGGGCGGCGACGGCGGCGAAGGCCTCGATGCGACCGGCGGACAGGCGGGCGACGGCGTTCCAGCCGTGGGCGTGGCGTTGTTCCGGCGTCCACGACGGATCGCAGGGGCGGCTCTCGGCGGCGGGGGCCTGATCCATCAGCATCAGGGAGGCGCCGGACGGCGTGGTCAGCCGCTCGTAACGCCGCGTCGAGGCGTCGCCGGGCAGGGGCGCGCGCACGGCCCCGGCCAGCCCGGCCGAGCGCAGAAAATCGAGACGGAGGGCTTCGCGGTCAGACATGGAGTTCCTTCAGTTTCGCTTCCCACGAGCCTGCGCCGGAAACGGTCGCAACTCTTCCAGAGAGGCCCTTATCGCCGCCCTCGCGGAGGGCGGCTGCTTGAGGGGCGGGTTCCGAGATTTCGATGATCAACCGGTCGGGGCCGAGCATCCGGCCGGGATCGTCGCCCAGGCGTTCGGGCCATTCGATCAGGGCGCAGCCTTCGTCCAGCGCCTCGTCCAGTCCGACCTCGAAGGCCTCCTCGGGCCGGGTCAGGCGATAGAGGTCGAAATGGGCGATGGGCGGATCGCTCTCATAGAACTGGACCAGGGTGAAGGTCGGCGACGGCACGTCTTCGTCAGGGCGCGTCAGGGTGCGGATCAGACCGCGCGCCAGCGTCGACTTGCCCATGCCCAGCGGGCCGTACAGCAAGACGGCCTCGCCCGGCGCCAGCAGGGGGGCGATGGCTTCGCCGAGGCGGGTGGTGGCGTCGGCGTCGGGAAGGTCGAAAGTCGTCATGCGGAGGGCATCAGGCGAAGGTCGCGTCAGGATCGGCGGCCAGGGTCCGCTCGACGAAGGTTTTCAGTTTCAGGGTGGCGGCCTGGGCGTCGACGTCCAGAGCCAATGGCGGGATGGGGCGGCCGACGATCAGGTCGAAGGCGCGGCCCTTCTTGTTCAGCAACTCGTGGAAGAGGGTGATGTCGCGCAGCTCCTGCGACACCTTGTCGAACAGGTGGAACAGGCGGCTGGTCGGACCGGCGACGTGGATCGGGATCACCGGCGCCTCGTACTTGCGGGCGAGCGAAGCGGCGGTGGCGGCCCATTCGGGGTCGGTCAGCAGGCCGTCCCGGCCGACGCGGGCCAGACGCCCGGCCGGGAACATGACGACGCAGCGTTCGGCCTCGAACGCTTCCTTGGCGGCCTGGAGGGTGGCGCGGGTCTTCTCGCGGGTGCGCTTGGCCGTGACCCATTCGACGGGGACGACGGTCTCCGACAGGCGCGGCGAGACACGCAGCGCATCGGCGTTGGCGAAATAGATCAGGTCGTTTCGCACCGTCCGCAGGGCGTCGTGCACGGCCAGGCCGTCGGCGATGCCGGTCGGATGGTTGCACACCACCAAGCAGCGGCCAGACGCAGGCAGGCGGTCCAGATGCGCCGTCCGCACCGTCAACTCCAGCAGGTCGGAGACGTAATCCAGCGCCTGTCGTCCGGCCATGGGGCCGATGGCGTCGGCCATGCGCCGCGCCTTGGCGTAGTCGAGCAGGCCGTAGAGGGCGGGCCGCGCCAAAGGCCAGGCGGCCGATCCCGTCAGCCGGGGCGCGCGCTCGGCGATCAGGACGTCGACAATGTGCGGAGCCGGACTCATCGCCTGCTTGTCGCCGAGGCGGCGGCGGCGGGCAAGCGCCATCCAGCTTGGCTAGGACCGGATCGCCGCCTATGCAGGAAGCCTGACCATTCTTTGGGGGAGTGTAGCGTAATGACCCGATCACACTGGATGACGGCGGCGGCCGTCCAGATGCTGTTGCTGGCGGGCGGCTTGGCCGCGACGCCGGTTTTGGCCCAGGAAGCGCCGGCCGCAGCGGTTGCGCCGGCTCAGGCTGAGGCCTCGGACCGCCTCGGGCTGAAGGATCTGGCGATGATGGAGCGGGTCGGCGATCCGCGCGTCTCGCCCGACGGCCGTCGCGTCATCTACGCCGTCACCCGGACGGATTGGGAGGGCAACCGCAACCTGACCGGCCTGTGGATGGTCGACGTCTACGGCGCGACGGCGCCGCGTCGCCTGCCGATCTCAGAGGGCGGCGTCTCGGGCGCGCGCTGGGCGCCGGACGGACAGTCGATCTATTTCCTGTCGTCGCGCGGCGGGTCGAACCAGGTGTGGCGCGCCGACCGCGAGGGCATGGCGGCGGCCCAGGTGACGACCCTGCCGGTGTCCCTGTCGGGCTTCCGCTTCACGCCGGACGGCAAGGCCCTGGTGCTGGGCGTGTCGGTCTATACGGACTGCGAGACCCTGGACTGCACCAAGGACCGCCTGGCCGAACGGGCCAAGTCGACCCAGCAGGTCTATGACCGGATGCCGCTGCGGGTGTTCGACCGCTGGGCCGACGGACGCCAGAGCCACATCTTCCTGCAGCCGCTGAACGGCTCGGGCTTCGCCGAGGGTCAGCCGCGCGACCTGACCGCCGGACTGGACGCCGACGTCAGCGTCGGCGAGGGCGGGCTGACGATCGCGCGCGACGGGCGCGCCTTCATCTATGCGGCGCGCAAGCAGGCGGACCGCGCCGCCTTCACAAACGACAGCGACCTGTATCGCCTGAGCCTGGACGGCGGCGCGCCGGTCAATCTGACCGAGGGCCATTCGGGACCGGACGGGGCGCCCGCCCTGTCGCCCGACGGACGCCGTCTGGCCTGGCTGGCGGCCCCGCGCGAGAACGTCGGCGGCGATCAGCCGGTGGTCATGGTGGCCGATGCGAACGGCGCGAACGCCCGCGCCCTGACCAATTGGGATCGCGGCCCCAGCGGTCTGACCTGGCGCTCGGACGGCCGGGCGCTCTATGTGACGGCCGCCGACGAGGGCCAGAACCGCCTGTTCGAGATCGACGCCCGCAGCGGCGCGGTGAAGGCCCTGACCGACATCGGCTCGGTCGGCGACTTCGACGAGGTCGGCGGCGTGCTGGCCTACGCCCATGAGAGCTTCACCGCCCCGACGCAGGTCTTCATCGCCCGGAACGGCCAGGCCGCGCGTCAGGCCACCCAGCACAACGCCGAACTGCTGGCCCGCATCGATCTGCCGCGTCCCGAGGAGATCCGCTTCCCCGGCTGGAACGACGAGACGACGCACGGCTGGGTGTTCAAGCCCGCCGGCTTCGTCGAGGGCAGCAAATATCCGGCCGTCTATCTGATCCACGGCGGGCCCAAGTCGCCCTGGACCGAGAGCTGGTCCTACCGCTGGAACCCCCAGGTCTATACGGCGGCGGGCTATGCGGTGGTGATGGTCAACTTCCACGGCTCGCCGGGCTACGGCCAGGCCTTCACCGACGCCATCAACGACCACTGGGGCGACCGTCCGCTGGAAGACCTGCAAAAGGGCTGGCAGGCGGCGCTGTCGGCCAATCCGTGGATCGACGGCGAACGCGCCTGCGCGCTGGGCGCCTCCTACGGCGGCTATATGGTCAATATGATCGCGGGCCAGTGGAACGAGCCGTGGCGCTGCCTGGTCAACCACGCCGGGGTGTTCGACGTGCCGCAGCTGATGAACGCCATGGACATCTCGACCTTCATCCATGAGTTCGGCGGCGCGACCTGGGACCGCAAGGCGGTCTATGACGCCCACAACCCCGAAACCTACGCCGGCGACTGGAAGAAGCCGATGCTGGTGCTGCACGGCTCGAAGGACTTCCGCGTGCCGATGGAGCAGGGGCTGGCGACCTTCTCGGCCCTGCAGCGGCTGAACATCCCCAGCCGCTTCGTCCATGTGCCGGACGAGAACCACTGGGTGCTGAAACCCCAGACCTGGGTCGAGTGGCAGCAGGAGATCCTGGACTGGACGGCCGACTGGACGAAGGAAGGTCAGCAAACGGCCCCTTAAACAGGAGGCTTTGCGGGCGGCGCGCGGCGGTGTTAGGCCTTCGGCCAGACTTCACATCCGCATGAGGAGCGCCTGAATGCGCCGCCTGCCCCATCTCCTGTCCGGCCTCAGCGCCGCCGCCCTGCTGACCGCCACGGCCCTGCCGGCCCTGGCCGAGGGGACGCTCGCCGCTCCGGCCGCGGCGACGGCCCCAGCGACGACCCAGGCCCGCGCCGCCTTCACCTATCAGGACATGATCTCGGCCAACCGGCTGGGCGATCCTCAGGTGTCGCCGGACGGCGAGTGGGTGGTCTATGCCCTGACCCAGACGGACGTGGCGGCCAACAAGCGCTCCAGCGCCCTCTATATCCTGGGCCTGAAGGGCGAGGCGCAGCCGCAGAAGCTGGCGATTTCCGAAGGCGGCGCCAACACCGCCCGCTGGGGCGCCGACGGCAAGCTGTATTTCCTGTCGGGCCGTTCGGGCTCCAGCCAGGTCTGGGTCTCGGCCGACAAGGGCGCGACGGCGACGCAGGTCACGGCCCTGCCGACCGACGTCAACGCCTATCGCATCAATGGCGCGGGCGACGCCGTGGCCGTGTCGCTGGCCGTCTACCCGGATGCGGCGGACCTGACCGCCTCGGTCGCGCGCGACAAGACCGAGGCCGAGCGCAAGTCGACCGGCCAGGTCTATGATCGCATGTTCGTGCGTCACTGGGATACGTGGAACGACCACACCCAGAACCACCTGTTCGTCCAGTCGATCGGCGCCGACGGCAAGGCGGGCGGCGAGCCGGTCTGGGTCACGAAGGGCTTCGACGGCGACACCCCGTCCAAGCCGTTCGGCGACGAGAGCGAGTTCACCTTCGCCCCTGACGGGCGGTCGCTGGTCTTCTCGGCGCGCAAGGCCGGGAACAGCGAGCCGTGGAGCACCAATTTCGACCTCTATAGCGTCGCTGTCTCGGCGCCCGGCCAACTGACCAATCTGACCGAGGCCAACCCGGCCTGGGACACCGGCCCGGTCTTCTCGCCGGACGGTCAGACCCTGGCCTACCGCGCCATGGCCCGTCCGGGCTTCGAGGCCGACAAATATTCGATCTTCCTGCGCGACGTCGCCACCGGCCAGACCCGCCAGATCGCGGCCAACTGGGATCGCTCGGCCGATACGCTGCAATGGTCGAAGGACGGGAACACCCTCTATACGACGGCGGGCGACGTCGGTCAGACCCGCCTGTTCGCCATCGACGCGCGCAACGGGGTGGTGACGCCGCTGACGGGCGAAGGCCACGTCGGCGCCTTCCAGCAGACGCCCTCGGGCTTCGTCATGGCGGTCGACACCCTGACCTCGCCCAGCGACCTGTTCTTCAAGACCTATCGCGGCCGTGAAATGCCGCGCCGCCTGACGAACGTGAACCCGCAGCTGGCGACCAAGGCCTTCGGCGAGGCCGAGCAGTTCAGCTTCCCCGGCTGGAACGACGAGACGGTCCACGGCTACGTCATCAAGCCCGCCAACTACGTCGAGGGTCAGAAGTATCCGGTCGCCTTCCTGATCCACGGCGGGCCGCAGGGTTCGTTCGGCAACGGCTGGTCCTATCGCTGGAACCCCGAGACCTATGCGGGCGCGGGCTATGCGGTGGTGATGATCGATTTCCACGGTTCGACCGGCTACGGCCAAGAGTTCACCGACGCCATCAGCCAGCACTGGGGCGACCGCCCGCTGGAAGACCTGCAGAAGGGCTGGGCCTTCGCCCAGTCGAAGTACGGCTTTCTGGACGGTGACAACGCCTGCGCCCTGGGCGCCTCCTACGGCGGCTATATGATCAACTGGATCGCGGGCAACTGGCCGGGCGAGTTCAAATGCCTGGTCAACCACGACGGCGTCTTCGACACCTTCGGCATGGGCTACGGCACCGAGGAGCTGTGGTTCACGGAGTGGGAATACGGCGGCACGCCGTGGGAGAATCCGGAGGGCTATCAGAAGTTCAACCCGGCCAACCACGTGCAGAACTGGCGCGACCCGATGCTGGTGATCCAGGGCGACCTCGATTTCCGCATCCCGACGTCTCAGGCCCTGTCGACCTTCACCGCCCTGCAACGGCGCGGGGTCGAGAGCCGCTTCGTCTTCTTCCCGGACGAGAACCACTGGGTGCTGAAGCCGGCCAACAGCCTGCAATGGCACAATGAGGTGTTCGGCTGGCTGGACAAGCATCTGGCCAAGTAGGGCTCGGCCTGACTTCGGGGCGCGGTTCGACAGGGCCGCGCCCTTCGGCTTTCGGGGAGGCGGAATGACGAGACGAGGGCTTCTGGCGCCGCTGCTGGCGACCGTGGCGACGGCGGCCTGCGCGCCGTTGGTCGGCGAGGGCCTGACGCTGCCGACCCCGCTGGGGCCGCCCGGCTGGCGGATGGCGCGCGCGGCCTATGGCGCCGATCCGCGTCAGACGGTGCGCCTCTATCGCCCGGCGCGGGCGGGAGGCTTGCCGATCCTGGTCCTGCTGCCCGACGGCGCGCCCGACGCGGCGGATGAACGGGCGGCGCGCGATCTGGCCGAGCGCGGCTTCGTCGTGGTCGTGGCCGACCGACGCGCAGCGCCGAGCAGCATCTACCCGGCCTATATCGCCGATGCGGCGGCGGCCCTCGCCTGGGCGGCGCGGCGGGCGGCTGATCTGGGCGGCGACGCGAGGCGGATCGGCGTGCTGGGCCAGGGCGAGAGCGGCCGCGCGGCTCTGATGCTGGCGCTGGACCGGCGCTATCTGGCGGCGGCGGGCGCGCCCGGCGCGGTGCGCGCGGCGGCG
>NZ_JBRERY010000020.1:0-31561 GCF_052907225.1 Brevundimonas sp. RM1
GCGCCCGTGACCCCTCCGCCCGCCGCGCCGGTCGCGCCGTCTCCGGTCAAGCCTGCGTCCGCGCCGGCCGCTCCGGCGCCTGTGCAGGCGACGGCCCCCGCCGCTGCGGCGCCCGTGACCATCCGCGTCGATCTGGAGCGGGTGGACCGCCTGATCAATGCGGTCGGCGAACTGGTCATCCAGCAGGCCATGCTGGCCCAGCGCGTGACCGAAAGCGGCCTGGCCCGCTCGTCCGACATCGGCCTGGGTCTGGAAGACCTCGAACTGCTGACGCGCGAGATTCAGGACAGCGTCATGGCCATCCGCGCCCAGCCGGTGAAGTCGGTGTTCCAGCGGATGCCGCGCCTGGTGCGCGAGGCGGCCGAGGCCACCGGCAAGAAGGTGAAGCTGGTCACGTCCGGCGAGGACACCGAGGTCGACAAGACCGTGGTCGAGCGCCTGGCCGAGCCGATCACCCACATGCTGCGCAACGCCATCGACCACGGGCTGGAAAGCCCGGCGGACCGTCTGGCGGCGGGCAAGCCGGAAGAGGGGACGGTGCGGCTGGCGGCCCTGCACCGCTCGGGTCGGATCGTCATCGAGATCTCCGACGACGGCAAGGGCATCAATCGCCCGCGCGTGAAGGGCATCGCCGTCGAGCGCGGCCTGATCGCCGAGGATGCGGTGCTGTCGGACGACGAGATCGACAACCTGATCTTCCTGCCGGGCTTCTCGACCGCGACCGAGGTGTCGGACCTGTCGGGCCGGGGCGTCGGCATGGACGTGGTGCGCCGCTCGATCCAGTCGCTGGGCGGGCGCATCTCCATCACCTCCAATCCGGGCAAGGGCTCGACCTTCACCCTCAGCCTGCCGCTGACGCTGGCGGTGCTGGACGGCATGGTGGTCGGCGCCGCCGATCAGACCCTGGTCGCGCCGCTCGCCGCCATCGTCGAGAGCCTGACCCCCAACGAGGGCGACATCCACTACGTCGGCGGCGTCGATCCCGTTTTGCGCTTCCGCGAGGCCTTCGTGCCGCTGGTGGACGTCGGCCTGGTCATGGGCTTCCGCGACGCCCCGACCGAGCTGAAGGGCGGGGTGGTGATGATCGTCGAGACCGAAAGCCGCCAGCGCGCGGCCCTGCTGGTCGACGCCATCCACGGCCAGCGCCAGGTCGTCATCAAGAGCCTGGAAACCCATTACCGCCACGTCGAGGGCGTAGCCGCCGCCACCATTCTGGGCGATGGCCGCGTGGCCCTGATCCTCGACATCGACGCCCTTGTGACCGCCAAGCGTTCCCGAACCCCGTCGCGTTCCGACCTGCAAATGGCGAGCTGAGACCATGACCCCGACTGAACACCAGACCCTGACCCCCAATGTCGCCGGGACCGACCGCGAACTGATCGCCTTCCGCATCGGCGAGCAGGAATTCTGCGTCGACATCATGAGCGTGCGCGAGATCCGCGGCTGGACCCCCGCCACGCCCCTGCCGCGCTCGCCCGCCTATATGAAGGGCGTCATCAACCTGCGCGGCGTGGTGCTGCCGATCATCGACCTGGGCGCGCGCTTCGGCCTGGCCACGAACGAGCCGACCGAACGGCACGTCATCATGGTGGCCCATGTCGGTTCGCGCCTGGTCGGCCTGCTGGTCGATGCGGTGTCGGACATCGTGCAGCTGTCGGACGCGGCCATCCAGCCGACGCCGGACGTGGCCAGCGAACAGGTGAAGTCCTTCGTGAAGGGCATCTTCGCTGTCGAGGGCGGCCGCATGATCAGCCTGATCGACCTCAACAACGTCCTGCCGGAAGGCGAGGCCGAAGCCGCATGACGACCGTCGCCGGGCGCGAAGCCCTGGTCGAAGGCGAGTTCGTCTTCACGGCCGAGGATTTCCGCCACATCGCCCAGACCCTGCACGCCCACGCAGGCATCGCCCTCAGCGAAGGCAAGGCGGCGCTGGTCTATTCGCGTCTGGCCAAGCGGCTGCGTGTGCTGGGGCTGCGCAGCTTCCGCGACTACTGCGCCCTGATCGACGGCGTGGAGGGCGTGGACGAGCGCCAGGCGATGATGGCGGCCCTGACCACCAACGTCACCCGCTTCTACCGCGAGCCGCACCACTTCGATCACCTGCGCGACAAGGTGATGCCGGAACTGGCCGCCAAGGCGCGCGCGGGCGGGCGCGTGCGCCTGTGGTCCGCCGCCTGTTCGAACGGGCAGGAGCCCTATTCGATGGCGATGACGGTGCTGGACGTCCTGCCGGAAGCGGCGGAACTGGACGTGCGCATCCTGGCCACCGACATCGACCCCAACATGGTCGCCGAGGGCGCGGCGGGCGTCTATTCCGACGATCTTCTGGCCCCGGTCCCGGCCGCGTCGCGCAAGCATTTCACGCCGGTCGCGGGCGCGCCGGGCCGGTTCAGCGCCGATGCGACGCTGCGCCGTCTGGTGGCGTTCAAGGAGCTGAACCTGATCGGCGACTGGCCGATGCGCGGCCGCTTCGACGTCATCTTCTGCCGCAACGTGGTCATCTATTTCGACGACGCGACCCAGGAGCGGGTCTGGGGCCGGTTCACGCCGATCCTGAACCCCGGCGGCGTCCTCTATATCGGCCATTCCGAGCGGGTGACGGGCCCGGCGGCGCAACAGCTGCAGCCGGCCGGACTGACCACCTACGTCAAGGGCGCGGGGGCATGAGCGCGGTCTCGGTCCTGGTGGTGGACGACAGCGCCACCATGCGCAGCCTGATCAGCGCCGTCCTGCGCCGCGATCCGGAGATCAACGTGGTCGGCACGGCCGCCGATCCCCTGGAGGCGCGCACGAAGATCAAGGAGCTGAACCCCGACGTCATCACCCTGGACGTCGAGATGCCCAACATGAACGGGCTGGAGTTCCTCGAGAAGATCATGCGGCTGCGGCCCATGCCGGTGGTCATGGTCTCGACCCTGACCCAGGCGGGGACCGACGTGACCCTGGCTGCGCTGGAGGTCGGCGCCGTCGACGCCGTGGCCAAGCCAGCGCCCGGCGTGCCCGCCGCCGAAGCCTTCGCCGACCTGGCCGAGAAGGTGAAGGTCGCCGCGCGGTCTCGTGTTCGTCCGCTGGAGGATCGCGCGGTTCGGGGACACGAGGGCGTCTATCACGCCGACCCCAATCATGTGCTGGCCATCGGCTCGTCCACGGGCGGGGTCGAGGCCTTGCTGACCATACTGTCGGCCTTCCCGGCGGACTGCCCGGCGACGGTCGTCACCCAGCACATGCCCGCCAGCTTCACCAGGAGCTTCGCCGCCCGCCTGAACAAGGTCTCGGCCGCCACGGTCAGCGAGGCCGAGGACGGCGCGCCGCTGAAGCCGGGCCATGTCTACATCGCGCCGGGCGGCGAGGCTCATCTGGCCGTGTCGGGCGGGCGTTGCCGCCTGGTCGCCGCCGATCCGGTCAACGGCCACCGCCCCTCGGTCGACGTGCTGTTCGGCTCGGTCGCCCAGCTGGGCCGGCCGATGACGGGCGTCATCCTGACCGGCATGGGCAAGGACGGGGCCAAGGGCCTGCTGGCCATGCGTCAGGCCGGCGCCCGCACCCTGGGCCAGGACGAGGCGTCCTGCGTCGTCTACGGCATGCCCCGCGCCGCCTTTGAGCTGGGCGCCGTCGAGCGTCAGCTGCCGTTGTCCCGCATGGCTTCGGCCATTCTCGAATCCTGCGCCGCCCGTTCGGGCGCGCCCCAGTCTGTTGCGTAAGGACGTTCATGCCCGCCGCTTCCGCTATCCGCACCCTTGTCGTCGACGATCAGCTGACGATGCGCTCCTTAGTCCGCGCCAGTCTGCAACAGATCGGGGTGCGCGACATCGAGGAGGCGCCCGACGGCGAGGCGGCCCTGCGCTCCCTGCTGGTCCAGCCGGTGCATCTGGTGATCTCGGACTTCAACATGCCGAACCTGGACGGGCTCAGCCTGCTGCGGGCCATCCGGGCGCACCCGCCGATCTCCAAGACGGCCTTCATCATGCTGACGGGCCGGGCCGATCGCGAACTGGTCCAGCGCGCCGTGCAGTTCGGCGTGAACAACTACCTGGTCAAACCCTTCACCACCGCCCAGCTGAAAGAGAAGCTGGAAGCGGTCTTCGGCACGCTGACGTGATCGGCGCGGCCGCTCAGGAGCCGGTGGAGCGGCGCGTGCACGTGGGGCAGGGCGATCACTGCGTGTCGTCCGATCCCGACGTCGTGCTGACGACCGTCCTGGGCAGCTGCGTGGCCCTGTGCCTGCGTGATCCGGCGGCCGGGGTGGGGGGCATGAACCACTTTCTGCTGCCCGAAGGGGCGGGTTCGGGAACGGACGCCAGCCGCCGCTACGGCGCCTATCTGATGGAAGTGCTGATCAACGACGTGCTGAAGGCGGGCGGGCGTCGCGACCGGCTGGAGGCCAAGCTGTTCGGCGGCGGCCGCATGTTCGACAGCCTCAGCGACGTGGGCGCCGCCAACGCCGACTTCGCCGAGAAATTCCTGGCCGACGAGGGTATCCCCGTCGTCAGCCGTAGTCTGAGAGGCGCGGGCGGGCGCCGCATTCACTATTGGCCGGTCAGCGGTCGGGCGCGTCAGCGCGTGGTGACGGACGGCGCGATCCTGCCGCCCGCGACGCCGCCGCCGCCGTCCGTCGCGACCGGCGATCTGGAGCTCTTCTGACATGGGCGAGAACGACAACCGCGATCTGTTGGCCGCCATGGCTGCGGAGCTGGCGGACATCCGCGCTGAGATCGAGGCGGCGGGCGGCCTGGTGTCCGAAGTGCTGCGCCAACTGCCGGCCGAGGCGCGGCTGGGCTATCTGACGCGCAGCCAGAGTTTCGATGTCCTGTCCCAGCGCATCGAGGCCCTGTCGGGCCTGGCCCAGGCCGTGGCCGACGATCAGCCGATGGACACCGCCTTGGCCGCCCTGCCCCTGGCCGAGATGGCCGAGCGGATGCAGGAGACGGCGCACCGCGCCCGGCCCGGCGCGGCCCCGATCGCAGACGCTGACGACACCGAACCCGTCGCGACGGCGGGCGTGCTGCACCTGTTCTGAACCATGGCCGAGGACCGCATCAATCTGGAGCAATCGACGGTCCTGCTGGTGGACGACGCGCCGCAGGCGCTCGACATGCTGGGCTCGATCTTCCAGGGCTTCGGCGTCAAGGAGCAGATCAAATGCCCCTCGGCCGTCGAGGCGGTGAAGATCCTGCAACAGCGCCCGGTCGATCTGATCGTCATCGACTGCGGCGACCCGGAGATGGACGGCTACGCCTTCACCCGCTGGCTGCGGCGCGAAACGCCTGCGCCCCTGCGCTACACTCCCGTCATCCTGGTGACGGGCCACGCCTCGCAGGCCAAGGTTCAGGAAGGGCGCGACTGCGGCGTCAGCTTCGTGGTCGCCAAGCCCCTGACGCCTGCGGTGCTGCTGAAGCGCATCCTGTGGCTAGCGGGCGACGAGCGCGAGTTCGTCGAGTGCGAGACCTACGTCGGCCCCGATCGCCGGGTGCGCAACTTCGGGCCGCCGGTCGGCATGGCCGGGCGACGCAAGGGCGACCTGTCGGCCCACGTCGGCCACGCCGTTGAGGAAAACATGGATCAGGCCGACATCGACATGCTGTTGAAGCCGCAGAGGGTGTCGCTGTGAGCGAGGTTCGGACGCAGAAGATCAGGACGTCTCTGGCGCAGCAGATGGCCCAGCCGGACGGTCGCGCCCTGGCGGATGTTGAACGCCGCGCCAATGAGCGCCTGGGCCGCCACAAGGCCGAAGTCATGGCCGAGATCGAAGCCGCCGTCGCGGGGCTGGAAGGGCTGTGCGCCGCACGGTCGGAGGCGTCGGCCGCCGAGGTCTATCGACTGGCGTCGCGCATTCTGGATCTGGCGGGTTTCTTCGACACTGGCCCGCTGTTCGACGCCGGCTACAGTCTGGCCGACGTGTCGGATCGCATGGCGACGGCCGACGCCTGGGACTGGCCGCCGGTCCAGGTGCACGTTCAGGCGTTGCGGCTGATCCTCAAGGCCGGTTGCGAACGCAATGCGGCTACCGATCATCTGTTGGCGGGACTGAAGGCCGTAGCGGTGAAGACGCGCGCCTAATTCCTTCTCCCGCAAGGGGAGAAGGGTCGGATCAGCTGTAGCGGGCGATGCCCAGGTCGGCGGACTCGATCTCCGGGGTGCGGCCGTCGATGATGTCGGCGATGACGCGGGCCGAGCCGCAGGCCATGGTCCAGCCCAGGGTGCCGTGGCCGGTGTTCAGGAACAGGTTGTCCAGCCTGGTCTTGCCGATGACCGGGGTGCCGTCGGGCGTCATCGGGCGCAGGCCGGACCAGTAGCTGGCCGCCTTCAGATCGCCCGCGCCGGGGAACAGCGAGCCGACCGAATGCTCCAGCGTGTTGCGGCGCTGTTCCGGCAGGACGTTGTTGTAGCCCGAGATCTCGGCCATGCCGCCGACGCGGATGCGGTCGCCCAGACGGGTGATCGCCACCTTGTAGCTCTCGTCCATGATGGTCGAGACGGGGGCGGCGGGCTCGTCGATGATCGGGGCCGTGATCGAATAGCCCTTCACCGGATAGACCGGCAGGGTCATGCCCAACGGCTTGACCATCTGCGGCGAGTACGACCCCAGCGCCAGCACATAGGCGTCGGCCGTGACCACGCCCTTGTCGGTCTTGACGCCGGTGATGCGGCCGCCTTCGGCGATCAGGCCCTGGATGGTCGTGCCGTACTGGAAGGTCACGCCCTGAGCGGCCGTCGCATGATCGGCCAGGGCGTTGGTGAATTTGAAGCAGTCGCCCGTCTCGTCGCGCGGCAGGCGCAGGCCGCCGACGAACAGGTCGCGCGTGGCCTTCAACCCCGGCTCGGCTCGGATGCAGCCGTCCTGGTCCAGCACTTCGAACGGGACGCCGCCTTCGCGCAGGACTTCGGTGTCCTTGTAGATGCCGTCCAGCTGCTTTTGCGTGCGGAACAGCTGCAGCGTGCCCTGGGTGCGGTGATCGTACTCAAGGCCCAGTTCGTCGTTCAGCTCGGTCTGCACCACCTGGCTGTAGTCGGCCAGGCGCACCATGCGCGCCTTGTTCAGGGCATAGCGGCTGGAGGTGCAGTTGCGCAGCAGGGCCAGCAGCCAGCGCACGGTCGGGGCGTTGATCTGGGGGTGCAGGATCAGAGGGGCGTGGCGCATGAACAGCCACTTGACCGCCTTGGCCGGAATGCCGGGCGCGGCCCAGGGCGAGGAATAACCGGGCGAGATCTCGCCCGCATTGGCGAAGCTGGTCTCCAGCGCCGGGCCGGTCTGGCGGTCGATGACGGTCACCTCATGACCCTGGCGGGCCAGGTAGTGGGCGGTGGTCACGCCGATGACGCCGGCGCCGAGAATTGCGATCTTCATGGGTCTTGACCTTGCGCGAACCAGACGCGTGGCCCCCTAGACCAGATTTTGCGCCCTTCACGCAAGTCGCAGTTTGTGTGCGTCGCAATATCGGCGGTGTTGATAAGGACTGCCTGTGTTCGGCCGATCACGGTTGATTATTTGCTCGCTATATCGGGCAGGCGCGACAAGCTTGATCTAGGAGGATCGGGTCGGGTCGGTCAGCGGCTCGCCGTAGTGGCGGTCGCCGTGCAGATTGGCGGCCAGGGGGGCGGTGGTCCGCTCGATCAGGCGATGCACCTCGGGCTTGTCCGGCCCCTGATGCAGGGCGCGGATGCCTTCGTTGACGGCGGCGTCCGCGTGGGTGATCCGCTGGTTGTGCCGGATGTAGTCCAGCCAGGTCGGCGTCTGGTATTTCTCGACCCAGATCTGCGGTTCGGCCAGGTCGCGCATCAGGCGCCACTGGCGCGCGCCGTCGCGGCGGCGGATGCGGCGCCGTTCGTCCATCAGGGCCAGGAAGGCGTCGATGTCCTCCTCGCGGATGCGATAGGCGATGGAGACGATGACCGGCCCGCTGCGCGGTTCGATCGCCAGGGCGGTCTGCGGTTCGGTCCAGCGGCGCAGCAGGTCCATGTTGAGGTTGGCGGTCGAGGGCAGGGGCACGCGCAGGCCGATCAGCACGCACAGAACCAGCACCCCCGCCGAAACGCCCAGGGCGACGTCGACGCCATAGGTCTGGGCCAGGCTGCCCCACAGCCAGCTGCCGCCCGCCATGCCGCCGAAGGCCGCCATCTGATACAGCGCCAGCGCCCGCGCCACGACCCAGCGCGGCACCGACATCTGCACGGTGACGTTGAAGCTGGACAGCACCAGCACCCAGCCCGCCCCCGCCAGCATCAGCGCCGGCAGGGTGACGGCCAGCCAGGGGATGTAGGCCAGGCCCAGGGCCGCCGCCGCGAAGGCCAGGGCGGCGACGCGGACGATGGTCTCGGTCTCGTATTTCGCGCGCAGACGCCCGACGAACAGCGCCCCGCCGACCGCGCCGATGCCGAACGACCCCAGCAGCAGACCGAACGCCAGGGGGCCCCCGCCGCCTTCGCGCGCGACGACGGGCATCAGGGCCTGGACCGCGCTGGCGCCGACGCCGAACACCACGGCGCGCAGCAGCACGGCCGTCACGCGCGGCGACAGGAAGGCGTAACGCACCCCGCCCGCCATGGCCGCCAGCAGGCCCTCGCGCGGCAGGGTCTGCTTGGGCCGCTCGGGCTTCCAGCGGAACAGCACGACCAGCAGGCCCAGATAGCTGACGGCGTTGACGGCGAAGGCCGCCGCCGCGCCCGCCGCCGCAACGATCATGCCGCCCAGCGCCGGGCCGACGCTGCGGGCCATGTTGAAGCCCATGGAGTTCAGGGTCACGGCCCCGGCCAGATCCTCACGCGGGACCATGTCGCCGACCGACGCCTGCCACGCCGGGCCGTTGAAGGCCGTGCCGCAGCCGATCAGGAAGGTGAAGGTCAGCAGCACCCAGGGCGTGATCCAGCCCATCCAGGTCATGGCGGCCAGCCCCGCCGAGACCAGCAGCATGAAGGTCTGGGCCGCCAGCATGATCTTGCGCCGGTCCACCGTGTCGGCCAGCGCCCCGGCCGCCAGCGACAGCAGCATGATCGGCAAGGTGATCGACGCCTGCACCAGGGCGACCATCTGCGCCGAGGCGATGGAGGTCATCATCCACGCGGCGCCGACCGACTGGATCAGGCCGCCGAAATTGGTGACCAGGCTGGTGATCCACACCGCCCGGAAGATCGGATGCCGCAGCGGCGCCAGGGCCGAGGGGCGCTCCGGCGGGACGGACGGCGGCCCAGAAGCGGCGGCGGCGTCGGTCGAACTCATGCGGGGCGGCTCCTCGCATGGACGATACGGAGCAAGCGGGAACCGACGACGACCATGCGGGCAGTCCACACGGCTTCGACGGGGGAAGCAAGCCGGGAAGCGGTCACTCTGGGTTCCGGATTATTGGCGTCGCGAGGGCGGCGGCGGGACGCTATAGGAAGGTCGTGACCGTCCCAGCCGTTCCCCCGATGTCGCCCTCGACCCCCTTCACCGTCGCCGCCCTGTATCGTTTCGCGCCCGTGGCCGACCCGGCGGCGCTGCGCCTGCACCTGCTGGACCTGTGCGGGACGCAGGTGCGCGGCACGCTTCTGGTGGCGCATGAGGGGATCAACGGCACCATCGCCGGGCCGGAAGCCGACATCGCTCGCGTTATCGACGGCGTGCGCGCCCTGCCGGGGTTCCAGCGGCTGGAGCTGAAGTATTCGACGGCCCAGGCCATGCCCTTCCACCGCATGAAGGTGCGGGTGAAGGCCGAGATCGTCACCATGGGCCAGCCCGACATCGACCCGGTCGAGGGCGTGGGAGCCTATGTTTCGCCTCAGGACTGGAACGCCCTGATCGCCGATCCCGACACCGTTCTCATCGACACGCGCAACGACTATGAGGGCGAGATCGGCGCCTTCGAAGGCGCCGTCCAGCCCAACACCCGCACCTTCCGCGAGTTCGCCGACTGGTTCCGCACTGAGGGGCGCGCACTGCTGGACCGGCCGACCCCGCCCAAGGTCGCCATGTACTGCACCGGCGGCATTCGCTGTGAAAAGGCCACCGCCTTCCTGAAGGCCGAGGGTGTGCGCGACGTGCATCACCTGGAAGGCGGCATCCTGAAATATCTGGAGACGGTGCCCGAGCCGGAAAGCCTGTGGCGCGGCGAGTGCTTCGTCTTCGACGAGCGGGTGGCCGTGGGGCACGGGCTCGTCGAGGGCGAACATACGTTGTGCCGGGGATGCCGGATGCCGGTCAGCCCTGAGGGGCGTCGCTCTGCGCGCTATGTCGAGGGCGTGTCCTGCGACCGCTGCTGGGACAGCCGGGATCAGGTCCAGCGCGAAGGCTACGCCGAGCGGCAGAAGCAGATGGAGATCGCCCGCGCCAGGGGCGTGGCGCACGTGGGGGCGGCGCAGAAGGGTTAGAAGTCTCTCTCCGCCCGTGCCATCCTCCTGCCCCTGTCAGGAGGCCCGCCCATGTCCGCCTTGCGTCCCGTCGAGCGTCTCGACACCCATGAGGTGTCCAATCAGGTTCCGCCGCTGGAGGACGTCGACCTGTTCTCCGGGGACAGGGCTCTGCACGACGCCGTGCGCCATTGGGGCGGGGCGGGGCATGTCGAACGGCTGAGCGATCTGGGCCGCCGCTGCGGCTCGGCCGAGGTGATCGACTGGGGCGTGCAGGCCAATCGCGTCCCGCCGGTGCTGGACACACACGACCGCTACGGCCGCCGCATCGACGAGGTGACGTTTCATCCGGCCTATCATCAGCTGATGGACCTGGGGCTGGGCGCAGGCGTCGCCGCCGGCGCCTGGGACGGGACGCCGAACGGGCATCTGCTGCACGCTGCGATCCTGTTCCTGACGGGGCAGGCGGATTCGGGCACCAGCTGTCCCATGACCATGACCTACGCCTCGGTCGCGGCGCTTCAGGCCGATCCGGCCGTGGGCGAACCGTGGATCGGGGGCGTGCTGTCCGGCCGTTATGACCCTGCGGTGCGTCCGGCGAGCGAGAAGGCGGGCGTGACGATCGGCATGGCCATGACCGAGAAGCAGGGCGGCTCGGACGTGCGCGCCAACACCACACGCGCCGAGCCGATCGGCGAGGACGGCTGGTATTCCCTGACCGGGCACAAGTGGTTCTGTTCGGCGCCGATGTGCGACGCCTTTCTGACGTTGGCCTATGCGCCGGGCGGGCTGACCTGTTTCATCCTGCCGCGCTGGCTGCCGGACGGGACGCGCAATACGGGCTTCCGCGTCATGCGGCTGAAGGACAAGATGGGCGACCGTTCCAACGCTTCGTCCGAGGTCGAGTATCACGGCGCGCTGGCGCAAAGGCTGGGCGAAGAGGGGCGGGGCGTGGCGACCATCATCCGCATGGTCCAGCACACGCGGCTGGACTGCGTGGTCGGCTCGGCGCTGCAGATGCGCGGGGCGCTGGCCCAGGCGGCGTGGCACGCGGCGCACCGCACCGCCTTCCAGAAGCGGCTGATCGATCAACCGATGATGGCCGCCGTCCTGACCGATCTGGCGGTGGAGAGCGAGGCGGCGACGGCCCTGTCGATGCGGCTGGCGGCCACCTTCGACGCAGATGACGCCGTGGGGCGTCTGTTGACGCCGGTGGCCAAATACTGGGTCTGCAAGCGCGCGCCGAACCTGGTCTATGAAGCGATGGAGGCGCTGGGCGGCGCGGGCTATGTCGAGACGGGACCGATGCCGCGCCTGTTCCGCCAGTCGCCGCTGAACGCCATCTGGGAAGGCTCGGGCAATGTCATCGCCCTGGACGTGCTGCGCGCGGCGGGGCGCGAGCCGGAGGCCGTCGAGGCCCTGCGCGACTGGCTGGCGTCGCAGGCCGGGAAGTCCCCCGACTATGACCGCTTCATCGCCGGATTGGACGTGACGGCGAGCGAGGCGGGGGCGCGTCTGGCGGTCGAACGTCTGGCGCTGGCGGCCCAGGCGGCGGCCCTGCTGGAGATGGACAGTCCCTCGGCCGAGGCCTTCATCGCCCTTCGCCTGCGTCCGCGCGGCATGGCCTACGGGGCCTATGAGGTCGAGGCGGATCACCGGGCGGTGCTGGAGCGGGCCATGCCGCTGTGAAGCCCAGATAGGACGAAGGCCTCGCGGGGGCTCCGCGAGGCCTTCGGTGGTGGAGCTAAGCGGAGTCGAACCGCTGACCTCTTGAATGCCATTCAAGCGCTCTACCAACTGAGCTATAGCCCCAGGCCGTTTCGGCTTGGTTATGTCGTCGACCGGATCAAGCGAAAGCGCCTGGAAAGGACGAAGGCCCCGCGGCGTTCCGCGAGGCCTTCGATGGTGGAGCTAAGCGGAGTCGAACCGCTGACCTCTTGAATGCCATTCAAGCGCTCTACCAACTGAGCTATAGCCCCGAACCTTTCGGTCGGTCCCGCCGGGGAGAGAATGTCGCCCCCCGGCGAGGCGCGGAAACTAGGTCAGGCCGTTTTGAAGATCAAGCGGGTCTGACACATTTTTTTCCGCTTATTTTTCCGAACCTTGCTGCTTAGTCGTCGTCGCGCGACGGCTTGGCCAGCTCTTCGTCGAGGTCATCGTCGTCTTCGTCTTCGATGAAGGGCACGGAATCGTCGTCGTCGTCGCCCAGGACGTCGTCGTCATCGTCGCCGTCGGACGAACCCATGCCGGCGTCGTCGCCGCCCGGCTCGCCGTCGTCGTCGTCCGGGGTCAGGATCGGCTCATGGCCTTCCTGGTCGATTTCGGGGGTGGAGCCTTCGGCGTCCTCTTCGTCCTCGTCGCCGTCGACCGACTTGTCGGCGACTTGATCTTCGGATTCTTCGTCAGCGGCGTAGCCGGCGCCGCGACGCACGCGACGGCTGCGGACGGCTTCTTCCATCGGATCGAACTCGGTGTCGCACTTGGGGCAGCGAGCCGGGCGACGGTTCAGATCGTAGAATTTGGCCTGGCAGTTCGGGCAGACCTGCTTTTGGCCCAGTTCGGGATTGGCCACGTGATTAGACCTTCGGCGGGTTTAAGGGAAAATCGGAAATAGGGCGGCTCCCTTGCCACCGGCGGGGGCCGCTGTCAAAAGCCTTCTTTTCCGCGCCTGCGCGGCCCTCCTGACATTCGGAGCCTGCACCAGGGTGAGCACTCCCCAGACCTTCACCGCGTCCCGCGTTTCCGGGCTGAGAGGCGTGGTCCGCGCGCCGGGCGACAAGTCGATGTCGCATCGGGCTCTGATCTTCGGCGGCATGGCCGAGGGCGTGACCGAGATCGAGGGGCTGCTGGAAGGCGACGACATCCTGGCCACCGGCCGCGCGATGCAGGCGCTGGGCGCTTCGGTCGAGCGGATCGGCGAGGGGCGCTGGCGGGTCGAAGGGCGCGGGCCGTTGCGCTCGCCTGACGGCGTCATCGACTGCGGCAACGCCGGGACCGGGGTGCGCCTGCTGATGGGGGCGGTCGCGGGCTATGAGCTGACGGCGACCTTCGACGGCGACGCCTCCTTGCGCAAGCGGCCGATGAAGCGCGTCACTGGGCCGCTGGCCGAGATGGGCGCGCGTTTCGACTGGAACGCGGCCGAGGACCGGGTGCCGCTGACCCTGCACGGGGGCGGGCTGAAGGGCGTGACCTTCGTGCAGAGCGTCGCCTCGGCCCAGATCAAGTCGGCCATCCTGCTGGCCGGGCTGAACGCCACGGGCGAGACCGTCGTGGTCGAACCGGAAAAGAGCCGGGACCACACCGAGCGGATGCTGCGCGCCTTCGGCGCCGAGCTTGAGGTGACGGAAGAAGGCGCCGGCTGGCGCATCCGTCTGCCGGGCGGACAGAGGCTGAAGGGAACCCACGTCGCCGTGCCGGGCGATCCGTCCTCGGCGGCCTTCCCTCTGGCGGCGGCCCTGGTGGTTCCGGGGTCGGAAGTGACGGTCGAGGGGGTGATGCTGAACCCGCTGCGCACCGGCCTGTTCCAGACCTGGCTGGACATGGGCGCGGACCTGACCATCGCCAATCGCCGCATGGCCGGGGGTGAAGAGGTCGGCGACGTCACCGCCCGTCATTCGGCGCTGAAGGGGATCGTGGTTCCCGAAGACCGCGCGGCCTCCATGATCGATGAATATCCGATCCTGGCCGCCACCGCCGCCTTCGCCGAGGGGCGCACCGTCATGCGCGGCGTCGGCGAGATGCGCGTCAAGGAAAGCGACCGCATCGCCCTGATGGTCGCAGGTCTGTCGGCCTGCGGCGTTCAGGTCGAAGAGGAGCCGGAGGGCTTCATCGTTACCGGCGCGCTCGGTCCGGTGCGGGGCGGCGCGACCGTCGACACCGCCCACGACCACCGCATCGCCATGAGCCATCTGGTGCTGGGTCTGGCGGCCGAACAGCCCGTCTCGGTCCGCGATCCCGAGATGATTGCCACCAGCTTCCCCGGTTTCGTGGAGATGATGAACGGGCTGGGCGGGAACATCGTCGCGGGAGATGCAGCATGAGTCTCGTCATCGCCGTCGACGGCCCCGCCGCCTCGGGCAAGGGCACCATCGCCGCGCGCCTGGCCGCCCATTACGGCCTGCCGTATCTGGACACGGGCCTGCTGTATCGCGCCGTGGGGCTGGCGGTGCTGGATGCGGGCGAGGATCTGGGCGACGCCGAGGCGGCGGCGCAGGCCGCGCGGGCGCTGGATCTGGCGAGCCTGAACGACAATCCACGCCTGACTGATCGCGGGGCGGGCGAGGCGGCCAGCCGGGTCGCCAGCCATCCGGGGGTGCGCGCGGCCCTGCTGAAGCTGCAGCAGGACTTCGCCGCCCAAGCGGGTGGGGCCGTGCTGGATGGGCGCGACATCGGCACGGTGATCGCGCCGGACGCTCCGGCCAAGCTCTATATCGCCGCCAGCCCCGAGGTGCGCGCCGAGCGCCGCTGGAAGCAGCTGACTGCGCGCGGCGAGGTCATCGCCTTCGAGGACATGCTGGAGGATATCCGCCGCCGCGACGCCCGCGACGCCGGTCGCGACGACGCCCCCATGGTCCAGGCGGACGACGCCGTCTTGCTGGATACGACCGATCTGGGTATAGAGGCCGCCTTCGATGCGGCCCGCCGTATCGTCGAGGCGGCGCGAGCCAGGGCCGGGATCTGATCCCGCCGGGCGAATCCAACGCTCCGATCTCCTCGACGGCCGCGGGCGTTCTGGCTTTCTCTTCGTGCGCATTGCTGCGCGCCCGGCCTCGTTTCGTGACGACCTGACTTCCTCTTTGTTTTCACCCATTCGCGCATGTCCGCTCGGCCGTGTGCGTTTCGCCTTTCATCAACCCCAAGAGTTTCCATGACTGAAACCCTCAACCCCACCCGCGACGATTTCGCCGCCCTGCTCGACGAACAGCTGCAAGGCCGCGACCTCGGCGAAGGCCAGGTCGTTCACGGCCGCGTCGTCGGCATTGAAAAAGACATCGTCATCATCGACGTCGGTCTGAAGACCGAAGGCCGCATCGCCATGCGCGAGTTCGGCCAGGGCGAAGGCGCCGTCCTGCCCAAGGTCGGCGACAACGTCGAAGTCTATCTGGAGCGCGTCGAGAACGCCCTGGGCGAGGCCGTCATCAGCCGCGACAAGGCTCGCCGCGAAGAAGCCTGGACTCGTCTGGAAGCCGTGTTCGCCGAAGGCCACCCGGTCAACGGCGCCATCGTCGGCCGCGTCAAGGGCGGCTTCACCGTCGACCTGGGCGGCGCCTCGGCCTTCCTGCCCGGCTCGCAAGTCGACATCCGCCCGGTGCGCGACGTCGGCCCGCTGATGGGCAAGGAGCAGCCCTTCGCCATCCTGAAGATGGACCGTCCGCGCGGCAACATCGTCGTCTCGCGTCGCGCCATCCTGGAAGAAGCCCGCGCTGAACAGCGCACGGAGCTGGTCGGCCAGCTGCAAGAAGGCGAAATCCGCGAAGGCGTCGTCAAGAACATCACCGACTACGGCGCGTTCGTCGACCTGGGCGGCATCGACGGCCTGCTGCACGTCACGGACATGTCGTGGAAGCGCGTGTCGCACCCGTCGCAAGTCCTGGCCGTCGGCGACACCGTCAAGGTCCAGATCGTCAAGATCAACCCGGACACCCAGCGTATCTCGCTCGGCATGAAGCAGCTGCAGTCGGATCCGTGGGACGGCGTCGAAGCCAAATACCCGGTCAACGCCAAGTACACCGGCCGCGTCACCAACATCACCGACTACGGCGCGTTTGTTGAGCTGGAAGCCGGCGTTGAAGGCCTGGTCCACGTGTCGGAAATGTCCTGGACCAAGAAGAACGTCCACCCGGGCAAGATCGTCTCCACCTCGCAGGAAGTGGACGTCATCGTCCTGGACGTCGACAGCGCCAAGCGCCGCATCTCGCTGGGCCTGAAGCAGGCTCAGAACAACCCGTGGGAGGCCTTCCTGGAGGCTCACCCGGTCGGTTCGACCGTCGAAGGCGAAGTCAAGAACGCCACCGAGTTCGGCCTGTTCGTCGGCCTGGACAACGACATCGACGGCATGGTCCACCTGTCGGACCTGGACTGGAACGTGTCGGGCGAAGAAGCCATCCAGCGCTACCGCAAGGGCGAGGTCATCAAGGCCAAGGTTCTGGACGTCGACATCGAGAAGGAGCGCGTCTCCCTGGGCGTCAAGCAGCTCGGCGGCGACCCGATGGAAGGCGACACCTACAAGCGCGGCCAGCAGATCACCGTCACCGTGACGGCGATCGAGACCGGCGGCATCGAGGTGAAATTCGGTGAAGACGACGCGCCGGTCACGGCCTTCGTCCGCAAGTCGGACCTGTCGCGCGACCGCAACGAGCAGCGCACCGAGCGCTTCGCCGTGGGCGACCGCGTCGACGCCATGATCACCGCCGTCGACAAGGCCACGCGCCGCGTCTCGGTCTCGATCAAGGCTCTGGAGATGAAGGACGAACAGGAAGCCATCGAACAGTTCGGGTCGTCGGACTCGGGCGCTTCGCTGGGCGACATCCTGGGCGCCGCGCTCAAGAACGCGTCGAAGGAATAGGTTTCTCCGTCTGACGGGAAGCCAGGGGCGGCCGGAGCGATCCGGCCGCCCTTTTTCTTTTGCGCGTCGCATCGGCGCGATCTTCTGGGAATCGATCGCAGCGTCTGTCGGCTTTTTCTCCCTGCGAGAGCCCCTTGCGCGGCGAAACCTGTCCGCCTCGAAAGCAAGAAACCTTCACGACGATACGTTTTGTCTCTTTCTTCCTGTGGCGACAGACGGTTAGGGTGTCGTCCCGGACGGTGAAGCCAAGGCGGGGGCCTGAATGATCAAGTCTGAACTGATCGAGAAACTGGCGGCTGAGAACCTGCATCTCACCCATGCTGAGGTGGAGCGGGTCGTGAACGTGATCCTGGGCCGTATGACAGAGACCCTGTCGGACGGCGGACGGGTCGAGCTTCGCGGTTTCGGCGCCTTCTCGGTGCGTAGCCGCCCGGCGCGGACGGGGCGCAATCCCCGCACCGGCGAGACGGTCGAAGTCCCGGCCAAGGCCGTGCCCTTTTTCAAGAGCGGCAAGGAACTGCGCGAGCGTCTCAACGCTTCCGGCGACGCCTGACCTCTAATCGAAAGACTGAAGATCCCATGAGCCTGCTGACCGAGTTTCGGGAATTCGCCGCGCGCGGCAACGTCGTCGATCTGGCGGTCGGCGTCATCATCGGCGCTTCGTTCGGCAAGATCGTCACCAGCCTGGTCGATCAGGTGGTGATGCCGCCGATCGGCCTGCTGCTGGGCAAGGTCGACTTCTCCAAGATGGAATGGGTGCTGGTGCCGGAGAACCCGGCGACCGAGGCGGTCGAAAAGGTGGCCATTCAGTACGGCGCCTTCATCAACACCCTGATTCAGTTCCTGATCGTGGCCTTCGTGGTCTTCCTGGCGGTTAAGGCCATTAACAAGATGCGCCGCGAGCAGCCGGCCGAGCCTGCAGCCGGCCCGACGCCGACCGAAGCCCTGCTGGCCGAAATCCGCGATGAGCTGAAGGCGCGCCCCTAAGGGGATGTCGCAGCGAGGGTCGTCTCAGGCCCTCGCTTCCACCGCTGAGCGGTGCGCGGGCGCCGGCGTCAGCCGCAGAGCGGCGCTGGCCCGCGCGGGCAGCGGCCGCAAACAGAAGGAATAGTCGCCGTCATAGGGGGTGGGCCGCCAGCCTGCGTCCTGCATCCCTGTATCGAAGGCGACATGACAGTGGCCCCAGCCGCCTTCCTGGCGGGCCTTGTCGACGAGCGGACCTAGGGCCTGAAGCAAGTTAGGCGAGACCGTTTGCAGACGCACCTTGGCCGCGCCCAGCGTCGGAGCCAGGATGCGTAATCCTTCCACCAGGGTCTGTACGGCCGACGGCTCGCTCTCGAGACTGACCAGGTCGATGATCTCCAGAATCGGCGGCTCTAGCGGCGTCTGCTTGTTCAGCATGGCCAGGGCGAAGCCGTCGATCCGCCCATCCGCGCGATGCGCCAGGACCAGCGGAGGCACCGTCAGATCCGGGTCAGACAGGCGCCAGCGCATCATCGCGGGGCTGCGGTCGGCGACCAGTCGCCCTTCGCGTCGCAAGGCGTCCCAGAACCGAGCGTAATCCGAATTGTCGCCCAGGTCGTCGAGCAGGTCGACCGTGGCGGGCAGGCGAGACTGGGCGCGCTGCAGTCGTCCGCTGAGCAGGCGAGGGAGGGGTGTCAACTGCTCGCCTAGCAGACGCGCCACCTGGGGAGCATGATCGACGACGCGACGCAGGCTGCGCCCGTAAAGGCAGGCCAGAGGATCAACCAGCCAGGACAGCTTGATGTCGTGCGTCGGCGGCGGCCAGGGCGTCATGCCGTGACGCTTGTACAGAGGACTTGAGCGTGCGTTCGCGTTAAACGTGTATTTGGCGAAGCAGCCCGTCTGCTGCACGAACGCGCGAACCAGGTCGCGGCTGCGGCCCTTGTGCGTGGGCGGCACGACGATGGAGTAGCCGGTCGCTCCGTACAGGGCTTCGTCGCCCTGCCAGAAGCGTTGGATGAAATTGCCGGCGCAGGCGACCGGGCCGTCGCCGTTGTCGATGACCCAACCCTGGGGCGCGTTTCGGCCCGCAGCCGCGGGGTTTGACCATAGCCAGGCCCATCCCTCGGCTGAGCGCTGAGGCCACCATACGCTGTGGTACAAGGCGTTCACGGCGTGTAGGTCCGAGTGGCGAACCGGGCGGATGGACATCCTGCGCGTCTCCAAAGGCGGAACACAAGACGCCTACCTGGCCGTAAAAGAGTGTCAATTCGGCTAATGACACGCATAGGGCGAAGAAACGCCTCGGCTGCGACGACCTGGCGGCCGGATTTCGCCGTTAACGCTTGTTTGCAATCCGTGACCGTGCTGTTTCTGCACGCTTCCGCGCCCGTCGGGGGCGCAAGAGATGGAGCTTGCCGTTGAGAACGACGGACGGAGGGGGCGCGCGATCGGCGCGCCGGCCCGGCACTCGAGGGGGCGCAGCCCAGGCGATGGCTATGAATGAAACGATGTCGATCATGATCTGCGCGGGGGCCCAGGCATGAATATCGTCATCGCGATCGGTCTGATCATCACCCTGGTCACGGGCGTGCCCGTGCTGATGCAGATCCTGAAGAACCACCCGCGCGGGCTGATCATCCTGTTCTTCGCGGAGATGTGGGAGCGTTTCTCCTACTACGGGATGCGCGGCATCCTGATCTTCTTCCTGACGCAGCACTTCCTGTTCGACGACGCCTTGGCGGGTTCGACCTACGGCTCCTACACCTCGCTGGTGTATCTGTTGCCGCTGCTGGGCGGCATGATGGCCGACCGCTTCATCGGCACGCGCAAGGCCGTGGCCTTCGGCGCCCTGTTGCTGGTCGCCGGTCACGCCATGATGGCCTTCGAGGGCCGCCCGGCCACCGAAACCCTGACCTATCAGGGCGCGGCCTATGAGATTTCGGCCGAGGGCCGGGGCGCCGCGCGCGACGTGGGCATCGTGATCGACGGTCAGAAGTACGCCTTCGCCCCGGTCGAGAACGGCCTGGCGATCAAGGATCTGCCGCAAGGCGCGCCGATTCCGGCCGTGCTGCCGACCGGCGAATACAAGATCGACGTCACCCGCGATATGGCGGGCATCAACGTCTTCTACCTGGCCGTGGCTCTGATCATCATGGGCGTGGGCTATCTGAAGCCGAACATCTCCACCATCGTGGGGCAGTTGTATCCCGAGGGTGATCCGCGCCGGGATTCGGGCTTCACCCTCTATTATTACGGCATCAACCTGGGGGCCTTCTGGGCCGCGGTGCTGTGCGGCTACCTGGGTCAGACGGTCGGCTGGTGGGCGGGCTTCGGCTTGGCCGGCGTCGGCATGGCGCTGGGCTGGGTCGTCTTCGTCCTGGGCAAGCCGCTGCTGCAGGGCAAGGGCGAGCCGCCGGCCGAGGGCAATCTCAAGAAGCCTTTCCTGGGGCCGCTGAACCGCGAATGGTCGATCTATCTGCTCAGCATCCTGGGCGTCGGCGTGGTGTGGTTCATGGTTCAGCGCAACGCCCTGGTGGGCTGGGTGCTGGGCGCCGCGACCCTCGCGTCGCTGGCCTTCATCGCCTACATCATCATCAAGGTCTGCGAGAACCGCATCCAGCGCGAGCGCATGATGCTGGCGGTGGTGCTGATCATCGGCTCGGTGGTTTTCTTCACCCTGTTCGAACAGGCGGGTACGTCGCTGAACCTGTTCGCTGACCGGAACGTCGACCTCAGCCTGACGCCGACGGCGGTGCAGTTCCTGGGCGTCACCATCGGCACCCCTTCGCAACTGGCTGCGGCGGGCATCACTCCGTCGGGCTTCTGGATCGACGCCACGGTGACGGCGGCACAGACCCAGTCGTTCAACGCCGGCTTCATCCTGATCTTCGCGCCGATCATGGCGGCCCTGTGGGCCTTCCTGGGCAAGCGCAACCTGGACCCGAATCCGACGCTGAAGTTCGGTCTCGGCCTGCTGCAGGTCGGCCTGGGCTTCATGATCGTGGTGTGGGGCGCGGGCATGGCCGACTCGGCCTTCCAGATGCCGATCCTGCTGCTGGGTCTGCTCTACATGTTCCACACCCTGGGCGAGCTGTTCCTGTCGCCGGTGGGCCTGTCGGAGATCACCAAGCTGTCGCTGGCCAAGGTGGTCAGCTTCATGATGGCCGTGTGGTTCCTGGCCTCGTCCATCGCCCAGTACGTCGGCGGCTGGATCGCCGGCCTGGCCGGCACCGAAACCGTGGGCGGCCAGGTGCTGGATCCCGGCGCGGCGCTGCGCACCTCGCTCGAGGTGTTCGAGATGCTGGGCCTGTGGGGCATGGGCATTGGCGTCGGCTTCATCGTCCTCAGCTTCTTCATCAAGGGCTGGTCGCACGAAAAGGCGGCGCAGTAAGCGCACTCGGCGCGGCTGGTCCGGCGTTCGCGTCGGGCCGGCTGACACGCAAGGAAAGGGCGGCGTCTCGCAGGAGGCGCCGCCCTTTTCAGTTGGTCCGGGATCGCCCGCCTGGCGTCGGCTCGCGTTGGGGGGACGAGACGACGACCGGAGGGTTCTCTTCTTATGGCTCAGAAGGTCTTGCGCAGGCGGATCTGGTAGAAGGTCCGCGGGTCGACGAAGCGGTTCTCGACGAAGGCGATCGGTCGGGCGATGCGGTCCCCGAACTCGGTGCGCTCGACGTTGAAGTCATCCCAGATGTTGATCTGGCCGCGGATCGCCAGGGTCGGCGTCGGCTTGTATTCAGCCCACAGCTCGTAATAGTCGTGGCCGCGCCAGCCGGAGATCTGGTCCGGCCGATAGTTCTTCTGGCCCAGCAGCGGAATCCAGGCGCCGCCCCACTGCAGCTTCAAACGGGTGACGTCCTGCTGGAAGGAGATGGTCGCCTGGCTGGCGCGTATGCCCGAGATGGGGCGAGTCTCGCCGGTGGTGGGGTCGGTGACCTCAGTATGGTTCCAGGTGTTCTTGAAGCCGAACTTGCCTCCGGACAGGCCCAGCTTGTCGGTCGGGACGGTGACGTTCAGCACCAGCTGGTCCAGCGTGCCGTCGCCGATGTTGCCCACGGCCGCATAACCGCCGTCCAGAGGGATGACGTCGATGGCGTCGGTGATCTCGTCATGGCGCAGGCCGACGCTGACGATGCCTTCGCCCCAGAAGCGTTTCTCGAAGGTCAGTTCGCTGACCCAGCGCTGTTCCGGCTGCAGATCGACGTTGCCGCCGAAGACGCTTTCGTTCTGGAGCTCGGCCGAGGCGGCGAAGTCGCCGAAGTCCAACTGGCCGACCGTGCGCTCGATCCGCAGGCGGACCTGGGCGCCGGCCGTCGGCGTCCAGGTCGTCAGCAGGCGCGGCTTGGCGTAGACGAAGCTCTTCTCCTGCTCGGCGTCGCCCGACTGGCTGATGGTCGAGGATTCCAGTCTCAGGCCGCCTTCCAGCGTCCATTTGGGATTGATGCGCCAGGTGGCCTTGCCGAACAATTCGCCGCGCGTCTCCTCGACCTTGACCGAGGCCGAGGGCAGGGGAATGGGCGTTCCGCCGACCGAATAGGCCTGCTCGACCTCCAGCATGTTGTAGGCGATCTCGCCCCCGCCTTCGAACTCCAGGGCGGCGGACCGCTCGAAGCGCAGCAGGCCGCGCAGGATGGTTTCGGATGAATCGCCGGTTGCGGCGAAACGCTGGATCGGCTCCTCGATGTCGGCTTCGCGGTTGCGCGACGTGGCGACGTTGTCGAACTCCTCGAACTCGTGAATGAAGCGCGTCTCCAGCTTCAGTCGCTCGGACAGAGGGCGGGTGTAGACCACGCCGACCTCGCCGCTCTTGGTGTCCTCGTCGAACAGGGCTTCGCGGCGGACGCCCGGCGCCGTCTGGCGGTTGATGTTGTGCCAGTCGTTGATCCCGTAGCGCGCCGTCAGGTCGACCTTGCCGCCCAGCAGGGGGCTTGAGAAGTTGCCGCGGATCGAGTTCCCGCCGCCGTAGCCGTCGTTGTAGTAATCCTCGGCGCGCAGCAGCTCTCCGTTCGGGCCGACCCGGCGCAACGGCCCGGCGCCGTTGGAGTCGCTGCTGGAGATGCCGTCGCTCAGCGTCACGCCCCAGGTGCGGTCGCCCTTGCGCTCGGTGAACTGATAGGAGCCGCCGTACAGATCCTGGCCGCCCTCGAACAGGCTGGCGTTGAAGGTGGCGATGTGTTCGCGGCTGGTCGTGTTCTTCAGGATGATGTTGGCGACGACGGAATAGCCCTGCATCTCGATGCCCGGCGCCCCGCCGCGGATCAGCTCGATGCGCTCGACCTGGCTGGCCACGGTGCGGCCCAGGACGTTGGAGCCGGTGTCGTTCTTCGATGCGGGGCGCGAGCCGTTGATCAGGACGTTGCCGACCGCGCCTTCAAAGCCGCGCGCGCCGTCGCCGTCGTTGACCGAGAAGCCGGGCACACGGTTGACCATGTCCAGCGCCGTGTTCGGGCGGGCGTCGGCGAAGAAGTCGGGGGTGAAGATCAGCACCGCCTGATCGCCGGGCGCGGCCGACTGGCGCACGGGCGCGGCGGGCGCATCGGCGGCGAGCGCGGTAGTCGGCGCGGCGGCCAGCAATAGGGCGGTGGTCGCCAGCAAGGCGCTCTTGGTGTTCATGACGTCCCTCTCCCTCGGTGTCCGGCAGAGGTTTGGCGGCGTGGCGGTTCGATCTCCAGTTACAAGCCCGACAGGTGGATTAAATCGCTGACACTATTACGGAATAGTCACGTGCGGCGAGTTGGACGCGGGTTATGTTGCCACGATGAAAGCTCGTCTCGTCGCCGTCTCTGCCGCTGTTCTGGTCGCCGCTGCGGCGCCTGTCGCGAGCTCGGCCGGTTCGCCGCCGCTGTCGCAAGAAGAGACCGCGACCCGGGTGGACGAGGTGGTCGTCACGGCGCGTCGGGCAGGCGCGCCGATGTGGACGGTGCGGCGCGACGGCGAGGGGGTGATGATCCTGGTCGGCGCCATCGAGGAGGCGCCGCGCGACTTCGAATGGCGCGCCCAGGCGCTGGAGGAGGCCGCCGCCCGTTCCGATCGCATCCTGTTCCCACAGCGCGGCCGAGCCTCGCCCGCCGACGTCCTGCGCCTGATGTGGCGCATCCGCACCATCGGCTGGCTGCCGGAAGGCGCGACGACCGCCGACTATCTGACGCCCGAGGATCAGGCGCGGCTGGAGGCCCTGATGGCGGACGAAAAGACCGACCAGTGGCGGCGGTACAGTCTGCTGATGCTCGCCATCGACCTGTTCAAGGACAAGGCGGGCGAGAAGGACGCCCGGCCGGTCGGCGCCGACGACGCCGTGCGCCGCGCCGCCCGCAAGGCGCGTGTGCCGATCCGCTCCGTCGGGGTGGTGCGCGGCGCCGATCTGGTGGAGAGCCTGATCTCCGCTCCGCCCCAGACGCATCGCGAATGCCTGCGGGCCGCCCTGTCGGCGGCCGAACTGGGACCGGAGGCGGTGCGCCTGCGGGCCGAGGCCTGGCGCGGGCTGCGGGTGGCCGAGGTGCTCGCCTCGCCGGTCGATCAGGCGGTGGACCGCTGCTGGCCCTGGGGCGATCCGCAGATCGGGCCGCAACTGCGTACGGAATGGACCGACGCCATCGCCCAGGCACTGACCCAGCCCGGCCTGACCATGGCGGTCGCCCCGCTGCGTCGTCTGGCCGAGCCGGGCGGCGTGCTGGATGCGCTGGAGGCCCAGGGCTTCGAGGTGGACGGCCCCGAGTGGCGCGCCGCATCCCCCGCCACGCACGAAGGCGGTTGACGCCCGGCCTCCGAAGGCCGACGCCGGGGGCATGAGCGACATCGAACCCAGACTCACCTCCTTGGCCCATGGCGGCGGCTGCGGCTGCAAGATCGCGCCTGACGTGCTGCAGTCCATCCTGGCCTCGACGCCGCGCACGGCGGCCTTCGCCGATCTGATGGTGGGGACCGAGACTTCGGACGACGCGGCGGTCTGGCGGTTGAACGACCAGCAGGCCCTGGTGGCCACGACCGACTTCTTCATGCCGATGGTGGACAACCCGTTCGACTTCGGCCGGATCGCGGCGGCCAACGCCCTGTCGGACGTCTACGCCATGGGGGCGACGCCGATCTTCGCCCTGGCCATCGTCGGCATGCCGGTCGGCAAGCTGTCGCCCCAGACCATCGGCCGGGTGCTGGAAGGCGGCGCGTCCGTCTGCGCCGAGGCGGGCGTGCCCGTGGCGGGCGGCCATTCGATCGACAGCCTGGAGCCGATCTACGGCCTGGTCGCCCTGGGCCTGACGCATCCTGACCGGGTGCTGACCAATCGCGGCGCGCGGGCGGGCGACGTGCTGATCCTGACCAAGGCCCTGGGTGTCGGCGTTCTGAGCGCCGCCTATAAGCAGGGGCGGCTGGAGGCGGGCGGCTATGAGGCCCTGATCGGTTCGACCACCAAGCTCAACACGCCGGGGCCGAAGCTGGCGGCGATGGACGGCGTCCACGCGGTGACGGACGTGACCGGCTTCGGCCTGCTGGGCCACGCGCTGGAGATGGCGCGCGGCGCGGGCCTGACGGTCGAGATCGACGCTGATGCGCCTGTTTTTCTGGACGGGTCGCCCGCCCTGGCTCAGACCGGGGTGCGGACCGGCGCTTCGGTGCGCAACTGGGCGGCCTATGGCGGGGCGGTGACGCTGGACGCCGAACTGCCGGAATGGCGGCGCGACCTGCTGACTGATCCCCAGACCTCGGGCGGCCTGCTGATCGCCGTCGCGCTCGAGGCGGTGCAAGGCGTGATGGCGCTGGTTCAGGGCATGGGCTTCGCCTCGGCGCGCCGCGTCGGCCGGGTGCGCGAGGGCGCGCCTTCCGTGGTCGTGAAGGCGGGCGGCTGATGGCGCGGCTGACGGCGGACGTGTCGCTGGGGGCGCTCGCCCGCTACGACGCCGTCATCGACGTGCGCAGCCCCGGCGAATTCGCCGAGGACCACCTGCCCGGCGCGATCAACCTGCCGGTGTTGGACGACGCCCAGCGGGCCGAGGTGGGGACGCTTTACGTTCAGACGTCGAAATTCCTCGCCCGCCGCCTGGGCGCGGCCCTGGTGGCGCGCAACATCGCCGCGCATCTGGACGGGGCGCTGGGCGACCGCGACGGCGGGTTTCAGCCTCTGGTCTATTGCTGGCGCGGCGGGCAGCGCTCGACGGCCATGACCACGGTGATGGAGCAGGTCGGCTGGCCCGTCACGCGGCTGGAGGGCGGCTATCAGACCTGGCGGCGCACGGTGGCCGCCGCCCTGCATGACCTGGAGACGGCTCCGCCGTTGAAGCTGGTCCTGCTGGACGGCCTGACCGGCAGCGGCAAGACCGAGGTGCTGGCGCGCCTGGCCGACCACGGCGCCCAGAGCCTGGACCTGGAGGGGCTGGCGGCGCATCGCGGCTCCCTGTTCGGGCGCACCGAGGCGGAGCAGCCGTCGCAGAAGCTGTTCGAGAGCCGTCTCTACGCCGCGCTTGCCGCCCTCGACCTGAGCCGCCCCGTGGTGGTCGAGGCCGAGGCCAGCCGCATCGGCCGCCTGACCGTGCCGCCCGTGCTGTGGGCGGCGATGAAGGCGGCGCCCGCCTTGCGCCTGTCCGCCCCGTTCGAGGCGCGGGTCGAGCGGGTGTTGCGCGACTATCAGGCGGCGACTGAGGATGCGGCCGTGCGCGACGCCCTGCTAGCGCGGATGCCCAGCCACCACAGCCGAGAGCGGATCGCGCAGTGGCGCGCCCTGTCCCAGGCGGGCGACCTGCGCGCCCTGGCGACGGCCCTGATGCGCGAGCACTACGACCCGGCCTATCGCCGCGCGTCTGCGGGGGCGCGCGATCTGGGCGAGATCACGATGGACGGCGGCGCTGAGAGCGATCTGGACCGCGCCGCTGAGGCTGTGGCGATTTCCCTCTCCCGACGGGAGAGGGCTTGAGCGCACGAGAGCGTAGCGATCGTTCTTGCGCGAAAGGGTGAGGGTTCGCGGGTGAAGAGGTCGCGCCACGGCTGACGCCGACGGACAGGACAAGCCCCTCACCCTTTCGGCTAGCGGATCGCCTTCGGCTCTCCGAGCCTCAAGCCCTCTCCCGCCGGGAGAGGGTGGACTAGACCGCCGTGCCGCCCACGGTCAGGCCGCCGATCTTGAGGCTGGGCTGGCCGATGCCGACGGGGACGCCTTGCCCCGCCTTGCCGCAGGTGCCGACGCCGGGGTCGAAGGCGAAGTCGTCGCCGATCATCTGGATCTGGGTCAGGGCCGTGGCGCCGTCGCCGATCAGGGTGGCGCCGCGCACGGGGGCGGTGATCTTGCCGTCCTCGATCAGATAGGCCTCGGTGCACTGGAAGACGAACTTGCCGTTGGTGATGTCCACCTGACCGCCGCCGAAGTTGGCGGCGTAGAGGCCGCGCTTGGTGCTGGCGATCATGTCCGCCTGCGAATCCTTGCCGCCTTCCATGAAGGTGTTGGTCATGCGCGGCATGGGCGTGTGGGCGAAGGACTGGCGCCGCCCGTTGCCGGTGGCGTTCGCGCCCAGCTGACGCGCCGACAGCCGGTCGTGCATCAGGCCGACCATGATCCCGTCCTCGATTAGCACGGTGCGCGAGGTCGGGGTGCCTTCGTCGTCGAACGACAGGGAGCCGCGGCGCCCGGCGATGGAGCCGTCGTCCACGACCGTCACGCCCGGCGCGGCCACCCGCTTGCCCATCATGCCGGTGAAGACCGACGAGCCCTTGCGGTGGAAGTCGCCCTCGAAGCCGTGGCCGACCGCTTCGTGCAGCAGGACGCCGGGCCAGCCCGCGCCCAGCACCACGTCCATCTCGCCCGCCGGGCAGTCGACGGCCTCCAGATTGACCAGGGCCTGACGCAGGGCCTCGTCCACCTGGGCCTGCCAGCGTTCGGGGGCGACCCAATGCTCAAAGCCCGCGCGGCCGCCCGCGCCGGACGAGGCGCTCTCGCGGCGGCCGTCCTTCTCGACGGTGACGGAGACGTTCAGCCGCACCAGCGGGCGCAGGTCGCTGAGCAGCCGCCCGTCGCCGCGCAGGATGTCGATGGCGCGTCGCTCGCCGACCAGGGAGGCCGAGACCTGCACCACGCGCGGATCGCGGGCGCGGGCCCAGGCGTCGATCTCGGCCAGCAGGGCGATCTTGTCCGAGAAGGCCGGGGCCAGCAGCGGATCGACCGGATCATAGAGGCGCTGGTTGGTGTCGCGCGGCGCCTCGGCGGCGGTTCCGTCATAGCCGCGCTTGGCGAGCGCAGCGCTGTCGGCGGCGCGGCGGATGGCGGCGGCGGAAATCTCATTGGCGTGGGCGTAGCCGGCGGTCTCGCCCGCCACGACGCGCAGGCCGAAGCCTTCAACAGCATCGTAGGAGGCGCCCTTCAGCCGCCCATCGTCGAAGACCAGGGATTCGCTCTCGGTCTTTTCGAGGAACAGCTCCCCGTCGTCGGCGCCCGACAGGGCGGTCTGCAGGATCGACAGGGCCTCGTCCGGGGCTACGCCCGCGGCGTCGAGGATGGGGGAAGGGGAGGCGACGGTGCTCATGGACGCTAGATAGGGGCTGAGGAGCGCGGCGTCACGGGGGCAGCAAAAACCCTGTTGGGAGAGGGCTTGAGCGCACGAGAGCGTAGCGATCGTTCTTGCGCGAAAGGGTGAGGGTTCGCGGTTAATGAGGTCGCGCGACGGCTGACGCCGACGGCCGGGACAAGCCCCTCACCCTTTCGCCTGCTCCAATCGCCTTCGGCTCTTGGAGGCTCAAGCCCTCTCCCGCCGGGAGAGGGGGAGCACTTGTCAGTCCTCCGTCACCTCGCCCGAGCCGCTGACCGACTGGCGCAGTTCGGCGGGGCGGCGGGTCAGGCGGACCTCGCCGCTGCCCGAGACGTCGACCTCGGCCTTGCCGCTGGGGCCGACGCGGACCTCGCCCGAGCCGCTGACGCGGACCTTGGCGTCGTCGACGATCAGCTCGTCCATGCGGGCGTCGCCGGCGCCGGAGACATCGACCGTCACGGCGTCGGTCCGGCCCTGGACCCGCACGTCGGACGAGCCGGTCAGCGTCAGGTCCAGCGACGGCTGGTCATAGCCGCGGATCTTCAGCTCGGTCGGGCCCGACAGGTCGAAGGTCTTCACCGAGGGGGCCTTGATGATGATCTTCAGGGCGTCGGTCTCGCTCCAGCCGCGAATGCCGGTGCGGGTCCAGCGGACATAGCTGCGATCGCCGCGCGGGGCCTCGTCCAGCGTCAGGCGGCCGTTGGAGAAGCGGACACGCTCGACCACGCTCTGGGCGCCCGAGACGGTGATGCCCGGCGTATCGGCCTGCTGGTCGTAGACCACGTCGGCGGGGATGTTGATCGCCAGGCGATCGCCGCCGGTCCATTCGATGGTGCGGGTCGTGTCGGGCGAGACCTGGCCGCGTTCGACGGTGAAGCCGCTGTCGCCGGCCTCGTCGTCGGTGATGGCCCAGGTCCAGTCGTGGCGGGCCAGGTCGCGGCCTCCCACGGCGAAGGCGCCGCCGATGCCGACGATGGCCAGGATCAGGCCCGCGCCGGAGATGATGAGCAGATTGCGGATCATGACTGTGTTCTCCTCACTCTCTGGCTTTAGGCCTGGGGTTCCAGGGCGGGTTTGATGACGCGGTAGTGCAGGCGGGCGTACCAGACGGTGGCGTCGATCAGCCACTTGGTCAGCAGCGCCATGGTTCCGACCATGAAGATGCCCAGACCCATCAGGCCGACGCCCAGCAGCGCGGCGGCCAGCGCCCCGCCCGGCAGGCCCATGAAGGCGCCCGCCACCATGACGAAGCCGCCGGCGATGAAGACGCCGACCCCGCCCAGCAGCAGGGACAGCACCGTGCCGAAGACGGGCAGGGCGATGGGCAGCAGGATCAGGATGTCGATCGCCCCCAGGCCCAGGATGCCGAACACGGCCCCGGCGGCGGATGAGGCCGACGGCTCCTGACGCCAGCGCTGGGCGCCGGCCTCGGCCTTCAACTCGCGGGACAGGCGATCCGGGTCGCCCAGGGCCTCGGCCACCTCGGCCTCGCTGCGGCCGGCGGCGGCGCCGTCGGCGAAGTGGGCTTCGTAGTCGGCCACGATCTCATTGGCGGTGGCGGCGGGCAGGCCCACCAGGCCGCGTCGCAGTCGCGCCAGGAATTCCGCGCGGTTCATTTGTCCTCTCCCCTGTCAGCTTGGGCGGTCGATTCGGTTCGGGCGCTCTGATCGAGCAAGGCGGGCGTCTCAGCTGGAGCTTCCGCGACAATGACGCTTTCGTCGTCATCGCCGGCGATCAGGGCTTCGACGGCGCGGGCGAAGGCTCGCCACTCGCCGGTCTGGCCGTCCAGGGCGCGGCGGCCCGCTGCGGTCAGGCGATAGTATTTGCGGGACGGGCCGCTGGATGATTCGACCAGATAGGTCTCCACCAGGCCGTCGGTCTGCATCCGCCGCATCAGCGGGTAGATGGTGCCTTCTCCCATGCCGATGGCGTCGGACAGGCGGCTGGCGATCTCATAGGCGTAGCTGTCGCGTCGGGCGAGCAGCGCCAGGACGCAGAGCCCCAGCACGCCTTTCTTCAGTTGAATGTCGATGGTGTCGGGCATTCGGTCCCTCTTGGGCGTCCGCTCTTCGGATATTCAAGGGGTATCGCAAGGTATCTTGTCGTGCAAGGTAGCTGTTCAAACATGACAGCGATTTAATCGACCGCATTTTGTCGAGAGGGCGCCATAGGTGCGCTTGATCGCTTGGCAAGGGCGGTTCGAGCCGATAAGGACCGGCCATGACACGCCGAGGTCCGTCTGGGCCCGGCGACGCTTGCGAATTGCTCGCAAACGTCTGCTGCAGAACGGTTTATGAGGACTTCTCGAATGGGGATGGGCATGCGAGCCATGGCGCGGTTGGGGGGCGGTATCGCCGCGACCGCCCTTGCCGCCATTTTCGCTGCGCCGGCGATGGCGCAGGATCTTTTGGGGCAGCCGGTTCCGGCGGGCCTGGGCCTGCAGACGGCCGCCGCGCCGCTGGCGCACGAGGCTCACTTCTTCCACAACGTCGTGCTGATGCCGGTCATCACCGTGATCTGCGTCCTGGTGCTGGCGCTGCTGGTGTGGATCGCGATCCGCTACAACAAGCGCGCCAACCCGACCCCGGCCAAGTGGAGCCACAACACGGTCATCGAGGTCATCTGGACCGTGGTGCCGGTGCTGATCCTGGTCGGCATCTCCCTGTTCTCGTTCCGCCTGCTGTTCGCCTATCACGACTATCCGGACTCGGACGTCACGGTGAAGATCACCGGCAACCAGTGGAACTGGGGCTATGAATATCCGGACCAGGGCGTGGCCGAGTACATCTCGAACATGCTGCCGGAAGATAAGGCGCCCAAGCATCTGTATCGTCTGGCCGCCGATGAGCCGATGGTGGTTCCGGTCGGTCAGAACGTGCGCCTGCTGATCACCGCTTCGGACGTGATCCACGCCGTCGCCGTGCCGGCCTTCGCCATCAAGGTGGACGCTGTTCCGGGCCGCATGAACGAGACCTGGTTCCGCGCCGAAAAGGAAGGCGACTACTACGGCCAGTGCTCCGAGCTGTGCGGCGTCGACCACGCCTTCATGCCGATCCACGTCAAGGTGGTGAGCCAGGAAGCCTTCGCCGCCTGGGTCGCCTCCAAGGGCGGCTCCATGACCAAGCCCGCCGATGACGCAGCGCCCGCCGCTGCTGCGGCTGCGCCCGCCGCTCCGGCCGCCGGCGCCGCCGCCCCGACCGACGCCGCG
>NZ_JBRERY010000021.1:0-28784 GCF_052907225.1 Brevundimonas sp. RM1
TCTGACTTTTAATCAGAGGGTCCTCGGTTCGAGCCCGAGGGGGCGTACCATTTCCCCTAAAAACGCGGCCTTATAGGCCAGCTGATTCACCTTCCAGATCGCAACTGGTGTTTTGGTGGCGAATGGGGCGGATAGCTATCGCCTTTGAGGCTGCTTCTTCGAGCAAAAATTCGATCGACCGTGTCCACCGGGAGAAGCTTGAGCTTCAGGCCAGATAAGACCATGGGCTAGCAGGGCTTCAGACGGATCGGGACCGTTCCGTATCATGGGCGAGAGGAAGCTGTAGACAGAAGCAGGCGCCGCTGGATCGATCAGCCAGCCAAGCTCGTCCGCCGTGGGCCAGAGCGATGCGGGATACGATCGATAGGCCCAAGCCTGCACCTTCGCCGTGGGGGTCGCCTCGCGAGAAGGGTTCGAACGCGCGAGCGGCGAATTCGGGCGCCACGCCATCGCCGTCGTCCAGCACGTGTAAAACGTCTTGATCGTCGAACATGACGGTCGTCGTGGATCCGACGGGGGTATGCCGCAAGGTGTTTTCCAGCAGGTTGCGGATCGCAAGACCCACCAGGACATGGTCGCCCAAACAGGGAATGACTCGTTCGGGACGGATCATTTCGATTCGCCGTCCGCTTTGGACAAACTCCGCTGCCGTCTGGCTCGCCGTGGCCAGCGCGAGAGCCGCCAGATCGAATGGGTCGCTGCGCCGCTGCGGGTTGTGCTCGCCATCGGCCAGGATCAATAGCTGATTGATCGTCCGTGACAGCCGGTCGAACTCCGCAACCGCCTGTTTGCGCTCTTCCGGTCCCAATAGACTTTCGACCTGCGCTCTCAGCGCGGCGAGGGGAGTGCGGAGTTCATGAGCGGCGTTGGCGGAAAAAGAACGTTGGGATTTCCAAGCCTCTTCGAGCCGGTCCAGGGAGGCGTTGAAGGCGTGCACGAGGGGGGCGAGTTCGACAGGCGCCCGGGCCAAAGGCAGCCGTTCATTGAGATTGGCGGGGCCGATCCGCCTCGCCTGAAGAGACAGTTCTTTGATTGGAGCCAAAACTTTGCGGAGGACCAACCAGATGCCGGCCATCGAAATTAGAACAAAGACAGCTAAGGGGCGCCAAGCATCGTTGAGGCGAGCGAGCAAATAATCGGAGGCTAGCCGGTCCCGCAGGCTGAGCCCGTAGGCGGCGTTCTCGGGTATCAGAAGGCGTGTCACCAGATAGGCGAGCAGGGCGGCTCCAGCGATCGAGACCAGCAAGGTCTGCAGGATCGACCGTCTTTTCCAGAGCATCAGGGACGTTCCACCGTTGCGATGTAGCCGATGCCGCGCAACGAATCGATCGTCACGCCCCCCCCCTATGGCGACGAGCCGCCGGCGAACACGGTGGATCAAGATGTGAAGCGAGTTTTCGCTGTAATGGCCCTCAAGCGGATGAAGCGCGTCGCCGAGTTGCTCCTTGGAAAACACACGCTCGGGCCGCCGGAAGAACCGCTCAACCACTATGCTTTCAGCCCGAGACAGCTTTAGCTGGCCCGTGCGGCCGGAAAGCGTCTGAGCTCCGGGGACGTAAGTCACAGGTCCGAGTGTCAGGATGGGGTCGAGCAGGGTTTCCGGACGTCGGCCAAGCGCGCGAAGTCGTGCAATCAACTCATTGATCGCGAAGGGTTTGACGAGGTAATCGTCAGCTCCACGGTCCAGCCCGCGTACACGCTCGTCTATTTCGCCCAGGGCCGTCAGTACGAGAACTGCAGTCGTCAGCCCGCTTTGGCGCGCACGCGATAAGAGATCCAGTCCATTGTCCTGGCCGAGCATCAGATCAAGGACGACGACATCATGTTCGGTTGAGCGCCACGCGATCCATCCATCGTCCGCATTGTGGAAGACATCGACCGTGAAGCCGGAAGCAGTCAGTGACCGCGCCGTGCTGCGAGCAAGAAGCACGTTGTCTTCAATAAGGAGAATACGCATTGATCGCCTGTGTGTCTGGCGCGAAACGCCGACTTCGCGTCGTGTCGCCGCGGGCCAAGGCGAGCCTATCCGGCTTTTCCTTGCTGGTCTCCATTCTCGCGACCAAGGCTTTCACCAGTCTTTCATGGCGATGGCCTCGTTGCGATTTGCGAGTCCGCCGTGCCCATCATCCTGAAAGCTTGGCGGAAGAAACGCTCAGCAGTGTGGCGATCTCGCTAGACGGAGACGCCAGCCATGTTTTCCCCGATCCCCGCTCGTACCGCCCGTCGGGCAGGTTCAATAACGGCCAAATTGCTGACTGCGGTCCTTCCACTTGCCGCCGCCGCCTGCCAGTCGTCTCCCATAGGTCACTCAGGGTTCCTATCCAGCTACGAGGGACTGGCGGATAGGACGGCGGGCATAGACGGCCCCCAGTCAATTCGAGACGACGTTCTTTCTGATGAAATTTCAATCGTCTATATACTTCCTACCGTTCTTGATCTGGAGGAAGAGAGTGGGATTGCGCTCGAAGACTTGACGCGGGTGCGCAATGAGGTGGATCGCCAGATCTGCTATGAAGTCAGCGAGCGGTTTGACCTGGCGCCTGAACCTGTAGCCGGCGTCGGCTTGATCCGCAGCGTAATTACCAGGGTGGAACCGACGAGCCGGGTGGGATCGGCAGTCAGCGCCGTAGCCGGCTTCTTTATCCCAGTGCCTGTCGTGCAATTTCGAGTGCCGTCGGCGACCGGTGGGCTTGCCGTCGAATCGGAATTAATGACGTCGGACGGTCAGCAGGCCGCCGCGATAATCTGGTCGCGTTCCGTCGAAGTCGTCAGCAGAACGGATCCCTCGCTTTCGCCTGTAGGTGATGCGCTTCAACTCGCGGAGCCTTTGGGCGACGCTGTGGGGGACGCCTTTGCATCAGATGCGAGGAAGGTGAGGTCGATCCCGGAGCCGGATCCCTGCGCCCGTTTCGGCCCCCGCCGCGATGTCCAACGGTTCATCGGCAGCCGTCTGGTCGGGGCGGCCACCGGTCTCTACGTTCCATCGGTGGCGGGGAGCGGAAGGCCGGTGAAGGGCGATGAGCAGTCGCCGCGATGAAGCGGACCGATCAGGCTGGTGACTTGGCCGTCTTCGTGAATCCGCCTTGGAAGACTTCATTGATTCTCAATGTCAGGCGGACGGCGGATTTCTCCGTTATCCGCCTGTTGGTCGAAGCCGGGGTAGGGGTGGCTGCTCATTTCAGATGCTGCCCGGCGCAAATGAATGGGTTGGTTGAAGAGCTTTGGGACAGCGGAGGACGTATCGTAGCGCTTCGGCAGGACGCCGAGGGGCGAGGCGCACACGCGTGGTTGTTGCATAGCGCCGAACAGATGCTTGGTCCTATCGATATTGTGCTCGATCTATGTGCTCATCCAGATGAAGGGCGCGACGGCCTTTCTTCTCTGGGCGGCGATGATGCCTGAAATCACTGTCGATGAAATTCGCGTTGGCTTGCAGTGCAGGCGTCGTACCGCGCCTGCGCTCGCTCGATTTCCTCGAAATTGGTCGAGGCCCATTGCGCCAATGCCCTAATGGCTGGCGCAAGCGCGAAACCTAGGTCTGTGCCGCGATATTCGACTCCGGGCGGCGAGCCGGGGATAATTTGCCGTGAGACAAGTCCGCTTCGTTCCAGCCGGCGCAGGGTCTGGGCCAGAGCCTTGGGCGTTACTGAGCCGACGCATCGTCGTAAAGCGTTGAACCGCAGAGGGCCATGGCAAAGCTGCACGAGGATCAGCAGGGTCCATTTTTCCGACAGATGCGCCATCAGGCTCCTTGCACCTTCCGATAGTTCCGGCGGAGGGCCCTCGTAGGGCGGCGGTATCGTCATGGCTACTATATGATCCATGGGTGCGTTCTTGTACGCTTAGTATACTGAATATAGCTGGTATCTCGTGTGTCGCTCAAAGGAAAAGCAAACATGAGAGCCATCGTTTCCAAAGGGGCGCAGGCAGAACTCATAGCCATGGACATCGCGCCGCCGACTGCCGGTTCCGGCGAGGTAGTCGTCGATGTGCGCGCGATTGGCGTTGGGCGCGTCGACCTGATCATGCGGCAGCTCATGCCTGCAGATTTTATCCCTGGGATCGAGGTTGCGGGTATCGTCACGTCTGTAGGGGCGGATGTGGATCCGCGATGGGGTGATCGACGCGTGTTCGCCCGGATGCAAGCGGGCGGCTATACTGAGCAGGTAGTCGTCAGCGAAGATGACATAGTCGCTTTGCCGGACGGCGTGGCCTTTGAATCCGCTGTGGCTTCGGGCGTTAATGCGCTGGTCGCTCGCTTTTGCATTGCGAAGGCGCAGTTGATTGCAGGCGAGACTGTTCTTGTGCGTGGAGCGCAGGGCGGCATCGGGCATCTGGTCGTTCAGATGGCGAGAATCCTTGGAGCTCAGGTAATTGAGGGCCGCAAAAATAGCCCGCCAGTTCCCGCTGATGTGGTGATAGATCTCGTCGCGGGTTCAGGCGCTCGCGCCTGCATTGAACAACTGAATGCAAATGGCCGCTATGTCATTGCCGGAATTTCCGCCGGCATGCCGCCTGCGGATTTCGCGGGTCCGCTCCTTACGGACTTCAGGCGCTCTCGGTCGCTCATGACCCTCAGCCTGGATAGCTATCCTCCTAGCGTTGTGAGCTACGCCGCAAAGGAGGTTTTCACCGATGTTGCGGCAGGAAAAATCATCCCGATCGTTGCCGAGACCATGTCGCTTAGCCAAGCCAATGCGGCGCATCGCTTGCTCGAAGCGGGCGGGATCGTCGGCAAGGTTGTCTTGTTGCCGGATCCACGCATGGTTCGATAATCTGTGAGTATCTGATGAGCGCTTGATGACGAGCTTTTCAGATCGACTGACTACCGACGGGGGCGTCGCCTTGACGTTGATTTCGGCCTGTTCGCCGACCCTGGCGCCCCGCTAGCACCCCCTAAACGGGAACTAATGATCGCCATGACGCTTCGAATTTTAGTTGGAAAAATGGTGGACGCGACAGGGATTGAACCTGTGACCCCCTCGGTGTGAACGAGGTGCTCTCCCGCTGAGCTACGCGTCCGCCTGGAACGGGGCGGTCAGTGACTGCGCCGTCGGGAGGCGGGGACATAGCCCGCGATTCCGGCGACGGCAAGCCTCAATTCATCAAATAGCAGCGTCGCTTGCTCAGATTCCCGCCGCCCGCGCGCTTTCCGGAGTTTCATCCTCCGGATCGCCGGGCAGCCAGGCGACGTGGCCGTTGTAGATATCCTCGTTCAAGAGGCCTTCCTCCTTGGCGACCAGGACGGGCACGACCATCTGGCCGGTGACGTTGGTGGCCGTGCGCATCATGTCGATGATGCGGTCGATGGCGATGATATAGCCCACGCCTTCCAGCGGCAGGCCCGCCGTCGACAGCGTCAGGGTCAGCATGACGATGCTGGTCCCCGGCACGCCCGCCGTGCCCAGCGACCCCAGCACGGCCGTCAGGCCGATCAGGATGTACTGCGTCAGCGTCAGGTCGATCTGGAAATACTGGGCGATGAAGATCGAGGCGATGGCCGGATAGATGGCGCCGCACCCGTCCATCTTCACATTGGCGCCCAGCGGCACGGCGAAGGCGGCGTAGGCCTGGGGCACGCCCAGCCGCTCGACTGTCTGGCGCAGGGTGACGGGCAGGGTGCCCAGCGACGACGAGGTGGCGAAGGCCGTCTGCATGGCTGCAGCTCCGCCTCGGAAGAAGCTGACGACCTTCAGCCCGTGCAGCTTCAGCAGGCCCGAATAGACGACGAAGATGTGGAACAGGCAGGCCGCATAAATGGCGAAGATGAACTTGCCCAACGGCAGCAGCGCCTCCCAGCCATAGCCCCCGACGACCGAGCCGATCAGGCCGAACACCCCGAAAGGCGTCAGTTGGATCACCCAGCGGGTGATGCGGAACACCAGGGCCGCGCCTTCATCCACCAGCCTGCGCGCATTTTGCGCCCGGTCGCCCAGCGCCACCAGGGCCGCTCCCAGCAAGGCCGAGAAGAAGATAATCTGCAGCACCTTGCCTTCGGCCAGGGAGGCGAAGGGGTTGGTCGGCACGACGCCCAGCAGAACCTGCAGGGGCGAAGGAATCTCGCGCGCCTTCACCTCGCCCAGCGGCAGGTCGGACAGGCCGACGCCCGGATTGATGATGTGGCCGAACGCGAAACCCACCAGCACGGCCAGCAGGGAGGTGATGGCGAACCAGACGATCGTTCGCACCCCCAGCCGCACCGCGCCGACCCCTTCGCCCAGCTTGGCGATCGAACTGGCGATGGTGAACAGCACCAGCGGCGCCACCACCATGCGGATCAGGTTCAGATAGACGTCGCCGATCGGCTGCAGCCAGACGGTCGCCTGCTCGCGCAGGATCAGACCGGCGATGATGCCCAGGGCGAACCCGGCGGCGGTGCGTTGCCACAGCGGAATGGCGAAGAAGCGACGAAGCATGACGACCCTGGGAGGAGGAACGGGTCGATCTATGTGTTTCGCAGGCGCAAAGACCGCAACAGCCGCAGGGGCGGTTGAGGAGTAGAAGTTCTAATGCCGCCTTTAGTTTTCCTTCTCCCCTTGTGGGGGAAGGCGGCCCGTCAGGGCCGGATGAGGGGCCTCTCGGCATAGACCGACGAGCGATGATTTGCGGGTCGGCGCAACCCCTCATCCGTCAGGCTCCGCCTGCCACCTTCTCCCACAAGGGGAGAAGGGCGTTTACCCGCCCATCACCTCGGCCAGCGCCTCTTCAAACCCGTCGTAGTGGTCGATCATCACGTCGCCGCCCAGTTCCGCGTGCGGCACGTCGTTGTAGCCGAAGCTGACCGCGATGCAGGGCACGCCCGCATCCTTGGCCGCCTTGGTGTCCGTGGTGCTGTCGCCGACCATGACGCAGCGCGCCGGATCGCCGCCCGCTTTCTGCACCGCTTCGATGATGTGGGCGCCGCTGGGCTTGCGGGCCGACACCGCATCCGGTCCGGCGATGAAGGCGAAATGGCGCGTCAGCTCCAGCGCCTCGATCAGCGCCACCGACAGGTCGGTGCGCTTGTTGGTCGCCACGCACAGGGTCGCGCCGCGCGCGCTCAGCCGGTCCAGCGCCGCGACGCAGCCGTCGAACGGGCGGCTCTCATCGGCGATGTGGGCCAGGTAATGCTCGATGAAGCGGTCGAACAGGCCGGGGGCGTGGGCCTCGTCCCAGGCGGCGCCCGCTTCCATGAAACCGTGGCGCAGCATGGCCATGGCGCCGTGCCCCACCAGATGCCGGGTCGAGGACATGGGCACGGGCGGCAGCTCATACTCCGCCAGCATCCGGTTCAGCGTCCCGATCAGATCCGGCGCCGAATCCACCAGGGTGCCGTCCAGGTCGAAGGCGATGGTCCAGCCTTCCAGGTCGCGCTCAATGCTCACTCATCTGTCTCCCGGCTCGCGAAGACCCCGGCAATGGGCTAGATCGCAGGCAACGACAAGCTGCCGGATCGATTCATGACCGCACCCCATCCTCGCGCCGCCATCATCCTCGCCGCCGGCCAGGGCACGCGCATGAAGTCGCCCCTGCCCAAGGTGCTGCACCCGGTCGGCGCGCGCGCCATGCTGGACCACGCCATCGATGCGGCCGAGGCTCTGGGCTGCGAACGCATCGTCGTCGTGGTCGGCGCCCACTCGCCGGAAGTCCGCGCTCACGTTGAAAAGCGCCTCGGCGCCGACAGCATCGCCGTTCAGGATCCGCCGCTGGGCACCGGCCACGCCGTGCGCGCCGCCGAGGCCGTGCTGGGCGACTTCGTCGGCCATGTGGTCGTCACCTATGGCGACGTGCCGTTGCTGAAGGCCGCCGACATCGAGCCGGTCTTCGCTGACGCCCATGAAGGCGTCACCGTCATCGGTTTCGAGGCCCGCGATCCCGGCGCCTACGGCCGCCTGATCCTTGACGGCGACAGTCTGCTGGCCATCACCGAGGCCAAGGAGGCGTCAGCGGACGTGCTGGCGATCAACGCCTGCAACTCCGGCGTCATGGCGGCCCCGGTCGGCCTGCTGTTCGAGCTGTTGGCCGAGGTGACGAACGACAACGCCAAGGGCGAATACTACCTGACCGACGTGGTCGAGCTGGCCCGCAAGCGCGGCGCCCCGACCCGCGCCGTCTTCGCCGCCGAGGACTCCGTCATGGGCGTCAACGCACAAGCCGAACTGGCCCAGGCCGAGGCCCTGTTCCAGAAGACCCAACGCGAGCATTTTTTGGCGCAGGGCGTGACCATGAGCGCTCCGGACAGCGTCCACTTCGCCTGGGACACCGACATCGGCGCGGGCACGACCATCGAACCCTTCGTCGTCTTCGGCCCCGGCGCCAAGGTGGCTGAGGGCGCGCGCATCCGCAGCTTCAGCCATATCGAGGGCGCCAAGGTCGCGACGGGCGCCGAGGTCGGCCCCTACGCCCGCCTGCGCCCCGGCGCGGACCTGGGCGAGGGCGTCAAGATCGGCAACTTCGTCGAGGTCAAGAACGTCCGCATGGACGCCGGCGCCAAGGCCAACCATCTGGCCTATCTCGGCGACGGCCATGTGGGGACGAAAGCCAACATCGGCGCGGGCACGATCTTCTGCAACTACGACGGCTTCTTCAAACACCGCACCACGGTGGGCGAGGGGGCCTTCGTCGGCTCGAACTCCTCGCTGGTCGCTCCCGTGACCATCGGCGCAGGCGCCATGGTCGGCTCCGGCTCGGTGGTGACGAAGGATGTCGCGCCCGGCGATCTGGCGCTCGGCCGCGCGGAACAGACAATGAAACCCGGTTGGGCCGCCCGCTTCATGGATACCATGCGCGCAAAGAAGGCGACGAAATCCCAATGAGCGACCTGCAGAAGAAGAACGCCGGCGAAGCCGCCGCCCAGTACGTCGAGGCCGGGATGGTCGTCGGCCTGGGCACCGGCTCCACCGCCGCCTGGTTCGTCAAGGCGCTGGCCGCCCGCAACCTGTCGGACCTGCGTTGCGTCCCGACATCCGAGCGCACCGCCGATCTGGCGCGCGAGCTGGGTCTGACCCTGTCGACGCTGGAAGACACGCCGAAGATCGACCTGACCGTCGACGGCGCCGACGAGATCGGCCCCGGCCTGGCACTCATCAAGGGCGGCGGCGCGGCCCTGCTGCGCGAAAAGCTGGTGTGGGAGGCGTCCGCCCGCTGCATCTGCATCGCCGACGCGGCCAAGGTGGTCCCTGCGCTGGGAACCTTCCCCCTGCCGATCGAGGTGGTCGCCTTCGGCCATAAGACGACCGCCAACCGCATCGCCGACGTCCTGGCCGATCACGATATCGCTTCGCCGGCCCGCGTGCGCGAGGCCGAGCGCGGCCTGATCCGCACCGACGGCGGCAACCTGATCTACGACGCGGCCTGCAAGCTGATCGCTGACCCGGCCCGTCTCGCCGCCGACCTGAAAAGCCTGACCGGCGTGGTCGAGCACGGCCTGTTCCTCGACCTGACCGACCTCGCCGTCATCGGCACGGACGAAGGGTTCGAGACGATCAATCCCTGATCCAGCCCCCTTCATCCCGGCGAAGGCCGGGATAAGCGAAGAGTGGAGCGTCGTCTTGCCCCCCGTCGCCCCGGCGCCTAAGTCGGGTCAGCGCTGCGGTTCGGCCGCGCGGATTTCAGACGATTCAGACGAATTGGACTCATCTTTTCGGGTCCATTCCCGGAGAGCCCGATGGCCCAATACGACTACGACCTCTTTGTCATCGGCGCCGGTTCGGGCGGGGTGCGGGCGGCGCGGCTGACGGCGCTGGGCGGCAAGAAGGTCGCCATCGCGGAAGAGTATCGCGTCGGCGGCACCTGCGTCGTGCGCGGCTGCGTGCCCAAGAAGTTCATGGTCATGGCCTCCGAGGTCAGCCACGCGCTGGAGATCGCCGAGGGCTACGGCTGGTCCTTCGACAATGCGAAGTTCGACTGGCCGACCTTCCTGCAGGCCAAGGACGTCGAGATCGCCCGCCTGTCGGGCATCTACGCCGCCAACCTGGCCAAGGCGGGCGTCGATCTGGTCCATGGCCGCGCCGTCCTGAAGGACGCCCATACCGTCGAGATCGTCGGAAAAGGCCAGACCATCACCGCCGAGAAAATCCTGATCGCCACCGGCGGCCGCCCGTGGAAGCCGGAAGGCCTGACGGGCGTCGAACACGCCATCACCTCGGAAGAGGCCTTCCACCTGCCGGAACTGCCTAAGCGCATCCTGATCGCAGGCGGCGGCTATATCGCGGTGGAGTTCGCGGGCATCTTTGCAGGCCTCGGCGTCGAAACGACCCTGATCTATCGCGGCCCTAACATCCTGCGCGGCTTCGACGACGACGTGCGCGCCCATCTGGCGGGCGAGATCCAGAAGCGCGGCGTCAAGGTCATCCTGGGCTGCCAGCATTCCTCCATCGAGAAGACCGAGACCGGCCTGGTCAACCACCTCGAAAACGGCATGAAGATCGAAACCGATGTGGTCATGTTCGCCACCGGCCGCGTTCCTCACGTCAAGGATCTGGGCCTCGAGACCGCCGGGGTCGAACTGAACGACGACGGCGCCGTCAAGGTCAACCAGTATTCCCAGACCACGGCCGCCAACATCTGGGCCATCGGCGACGTCACCGACCGGATGAACCTGACCCCCGTCGCCATCCGCGAGGGCGTGGCCTTCCACGAGACGGTCTACCGGAACAATCCGCAGAGCTTCGACTATGAAGCCGTCGCCACCGCCGTCTTCAGCCAGCCGCCGGTCGGCACCGTCGGCCTGACCGAGGCCGAGGCCCGCCACGCCTGTCCGGGTGAGGTGGACGTCTACGTCACCCGCTTCCGGCCGATGAAATACGCCTTCACCGGCTCGGACGAACGGGTGCTGATGAAGCTGGTGGTGGATGGGGAGACCCAGCGCGTCGTTGGCTGCCACATCGTCGGCCCCGACAGCCCCGAGATGATCCAGTTGGCCGCCATCGCCGTGAAGGCGGGCCTGACCAAGGCCCAGTGGGACGCGACCTGCGCCGTCCACCCGACCATGGCCGAGGAGCTTGTCACCCTGAAAGAGAAGCAGACCCCGGCCTCCATGTCCGCCGGTTGATCGCACGCCGGGGCGGCTTGCCAGCCGTCCCGTCTGCGCGCCTTATGCCGCCCGAAGGCCCCGACCGGGGCAGCAAGAGATCAAGGAGTTCATCATGAAGCCGCATCTGCTCGCCGCCGCCGTCGTCGCCGCCATCCTCAGCGCCGCGCCCGCCCTGGCCCAGAACGCCGCCGCGCCCGCCTATCGGGCCGCCGTCGCCGACACCTTGCGCCCGGCCGATGAAGTGGCCCGCGACCCCTTGCGTCATCCGGCCGAGATGCTGGCCTTCGCCCAGGTCAAGCCGGGCTGGCGCATCGCCGACATCCGTCCCGGCGCGGGCTATTTCAGCCGCCTGTTTTCGCGGGTCGTAGGCGAGGGCGGCCATGTCTACGCCTTCGTGCCCAACCGCACGGCCGAGCGCGAGAACCCGCGCGCCGACGCCCTGGTCGCCGCCTATCCCAACATCAGCCGCGTCAACGCCGACCTGGACGCCATGAGCTTCGATGCGCCGCTGGACCTGGTCTTCATGAGCCAGGAATATCACGACTTCCACATTCCCCGTTTCGGCGTGGACGTGGCCAAGATGAACGCGGACATCTTCAAGGCGCTGAAGCCCGGCGGCCTCTATGTCGTCATCGACCACCAGGCCGCGCCCGGCGCCGCCAACACCGTGGTCGAAAGCCTGCACCGCATCGAGGGCGCCCAGCTCCGCAAGGAGGTCGAGGCCGCCGGTTTCGTCTTCGACGGAGAGAGCACAGCCGTCGCCAACCCGGCCGACGATCACAGCCTGAACGTCTTCGACGAGGCGATCCGGGGCAAGACGGATCAGTTCGTCTACCGCTTCCGCAAACCGAACTGAGGCGTCTCGTCTCAAATTGGTGACTGGCGAAGCGGGACGGGCGGCGCTAACCCTCGGCCAAAATCCATAGGGGAAACGCACAGATGACTCGCATCGCCTTCATCGGCCTGGGCAACATGGGCGGCGGCATGGCCGCCAATCAGGCCAAGGCCGGACATGACGTGGCCGCCTTCGACCTGTCGCCCGTCGCGCTGGAGCGCGCCGCCGAGGCCGGGTGCCGCACCGTCGCCTCGGTCGCCGAGGCCGTGAAGGACGCCGAGGTGGTCATCACCATGCTGCCCGCCGGGCCGCACGTGCTCGGCGTCTATTCCGACCAGATCATCGGCGTGGCTCCGGCCAGCGCCCTGCTGCTGGACTGCTCGACCATCGACGTGGAGACGGCGCGCAAGGTCGCGGGTCTGGCCAAGGAGGCGGGCTACGCCTTCGCCGACGCCCCCGTTTCGGGCGGCACCGCCGCCGCTGACGCCGGCACCCTGGCCTTCATGGTCGGCTGCGACGAGGCCGACTTCGCCCGCGTCGAACCGGCGCTGGACCCCATGAGCCGCATCACCATCCGCGCCGGCGACCACGGCGCCGGTCAGGCGGCCAAGATCTGCAACAACATGCTGCTGGGCATTTCGATGATCGGCACGTGCGAGGCCATCGCCTTGGCCGAGAAGCTGGGTTTGGAGCCGGAACGCTTCTTCGAGATCGCCTCCAAGTCCTCGGGCCAATGCTGGAGCGTCAGCAACTACTACCCCTGGCCCGGCCCGGTGCCGACCGCTCCGTCGAACCGCAAGTATGAAGGCGGTTTCGCGAGCGCCATGATGCTGAAGGATCTGAAATTGGCCCAGGACGCCGCCGCCAAGGCGGGCGCCACGACGCCGCTGGGCGCCCAGGCCGAGGCCCTCTACGCCCTGTTCAACGGCCTCGGCTACGGCGGTAAGGACTTCTCCGCCATGGTCCAGATGCTGCGCGGCCGCATCGACACCCTGGCTTGATGCAGGCGTTGATGAAGCTGAGAACCGTTATCAATTAAGGGGTTGGGACGTTTTGTCCGGCTCCTGACATGGACAAGACAGGGCGGCGCGCGCAATTAGGCCGCGAAAGCTGCATAAGCGAAAGAAGCGCCGCCTTGTTCGACTATAAGTCCGCCTTTCAGAACTCTGTGGATCAGGTCCGCAGCGAAGGTCGCTACCGCGTCTTCGCCGATCTGAAGCGGGTGCGCGGCCAGTTTCCTCGTGCGGTTCGTCGTCGCGAGGACGGCGCCCAGCAGGACGTCGTCGTCTGGTGCTCCAACGACTACCTGGGCATGGGCCAGCACCCGGTGGTGATCGACGCCATGCAGGCCGAGATCGAAAAGACCGGCGCCGGGGCAGGGGGAACGCGCAACATTTCGGGCACGACGCGTTCGGCCGTGGATCTGGAAGCCGAGCTGGCCAGCTGGCACCAGAAGGAAGCGGCTCTGCTGTTCACCTCGGGCTATGTGGCCAATGAGGCGACGCTGTCGACCCTGCAGAAGATCCTGCCGGGCCTGATCATCTTCTCCGACGCCCTGAACCACGCCTCCATGATCGCGGGCATCCGCAACGGCGGCGGCGAGCGTCATATCTTCCGCCACAACGATCTCGAACACCTCGAGGAACTGCTGGCGGCGGCGCCTGCCGCTGCGCCCAAGCTGGTCGCTTTTGAGAGCGTCTATTCGATGGACGGCGACATCGCCGACATCGCCGGCACCATCGCCCTGGCCAAGAAATACGGCGCCCTGACCTATCTGGACGAGGTTCACGCCGTGGGCCTGTACGGCGAAACCGGCGCGGGCGTGGCCGAGCGTGACGGCGTGCTGGACGGCATCGACATCGTCGAATGCACCTTGGGCAAGGCCATCGGCGTCATGGGCGGCTACATCGCCGCCGACGCGGTGATCGTGGACGCCGTGCGCAGCTGGGCCTCGGGCTTCATCTTCACCACCAGCCTGCCGCCCGCTCTGACCGCCGGGGCTCTGGCCTCGGTGCGCCATCTGAAAGCGCACCCGGAACTGCGGGCCGCCCACCAGGAGCGCGCCGCCACCCTGAAGCGCCGTCTGTCTGAGGCGGGCATTCCCGTCCTGCCCAGCGTCAGCCATATCGTGCCGGTTCACGTCGGCAACCCGGTGCACTGCAAGCTGATCTCGGACATGCTGCTGGAAGAGCACGGGATCTACGTCCAGCCGATCAACTATCCGACCGTACCCAAGGGGACCGAGCGCCTGCGCTTCACCCCTTCGCCCGACCATGACGACGCCATGATCGACAAGCTGGTCGAGGCGATGGACAAGCTCTGGTCTCACTGCAACGTGGCGCGTCAACCGGCCGCCGCATGACGCACGACGCTGAACTCGGCGAAGTCATCGTCGAGTTCGTCCGCAACGGCCCCTATGTGAAATGCTCGGCGATCCACGTGGCCACTGGCCGCGAGGTCAGCGCCATGGGGCCGGTCAACGAGCCGAAGTCCGTCGAACGGGTCGCCCTGGCCAAGTTGAAGCGCGCCTTGACCCGGATGTGAGCGCCGCTGCCGTTTTCTGACAGCAGAAGGCAGTATCCTCTTGATATGAAGGAGGAGCCCCGCATGACCCTGACCGCCGCCTGCCACTGCGGAGCCGTGAAGATCGAGGCGCCGGACCTGCCCAAGCAGGCCGCATCCTGCAACTGCACGTGGTGCCATCGGACCGGTGCGGTCTGGGGCTACTACAGTCCGGATGAACTGACGATCACCGCGACGGGGCCGGTGGGCGACTATGCTCCCAACGGCATGAACCACCATCACTTCTGTGCGACCTGCGGCGGCAACACCCACGGCTTCTCGCCGGACTGGGGTTCTGTCTACAACGCCGACGGGACGCCGAAAGAGGGGCATCAGCCCGGCTCCATGCCCTCGACGCGCATCGCGGCGGTCAATCTGCGCATGGCGCCCGACCTGGACCTGTCCTCGATCAAGATCGAGCAGATGGACGGCCGCAACAACTGGTAGGCGATTTTCGCCGCCGTCCGCGATGACGTGGGCGGCGGCCTCGCATCCCCCTAGATGTTGTGGTGTTCGGCGGCGCGGCCTAGAAGGGAGCGCCGTTTCCGCCTTCAGCCTTCGGGATGCCTGCCTGTGACCGCCTTCACCCACGACTCCTACTTCTCCAAGAGCCTCGCCGACGCCGATCCGGCGATCTTCAAGGGCATTCAGGGCGAGCTTGGCCGCCAGAAGGAGCAGATCGAGCTGATCGCCTCCGAGAACATCGTCTCCCAGGCGGTGCTGGATGCGCAGGGCTCGGTCCTGACCAACAAATACGCCGAGGGCTATCCGGGCCGTCGCTACTACGGCGGCTGCGAGTTCGTGGACGTCACCGAGGACCTGGCCCGCGAGCGCGCCAAGGAGCTGTTCGGCGCCGCCTTCGTCAATGTCCAGCCGCACTCGGGCGCCCAGGCCAACCAGGCGGTCTTCTTCTCCCTGCTGCAGCCCGGCGATACGTTCCTGGGCATGGATCTGGCCTGCGGCGGGCACCTGACCCACGGTTCGCCCGCCAACCAGTCGGGCAAGTGGTTCCGTCCCGTCACCTACAAGGTGAACGAAGACGACCATCTGATTGATTATGATCACGTCGCCGAAATGGCGCAGAAGGAAAAGCCCAAGCTGATCCTGGCCGGCGCTTCGGCCTACAGCCGCCACATCGACTTCAAGCGCTTCCGCGAGATCGCGGATTCGGTCGGCGCTTATCTGATGGTCGACATGGCCCACTACGCCGGTCTGATCGCCGGCGGCGTCTATCCCGACCCGATCCCGCACGCCCACGTCGTCACCACCACGACGCACAAGACCCTGCGTGGCCCGCGCGGCGGCATGATCCTGTCCAACGACCTGGACCTGGGCAAGAAGATCAACTCGGCGGTCTTCCCCGGCCTGCAGGGCGGCCCGCTGGAGCACGTCATCGCCGCCAAGGCCGTGGCCTTCGGCGAGGCGCTGAAGCCCGAGTTCAAGCTCTACGCCCAGCAGGTCGTCAAGAACGCCCAGGCCCTGGCCGCCGTTCTGGTCGATCGCGGCCTGGCCATCGTCTCGGGCGGCACCGACAGCCACCTGATGCTGGTCGACCTGCGTCCCAAGGGCGTGACCGGCAAGGCCACCGAGCATGAGCTCGAAAAGGCGCTGATGACCTGCAACAAGAACGGCGTGCCGTTCGACACCGCGCCCTTCACCGTCACCTCGGGCGTTCGCCTGGGCACGCCGGCGGGCACCACGCGCGGCTTCGGCGAGGAAGAGTTCAAGCAGATCGGCCACTGGATCGCCGACGTCGTCTCCTCGATGAACGGCGGCGACGAAGCCGATCCGGCCGTCGTCGCGGGCGTGGCGGCTCAGGTGCGCGAACTGACCGCGCGCTTCCCGATCTATCGCTAAGAGGCCCATCGGATGAAGTGCCCGTTCTGCGGAAACGCCGACACCCAGGTGAAGGACAGCCGCCCGTCTGACGACGGCGCGGCCATCCGGCGCCGTCGGTCCTGCCCGCAGTGCAACGGGCGCTTCACCACCTTCGAGCGGGTGCAGCTGCGCGAACTGGTCATCCTGAAACGGAACGGCCGCCGCACCCCCTTCGACCGCGACAAGCTGGAACGCTCGCTGGGCATCGCGCTGCGCAAGCGCCCGGTCCAGCCGGATCAGGTCGAGCTTCTGGTCAGCCGCATCGTGCGCCAGCTGGAAAGTCTGGGCGAGACCGAGATCCCGTCGCACATCGTCGGCGACTTCATCATGAAGGCGCTGAAGTCGGTCGATGAGGTCGCCTACGTCCGCTACGCCTCGGTCTACAAGGACTTCCGCCACACCAGCGATTTCGCCAAATTCCTCGGTGACGAGGGCTTCGACGAGACCAAGTCCGGCCAGGACTGATGCGCCCGCGCGTCATCCTTAAGCTGGCCACCTCGCTGGACGGCCGCATCGCCACGGCCACGGGCGAAAGCCAGTGGATCACCGGGCCGGAGGCGCGCCAGCAGGGCCACCGCCTGCGCGCAACCCATGACGCCATCCTGGTCGGCGTCCAGACCGTGCTGGCCGATGACCCGGAACTGACCGTCCGTCTTCCTGACTACGCCGGGACGCATCCGCTGCGCGTGGTTCTCGACAGCCGCCTGCGGACCCCCGCGACGGCCAAGGTCGCATCCGGCAACGCCCTGATCTTCACCACAGCCCAACCCCGCGCCATCGGCCAGGCCGAGGTCGTCGCTGTCGCCGCCGATGACGGCCGTCCCGCTATTTCCGCCGTCCTCGACGCCCTCGTTGCCCGCAACATCAGCTCCATCCTGATCGAGGGCGGGGGCCGCGTCGCCGCCTCCTTCATCCAGGCGGGCGCTGTGGACGCGATCGAGTGGTTCCGCGCCCCGATCCTGCTGGGCGGGGAGGGGCGGCCCTGCATCGCCTCCCTGGCGCTTGCAAAGCTGGCCGACGCCCCCAAGTTCCGTCGTCTGGGCGTCGAGCCTGTCGGAGACGATCTGTGGGAACGCTACGCCCGCGCCTGACGCCTCCTCAGGCGCGATTTCAGACGAATTAGACTAATTAGACTCTGTTTTTTGGGTCCGAAGGGACCGGAGCTTTCATGTTCACCGGCATCGTCACCGACATCGGCCGCGTCCGCAGCGTCCGTGAAACCAACCGCGACCGTCGCTATGAGGTCGAGACCGTGTGGGACACGGCGACCATCGACCTGGGCGCCTCCATCAGCCACGCGGGCTGCTGCCTGACCGTTACGGAGAAGGGGGAGGGCTGGTTCGCCGTCGAGGTCTCGGGCGAGACCCTGTCCAAGACCAAGCTGGGCGACTGGACCGAGAACACCCGCGTCAACCTGGAGCGCGCGGCGAAACTCGGCGACGAACTGGGCGGTCACATCGTCTCGGGTCACGTCGACGGTCTGGGCGAGGTCGTGTCCATCACCCCCGAGGGCGGATCGCACCGCATCGTGATCGAGGCTCCGGCGCCCCTGCACAGATTCATCGCCCCAAAGGGCTCAATCACGGTCGATGGGGTTTCCCTGACGGTGAATGGGGTGCATGAGCGCCGCTTCGACGTGAACATCATCCCGCACACGTGGGATGCGACCACCCTCGGCGGCCTGGAAGTCGGCGAAAGGGTCAATCTGGAGATCGACATGCTGGCGCGCTACCTCGCGCGGTGGCAGGAGACCGCATGATGAAACTGGCCGTCCACAACACCGACAGCCCGATCAGCTCGATCGAGGACATTATCGAGGACGCCCGCAACGGCCGCCCCTACATCCTGGTGGACGCCGAGGACCGCGAGAACGAGGGCGACATCGTCATTCCGGCCCAGTTCGCCACGCCGGACCAGATCAACTTCATGATCCGCTATGCGCGCGGCCTGGTCTGCCTGGCCATGACGGCCGAGCGCGCCAAGCAGCTGCGCCTGCCGCCGATGGCCGCCGAGAACCGCGAGAGCATGGGCACGGCCTTCACCATCTCGATTGAGGCCAAGGAAGGCGTCACGACCGGCATCTCGGCCGCCGATCGCGCCCATACGGTCCAGGTGGCGGCCGATCCGTCGCGCACCGCCGACGACATCGTCTCGCCGGGCCACATCTTCCCCCTGGTCGCGCGCGACGGCGGCGTCCTGGTTCGCACCGGCCACACCGAGGCGGCCGTCGACATCAGCCGCATGGCGGGCCTGATCCCGGCCGGGGTGATCTGCGAGATCATCAAGGACGACGGGACGATGGCGCGGATGCCCGACCTGATCGCCTTCGCCCAGCTGCACGGGCTGAAGATCGGCACTATCGCCGACCTGATCGCCTATCGCCGCCGCACCGAGCGCTTTGTCGAGCGCGTGATGGAGACGCCGTTCGAAAGCGTCCACGGCGGCGCGTTCAAGCTGATCCTGTACCGCAACACCATCGAGGGCGCGGAGCATGTCGCCCTGGTGCGCGGCGACATCGATCCGACCAAGCCGACCGTCGTGCGGATGCACCAGGTCGACTTCGCCGCCGATCTGCTGGGCCACGTCGAGGCCCGACAGGACTATATTCCGAAGGCGATGCAGGCGCTGGCGGCCCAGGACGGGCCGGGCGTCGTCGTCTTCCTGCGCGATCCCGACCTGCATGGTCTGGCCGAGCGGCTGGGCGGCGTCGCCAAGCCCGCCGCCGTGGATCGTTCGCTGAAAGCCTATGGCGTCGGGGCGCAGATTCTGCTCGACCTCGGCGTCAAAGACATGATCGTGATGAGTTCGACGCGACCCAATCCGACGGCGCTGGAAGGCTACGGCCTGCGCATCGTCGGCTGGCGCGACATGGACGGAGAAGACCAATCTTGAACGACCCCACTCGCGTCCTCATCGTCGAGGCGCGCTTCTACGACGAACTGGCCGACGCCCTTCTGGAAGGGGCGAAGGACGCCCTGCGCGCGCAAGGCGTTCAGTATGACGTCGTGACCGTGCCCGGCGCCCTGGAAGTGCCGACCGTGATCGCCATGGCCGAAGAGGCCGGACGCTATCCGACCGCGCCGCGCTATGACGGCTATGTCGCCCTGGGCTGCATCATCCGCGGCGAGACCTATCATTTCGAGATCGTCTCGGATCAGTCGGCGGCGGGCATCACCCAACTGGGCCTCAAGGGCCTGGCCATCGGCAACGGCATCCTGACGACCGAGGACGAGGACCAGGCCTGGGCCCGAGCCCGTCTCAGCGAAGGCGACAAGGGCGGCTTTGCGGCCCGCGCCTGCCTGGACCTGATTGCCATCCGCAAGCGTCTGCGCGGAGGACTGGCTTCGTGAGCGAACCGACCAACACCACCCCGGCCACCGTCGCCGAAGTCATGGCTCAACTGGCCGAGGCTGACAAAGCCCGCGCTGAGCCCCAGCTGACCAGCCGCCAGCGCCGCGCCCGCACGGTCGCCCGCCTGGCCGCCGTTCAGGCCCTGTACCAGATGGAGCTGGCGGGCGAGGGCGTCGACAGCGTCGTGCGCGAGTTCCGCAATCACCGTTTTGACGCCGATATCGACGGCGCCCCCCTGGCCGAGGCGGACGAGGACTGGTTCGCCGCCGTCGTGCACGGCGTGGTCGAGGACCAGCGCGCGGTGGACGAGGCGGTCAAGGCGCGTCTGGCCTCCAACTGGCGGTTGGAGCGTCTGGACGCGACCCTGCGCGCCCTGCTGCGCAGCGGCGCCTGGGAGCTGAAGCACAAGCCCGACGTGCCGCGTGAAATCGTGATCGACGAATATGTCGAGCTGGCCAAGGCCTTCTTCGACGATGCGGAGGCGAAGTTCGTGAACGCGGCGCTCGACGGCGTGGCGCGTGATGCCCGCGATTGACGTCGCAGGCGAATTCGAGACCATCCAGCGGCTGCTGAAGCCGCTGGCGCACCCGGAATGGGCGCGGGGGCTGGCCGACGACGTGGCCGCGCTGCCCTCGCGTCCGGGACACGACCTCATCCTTACCAAGGATGCGATCGTCGAGGGCGTCCACTTCCTGCCCGACGACCCGCTGGACACGGTGGCGCAGAAGCTGTTGCGCGTGAACCTGTCCGACCTGGCCGCCAAGGGGGCCGAGCCGTTCGGCTATCTGCTGGCCTGCCACTGGTCCCCACGCTGCGGCTGGCCCGAGCGCGAGGCCTTCGTCGCCGGGCTGCGGCGCGATCAGGCCATCTTCGACATTTCCCTGCTGGGCGGCGACACGGTGAAGACGCCGGGGCCGGCCAGCTTCTCGGCCACCCTGCTGGGCTGGGCGCCGTCGGGCGCGGCGGTCAGCCGAGCCGGGGCGCAACCGGGCGATCTGGTCTTCGTCACCGGCACCATCGGCGACGGCTGGCTGGGCCTTCAGGCCGCCCAGGCGACCCTGAGCCTGGAGCCCGAACGTATGGACGCGCTGGAGGCCGCTTATCGCACCCCCATGCCGCGCGTGGAGTTCGCACCTGTCGTTCTGGGCCTGGCGACCGCCAGCGCCGACGTGTCCGACGGCCTTCTGGCCGACGCCGCGCATATCGCCGAGGCCAGCGGCGTCAGTCTGGAGATCGACCTGGAGCGTCTGCCCATGTCGGCGGCGGCCCAGGCCTGGTTCGAGGGGCGCGTCGATCCGCAGGCGGCGCTGGAGCTGCTGGCCGGCGGCGGCGACGACTATGAGATCCTGCTGACCGTCCCGGCGGGCGCCGAAAACGCCCTGCGCCGTGAGGCCGAGCGGCGACATCTGCGTTTGACCTGCGTCGGGCGGGTGGTCGAGGGCAGGGGGCTGTCGCCACGCTATCTGGGCCAGGCCATCACCCCGACCCGCACGGGCTGGACCCACGGCTGAGAGCAACGGAATCCTAACGGGACTGGCCCACACTGCCGCCATGAACCGCCGCGCCCTGATCCTCGCCGTCGCCGGCGCCGCCCTGTCGGGGGCGGCCGCAGCAGCCTCGCCATCGGCGGAGACGCCCGCTCAGCCGGCGAGCTTCAACCTGACCGGGGTGGGCCTGCCGATCATCGTGGGCGGTCGGGTTCGGAACTACATCTTCGTGGTGCTGAAGCTGCATCTGGGCGAAGGCCACGCTCTGGACGCGGTGAAGGCCAAGGAGCCCTATCTGCGCGACGCTCTGGTCCGCGCCGGGCATCGCACGCCCTTCGTCCTGGCCGACGACTGGAACCAGTTGGACGCTCAGGCCCTGAGCGCCAGCCTGATCCGCTCGGCCGATGCGCTGATCGGCAAGGGCGCGATCGCTCGCGTCGAGGTCGTCAGCCAGGCCGCGCGCCGCCGCACGACCGTTCGCGCCGTCTAAAAAGAGCGCTGTTGCGCCACGGCTCTGCTTTTGGCACGATTTAGCCGCAATTCCCGAGGGGCGTGAATTTGCGTCCGTAAGCGCACGGGGGGACCGGAAGGCGGCCGAGAGGCGAAAACGCCCGTAGCGCAGCCCATGGATCCGCGCGCCCAGTTGCATAGGGCTTGGAAACGCCATGACGTCATATCTTTGGCTGGTCATCGCGGCCGGCGCCTTGGGGGTGCTTTACGGCGCCGTCCAGACCGCCGCGCTGATGAAGGCCGACAGTGGTAATGAACGGATGCGTGAGATCGCCGCGGCGATCCAGGAAGGGGCATCCGCCTATCTGAAGCGTCAGTACACAACGATTGGCATTGTAGGGGTCGTGATCTTGGTCGCGGCCTTTTTTCTTATCGGGATCTGGGCGGCGCTCGGCTTCCTGATCGGCGCGGTCCTGTCGGGCGCGGCGGGCTATGCGGGGATGCTGATCTCCGTGCGCGCCAACGTCCGTACGGCCCAGGCCGCGTCGCAGAGCCTGTCCAAGGGTCTGGACCTGGCCTTCCGCTCGGGCGCCATCACCGGCATGTTCGTGGCGGGCGGCGCGCTTCTGGGCGTGTCCGGCTACTACGCCTTCATGACCCAGGGACTGGGCCACGCCTCGACCAGCCGCGAGGTCATCGACGGCCTGGTGGCGCTGGGCTTCGGCGCCTCTCTGATCTCCATCTTCGCGCGACTGGGCGGCGGCATCTTCACCAAGGGGGCCGACGTCGGCGGCGACATGGTGGGCAAGGTCGAGGCGGGCATCCCCGAGGATGACCCCCGCAACGCCGCCACCATCGCGGACAATGTGGGCGACAACGTCGGCGACTGCGCCGGCATGGCCGCCGACCTGTTCGAGACTTATGCGGTGACGACGGTGGCGACCATGGTGCTGGCCGCCATCTTCTACCGCAACCAGCCCTATGTCGACGTGCTGATGCTGTTGCCGCTGGCGATCTGCGGCGTCTGCATCGTGACCTCCATCATCGGGACGTTCTTCGTCCGTCTGGGCAAGAGCGGCAACATCATGGGCGCCCTGTATCGGGGGCTGATCGTGACCGGCCTGCTGTCGCTGGTCGCCGTCTGGTGGGTGATCAACCAACTTCTGCCGGGGGCGGTCGAAACCTCGGGCGGGTTATTGATCCAGCCCATGAATCTGTTCTGGGCGGGTGTTGTCGGCCTGCTGGTCACGGCGGCCATTGTGGTGATCACCGAATACTACACCGGCACGGGCTTCCGGCCGGTGAAGTCAGTGGCCAACGCCTCGGTCTCGGGCCACGGCACCAACGTCATTCAGGGTCTGGCCATGTCGCTGGAGGCCACAGCGCTTCCGGCCCTGACCATCATCGTCGGCATCGTTGCGGCCTATCAACTGGCAGGCCTGTTCGGCATCGCCATCGCCACCACCACCATGCTGGGCGTGGCGGGGATGATCGTGGCGCTGGACGCCTTCGGTCCGGTCACGGACAACGCGGGCGGCATCGCCGAGATGGCTGGCCTGCCGCCGGAAGTCCGCGTCTCGACCGACGCTCTGGACGCTGTGGGCAACACCACCAAGGCCGTGACCAAGGGCTACGCCATCGGTTCGGCGGGCCTGGGGGCGCTGGTCCTGTTCGCCGCCTATGTGGAGGACTTGAAGTTCTTCGCGGCCGAGGCGGCGCCGGGCAGCTTCTTCCACGGTCTGGGTACGGTCGCCTTCGACCTGTCCAACCCCTATGTCGTGGTCGGCCTGTTGTTCGGGGGGCTGCTGCCCTTCCTGTTCGGCGGCTTGTCGATGACGGCCGTGGGGCGCGCTGCTGAGGCGGTCGTGGCCGAGGTGCGGCGTCAGTTCCGCGAGAACCCCGGCATCATGACCTTCCAGACCAAGCCGGAATACGGCCGAGCCGTTGATATCCTGACCAGCGCGGCCATCCGCGAGATGATCGTGCCGTCGCTGTTGCCGGTGCTGTCGCCGATCATCCTGTTCGTCGTCATCCTGTTCATCCAGCCGGACAAGGCCAACGCCTTCGCCGCCCTGGGCGCCATGCTGATGGGGGTGATCGTGACGGGTCTGTTCGTCGCCATCTCCATGACGTCGGGCGGCGGCGCCTGGGACAACGCCAAGAAGGTGATCGAGGAAGGCTTCACCGACAAGAACGGCGTGGTCCACGGCAAGGGATCGGAAGCGCACAAGGCCGCCGTCACCGGCGACACTGTGGGCGATCCCTACAAGGACACCTCCGGTCCGGCGGTGAACCCGATGATCAAGATCACCAACATCGTGGCGCTGTTGCTGCTGGCGGTGCTGGCGAGCGGCAAGATCGTCTGACTGCGCTCTGCTGCAACTGAAAACGCCCCGGAGAGCGATCTCCGGGGCGTTGTCTTTTTTGCGCCCTATGCTCGCGACGCAGTCGCTCGCGGCTTGAGGGCGCCTATCTTCTGGAGCTTAGTCCGGGCGGCGCTGGCCGGGCACGTCGTCCTCGGTGCGCGGCAGTTGGCCGCGGCCGACGTTGCCGAGCAGTTGTTCGAGAATGGTCAGCTGACGGCCGCGAGTCGGGGTCTCGCGGCGCTCCATGGCGATCTGGCGGCCGTCTTCCAGTCCCAGAGTGCGGACGTTGGCGACCTTTTCACCGCCGTCGGCGAAGGTGATTTCGGTGACCGTCCGCTGCGACACTTCAGGCTTGTTGTAGGTGTAGCGTTGGGTCGTCTGGGTCAGGTAGTACCAGACGTTGTCGGTCTCGAAGGTCGAGGTGGTCGAGGGCGTGCCCAGCTTGGCCAGGACGGTCTCGCGGGTGTCGACGCCCGCCTCGATGTCCTGGGGCTTGGCGTCCACGGCCTGGAAGCCCTGGGTGGCGACGACCGGGGCGCAGGCGCCTGCAGCGGCGGCGAGCGAGGCGGCGATGATGAGCGACGTAAAACGGGGCATCGGCGATGGGCCTCTAGAAACAAGGTCTTTGACCTAACCGTCGCTGCGTCCTAGTGCAACGGCGCGGCGGAAAAGGGGCCGTAAAACCTATGTTCAAGACACTCTTCAGACGACAGACGCAAGAGCGCCAGGCGCAGGGCCTATACGCCCTGGCGGTGGAACAGGCGCGTCAGCCCGATTTTTACGCCCGCCTCGGCGTGGCGGATCGAATCGATGCACGGTTCGAACTCTACACCCTGCACGTCCTTCTGCTGTTCGTGCGGACGAAGGCCGAGGGCGAGCGCGGGGCCGATCTGGCCCAGAAGATGTTCGACACCTATGTCTCGGCTCTGGACAACGTACTGCGTGAACTGGGCGTGGGCGACGTGTCTGTCGGCAAGAAGATGCGCAAGTTGGGCGAGGCCCTTTATGGCCGTATGAGCGCCTATGAGAAGGCGCTGCGCGAAGGCGACCGCGACGGCTTCCAGGCTTCGATCGCGCGCAATGTGTTCGAGAGCGACGATCCCGCCGCCGGCGATGAACTGACCCGTTATGCGCTGGAATCGCACGAACGCCTGGCGCGTCAGCCTATTTCCGCCGTGGAAAAGGCGCCTGACTGGGCCATGATCGTCGCATGACGATTCCCGCCCTGCCTTACAGCGATCCTGTCCGCCTGCATCAGATCGGGGCGAGCCTGTCCCGGCGCCTGGAGCCGGACGCCGAGGCGCGTCAGCGCATTGCGCGCGCGCTGAACCTGAAGTCGCTGGACCGTTTCGAGGCGGACCTGGGGGTGACGGCGACGGTTTCGGGCTGGCGTCTGACCGGCCGTGTCGTTGCCGATGCGGTCCAGTCCTGCGTGCTGACGCTGGAGCCTCTGCCCGTTCATGTCGACGATCGATTCGAGATCAATCTGGTCGAGGCCGTGGATACGCCGCCTTCGGACGAGGGGGAGATCGACCTGGAGCTGGACGACGATTCGCCCGACGTGGTGGAAAACGGTCAGATCGACCTGGGCCAGTATGCGGTCGAGCAACTGGCGCTGCATCTGGATCCCTATCCCCGCAAGGACGGCGCGGTGTTCGAGCAGCCGCCTGAGCCGGGCGAGATCTCGCCTTTCGGCGTGTTGCGGGCCTTGAAGCCGAACAACGGCGACAAGAGTTGACCTAAGGGCGCCTCGGTTGCATCCACAGGGTGCGACATTTGCGTCTGCACGCCCTAACATTGAAGCGCCGCGACAAGACGGCGACGGAGTCGATTTCCACTTGGCATCATCCACATTGATCTCGCTCGACGCCATGGGGGGCGACCACGGTCCTGCCGTCGTGGTCGGCGGCGTGAAGGCTTATTATTCGCTGTATGGCGGCGACGGCGTGCGCTTCCTGCTGCACGGAGACGAGGCGGCGATCCGCGCCGAAATGGCGCGCCTGCACGTATCGGACGACCTTTGCCAGGTCCGGCACACCGACAAGGTCGTCGCCATGGACGAAAAGCCTGCCCAGGCCATGCGTCGAGGCAAGGGCTCCAGCCTCTGGAACGCGATCGAGGCGGTCAAGACGGGAGAGGCCCAGGCCGCCGTCTCGGCGGGCAACACCGGCGCCTTGATGGCGATCTCCAAGCTGGTTCTGCGGATGGCGGTCGACGGGCTGGAGCGCCCGGCCATCGTCGCCAGTTGGCCGACCAAGCGCGGTTTCACCGCCGTTCTGGACGTCGGCGCCAACATCGGCAGCGATGCGCGCCAACTGGTCGAGTTCGCCATCATGGGCGAGGCCTTCCAGTCCGCCGTGCATGGCGTGGCGCGGCCCACGGTCGGCCTGCTGAACGTCGGCTCCGAAGAGATGAAGGGCCACGAAGAGGTGCGCGAGGCCCACGCCGTGCTGCGCACCGACGCCGTGCCTGTGAACTACACCGGCTTTGTCGAGGGACATGACATCGCCGCCGGAACCGTGGATGTGGTGGTGACGGACGGATTCACCGGCAATATCGCGCTGAAGACGGCCGAAGGCACGGCCCGCTTCATCTCGGGCCTGCTGAAGGAAGCGCTGACCTCCGGGCCGCTGGCCAAGCTGGGCGCTCTGATCGCCATGCCTGCCCTGAAGAAGATGGCGCGCCGCATCGACCCCAGCAGCGTCAACGGCGGCCCCTTGCTGGGTCTGAACGGCATCGTCGTAAAAAGCCACGGCGGCGCCACGGCCGAGGGTTACGCCAACGCCATCCGCGTGGCTGTCGAACTGGCCCGCAGTGACTATCTGACCAAGGTCAGCGCCAATTTCGCGCGTCTGGCGGCCGCGATGGACGAACCCGCGCCCGTCGTCATGGGAGAGACCGAACAGTGAGCGTCATCCGCAGCGTCGTTACCGGGGTCGGCTCCTTCCTGCCCGAGCAGGTCGTCACCAACGCCGACCTGACCAAGATCGTCGACACCTCCGACGAATGGATCATCGAGCGCACCGGCATCCGCCAACGCCACAAGGCCCGCGACGACGAGCCGACCAGCGATCTGGCGCTCAAGGCGGCCGAGCGCGCCCTGGCCGACGCGGGCAAGACGGCGGCGGACGTCGATCTGATCATCGTCGCCACGACCACGCCGGACCAGACCTTCCCGGCGACGGCGGCCATCGTGCAGCGCAAGCTGGGCGCGCCGGTGGGCATCGCCTTCGACGTTCAGGCGGTCTGTTCGGGCTTCGTCTACGCCATGAGCGTGGCTGACGGCTTTGTCGCGCGCGGTCAGGCCAAATGCGCCCTGGTCATCGGCGCCGAGGAAATGACCAAGCTGATGGACTGGACGGATCGCACCACCTGCGTCCTGTTCGGCGACGGCGCCGGAGCCTTCGTGCTTGAGCCGGGCGAGGGGCAGGGGACCAAGGATGATCGCGGCGTGCTGGGCTTCGCCCTGCGCTGCGAGGGCGCCAAGGCTGACATGCTCTATGTCGACGGGGGCCCGGCCACGACGGGTACGGTCGGCCATCTGCGGATGCTGGGCAATCAGGTCTTCCGCCACGCCGTCGTGAACATCGCCGAGGCCATCACCGCCGCCGCCGAGGTTGCGGGCGTCGACATTCCCGAGATCGACTGGTTCGTGCCTCACCAGGCTAACCAGCGCATCATCAAGGGCGTGGGCGACCGGCTGGGCCTGGACGAGGACAAGGTCATCTCGACCGTGGCCATGCACGCCAACACCTCGGCCGCCTCCATCCCGCTGGCGATGGACGTCGCCATCAAGGATGGGCGAATCAAGAAGGGCGATCTGGTCCTGGTCGAAGCCATGGGCGGCGGCCTGACATGGGGCGCGTGCGCCTTCCGATTCTAGATTTGCATTGAGGACTTTGATTTCCGGCCGTTTTGCCCTTCAATGCCCCGCCAATTGATTGCGGGGAGATGCAAGTGGCCGGACATCAGACGCTTACCCGTGCGGATTTGTGCGAAGCGGTCCACGAAGAGGTCGGGTTGTCCCGGCAGGAATGCTCCGGACTGGTCGAGCGCACGCTGGACCTGATCGTCGACTCTCTTGAGCAGGGCGAGACGGTCAAACTGTCGGGCTTCGGCGTCTTCCAGGTCCGCGAGAAACGCGCCCGCATGGGCCGCAACCCCAAGACCGGCGAACCGGCCGCCATCAACCCCCGCCGCGTCATCAGCTTCCGCGCCTCACAGATCATGAAGAGCCGGGTGCACGACGCCGTCGTCGAGACCTGAGACCCTTGGCCAAAAGCCCCAAAGCCTTCCGCACCATTTCTGAAGCGGCCGATGAAGTCGGCGCCCCCCAGCATGTGCTGAGGTTCTGGGAGACGAAGTTCGAGTTCGTCGCCCCGGTGAAGCGTGCGGGCGGCCGCCGTTTCTATCGCCCCGACGACGTCATGGTGCTGAAGGCTGTGCGGCGGCTGTTGCACGACGAGGGGCTGACGATTCGCGGGGTGCAACGCCTGGTGCAGGATCAGGGTCTGGCGCGCCTGACGGCCTATGCCGACCCGGCCTCGACGCTCGAGATCGATTCGGGGGATCGGGCTGAAACGGTGTCGCAGGCGGCGGCGATTCCGGCGGCTCCGGCGCGCCTTGAGGCTCTGTTGAGCGAACTGGAAGCGGCCAAGGCCCGGTTGGAGGGCGTTCTGCGCCGCTAAGACGGAAGTTGTTGTCGATAGAGCGTTTTAGGGTTTGCGGAGCACCGAACCGCCGTCTATACGGAGCGCCTTCGGAGCGTGGCGCAGCCTGGTAGCGCACTTGACTGGGGGTCAAGGGGTCGCAGGTTCGAATCCTGTCGCTCCGACCATCTA
>NZ_JBRERY010000022.1:0-27754 GCF_052907225.1 Brevundimonas sp. RM1
GGCTCCAGCCGAGCAATCTGCTCGTCCGTCAGCCAATACAGGTCGCTCATGATACAGACGCCTCAGGAGCCTGAATCAGATCGCGCGCCTCACATCAATGGGCACTGAGCCTAGTCATGACGTAGAGCCCAGTTGGGGCCGCGCGGCTGGCCCGAACTGATTGACTGAGCACAGTCAGCATGGCGATGAGCACGGCCACGACGCTGGTGCAGATGAAGTTGATCGGGGACAGAGCAATGCGGTCGTCGAAGCCCGCCAGCCAGATGCGCAAGTCGAAGAAAGCCAGCTGCCAGGCGAACAAGTTGGCGATCAGCACCGGCCGCATGCACTGGGCCACCAAAGGCTTGACGATGTCCGAGGACGAGACGCTGGTGATCGAGGTCGCAGACGACGGCCCCGGCGTATCGTCGGCCGACGTCGAACGCATCTTCCGCCCCTTCGTGACCACCAAGCCGAACGGCTCGGGCATCGGCCTCAGCCTGGCCCGCCAGATCGCCCACGCCCATGGCGGCGCCCTGACCCTTGAGCGGACTCCGGCGACCGTATTCCGGCTCAGCCTGCCGTAGCGGTGCGCCTCGCCGTCATGCGCTACTCCATGATCTCAGGGGACTTTCCTGACTGGCGCTCGAACAGGCGTCGATAGTGGCCGTCGCCGGTCTGGAGCAGGTCGTCGTGGGTTCCGTCTTCGACGATCTCGCCGCCTGAGAAGACCAGGATGCGGTCCAGCGCCCGGACGGTCGACAGCCGGTGGGCGATGACGATGGCGGTGCGGCCGATCAGCAGCCGTTCCATCGCCTCCTGGATCGCCGCCTCGCTCTCGGAATCCAGGCTGGACGTCGCCTCATCCAGGATCAGGATCGGCGCATTCGCCAGGAAGGCCCGCGCGATGGCCACGCGTTGGCGTTCGCCGCCGGACAGCTTGACCCCTCGCTCGCCCACCAGGGTCTGATACCCCTTCGGCAAGCGGGCGATGAAGTCGTGCGCATTGGCGAGGCGCGCGGCCCGTTCGATCTCTTCGGGCGTGGCGTCGGGGCGGCCGTAGCCGATGTTGTCGGCGATCGACCGATGGAAGAGGATCGGCTCCTGAGGCACGATCGCGACCTGGCGACGCAGGGACGCCTGGGTCGCGTGGGCCACGTCCTGTCCGTCGATCATCACCCGGCCTGCATCGACGTCATAGAGCCGCTGGACCAGCTTGACGAAGCTGGTCTTGCCTGAGCCTGAGCGTCCCACCAGGCCGACGCGCTGTCCCGCAGGAACGGCAACGTCGAGGTTTCGGAACAACGGCTTTTCCTGGCCGCCGTACCGGAAGGTGACGTCGTCGAAACGGATGGCGCCGTGCCTGACCTGGATCGGCTGCGCATCGGCCTGGTCGGGCACGCCCAACGGCTCCTGATGAAGCTGAACCAGCTCCTCCATCTCATTCACCGAACGCTGAAGCTGGTGAATGTGCATGCCGATGTCGCGCAGATAGCCGTTCAGGACCAGATAGCTGGTGATGACATAGGCCATGTCGCCGGCGCTGGCCTGGCCGCGCATCCACAGCCACAGCGCCACGCCCGTGACCGCCAGCCGGATCAGCCACAGAAGCGCGATCTGTCCCGAGCCGGCCCAGGTGAAGGCCATCCAGGTGCGGTGCGTCCGCTTGCGCCACTTGGCGACGGTCTTCGCCAGCAAGGCCTCTTCGCGCGCCTCGCAGCCGAAGGCCTTGACCACGGCGTTGGCGCCGATGGCGTCAGCCAGTACGCCGCCGATCCGGGTGTCCCACTGGTTCGACAGCCGCGCGGTCGGCGCCAGCACCTGCGTCGCCAGACCGACGGTCAGAGCGATATAGGCGATCGCGCCGACGCCCATCACGAGGCCCAGGACCGGCCAGTGCAGCGCCAGCAGGAAGACCGTCCCCGCCAGTACCGTCAGCGACGGCAGAAGCGAGAGCAGTAGCACGTCGTTCAGGGTGTCGAGCGCCCACATGCCCCGCGTGATCCGTCGGACGGTCGAACCCGAGAAGGCGTTGGCGTGCCAGTCGGTCGACAGTCGCTGGACGCGGGCGAAGCCTTCCTGCGTCACGTCCTGCATCATCTTCAGCGTCAGGGGCGGGATCGCCCACCAGCCGAGGTGGCGCAGCACGACCATCGCGGCGCCCAGGGCGGTGATGACGGCGAAGGCCGCCCAGGCGGCGCCGACGTCGCCGCGGCCCGCCGCGTCGACGATGCGCCCGGCGTAGAGCGGGGCGAAGACTTCCGTGAGGGTCGCCAGCAGCATCGTTCCGGCGCAGGCGACGGCCAGCCATGGGGTTCGGCGCCACAGGCGGAAGGTGAAGGCGAGCACCTTGCGCAGCACGGACGCGCGCAGGCGCGCGTCGGCGTCATCATAGTCGGTCATGAAAAGAGCAACCGCGCAGATCCGCGCGGTCCTTGTGTCAGCAATGATCAGGGAAACGGCTCAACACCGAGCCGAAAGGGGTGTCAGCGGCCGTGGCGGCCGAAGACTATCGGGAACCCGCAGGCGGGCGTGGTCTTGTCGATCATCGTGCCCTCCTTTTCCCTAGAACAGCTGGACGCTTCACAAGTAGCAGGTCCAGATTTCGACGACAATGCTTTCCGGCGCCCTGACCTGACGTCGGTTTTTCAGCGTAGCGGGCGGCAGCGCCTGCCAGGCGCTACCGCTCTGAATCGGTGCGTTTAGCGCCGTCCGGAACCGCCCAGATGGTTCGACAGGAACAGGGCGTTGATCAGTAGACGCTCCGTCCCCAGCCAGTATTTGCGATGGGCCGGGTCGTCGGCGAACAGGACGACGTTGCCCGCCCCGATCGGGTTCACCTGAGCCCAGACCGAACCCGCCGCCTTGGCGCGCAGGGCTTCGGGCAGGTAGCCGTTGACCTGTGGGCTGGTCTCGATCCGCACCACATTGGCGAAGGGATCGGCCACGGGGGCCAGAACCACGTCCGTCTCCTTGTTCACGAACAGGTCGCGGCGCGACAGGCCGAAGGCCAGCGGGTGGCTGATGTCGACGTCGGCCGACAGGGCGTTGCCCGCCGTGCGCTGCTCGCCCTGGATCGCGCTGCGGTCGGCGTAGTCGCGGCGCTCGACCTCGGCTTTCTTCTCGTCTTCGGAGGCGGTTTGCGGGGCCAGGCCGTTGGCGGCGGCCCAGCGCGCGGCGCTGCCGAACACCACCAGAGAGCCGCCCGCGCGCACCCAGGTTTTCAAGGCGTCCACCGTCGGCTGGCTCAGGTTGTCGTAGCGCCCACCCGACAGGACGATGCTGTCATAGTCGCCCAGTGGCACGCGGACCAGTTGCGACGGGTCCAGCCGCGTCGCCGGATAGTTCAGCCGCTCGCTGAGGGCGAACCAGGTCGCGCCGATCTCGGTGGCGTTGACGCCTTCGCCCATGACCAGGGCGATGCGAGGCGCGCGCACGACCTTCACATTGTCGCTGCCCAGATCGACGCCCGCGACGCTTTGGCCGGTGGAGACGGCGTGGGCGACCACGCCGGCATCGCGCGCGGCGGTGTCGACGGCGGCGCGCAGGGCGGCGGCGTCCAGCGGCTGGCCCGCCGTGGTCACGACCAGGGAGCCGCGCCCGAAGGCGCTGTCGCCCGCCGCCGTTCGCGCGGTTAGCGGCTCGAACGCGGCGCGGACGCGCACGTCCTGACGCAGCAGGGCCGCCAGAACGCGCGGTGCGTTCAGGTCGCGCCAGTCGACGACATAGGCGTAGGCGTCCTGCGGCCCGCTGACGCCGCCGTTCGCGACGGGGGCTTCGGTCATGGCGGACCCGTGGGCGGGGACGCGGCGCAGGCCGTCGCTCTTCAGCCCATAGGCCAGGGCGACCGAATAGGAGGTGCTGCCGTAGACGCTGCCCTTGGTCGGGGGCGTCCGGTCGAAGATGGAGTGGACCAGGCGGAACTGCGGCTGGGCCGAGGGCACGACATAGGCGCTGCCCGGTTCATAGGCGCGGCCGTTCTGCGTCACCCGCTCGGTCAGCGGGTGGACCTGGATGTGGTGGGCCAGCAGCAGGTCCAGCGTCTGGCGCGTCAGGCCCGGATCGCCCGCATCGCCGAAGACGAAGGCCTGGCTGGAATGGCGACGTCCCTGCTCGACGGCCGAGCGGAAGAAGTCGCGCTGGAAGGTCTGCAGCCCGGCGCGCTCGGTCACCGCGCCTCGGATGGTGGCCAGGCCGACGTTGGTCTGGTTGCGGACGGTGAAGGGGAAGGTCAGCGGGCCGTTGGCCGTGTCCTGCACCAGCCCGCGCGAACTGGCCTGTTCGACCGTCACCCCGACCCCGCCATGGAAGTCTGGATAGGTCGAGCCGTAGACCGGCGAGAAATTGTCGAAAACCTCGCGCGTGTAATAGAGCGAGCCGAGGCTATCGAGCGCCTGGGCGTGATACTTGGCCAGCGTCACGTTCCATTCGTAGCTGGCGCGCGGCAGCAGGGGGCTTTCCATGCTGGCGGGCGAGGGCTCGAAATAATAGGTGCTGCCCGCGCCCATTTCGTGGAAGTCGATCTGGATGTGGGGCCGCCAGCGGTGGAAGGCCTCCAGCTTGGCGCGGGTCTCTTTCTGAGTCACCGCCAGCCAGTCGCGGTTCAGGTCGGTGAAATAGTGGTTGGTGCGTCCGGCGGGCCAGGCCTCGACGTGTTCCTTGTCCTGCGGGTCGGCGACGGCGGGCTGGTTCTTCCAGGCGTTGTGCCAGTTGGCGGCGCGGTCGCGGCCGTCGGGGTTCTGGGCCGGGTCGATGACGACCACGGCCTTGTCCAGCCAGTTCAGCACCTCGGGCGAGCGCCCGGCGGCCAGGTAGTAGGCGGTCAGCAGGGCCGCCTCGCCGCTGGACGTCTCATTGCCGTGGACGCTGTAGAACAGGCCGACCACGACCGGGGCGTCGGCCGTGGCGGCCGGGCCGCCGGGATCGCCCGCCGCGATATGGGCGCGCTGGATCTGGTCGATCCGGCCCTGATTGGCGCCCGAGGTGATGACCACGGACAGCAGGGGCCGCTCTTCATAGCTGCGGCCGATCTCCTCGACCGTGACCCGGTCCGACAGGCGGGCCAGCTCGCGCAGATAGTCCACGATGCGGTCGTGGCGGGTGTAGTGGGTTCCGATCGGATAGCCGAGGAAGGCTTCGGGCGTCGGAATGGCGGGGTCGAAATCCCCCGCCGCCGCCTGAGGGAAGAAGTAGGCGCTCTGTGCGACGGCGGGCGCCGGTGCGGACAGCGCTGTTGCACTGAACAGAACAGCCAGAGCGGCGCCTGCGGCCAGTTTGCGGCGGGGGAACAGGGAAGGGGCGGCTCTGGCGTTCATTGTGGTGGTCTCAATCAGAAGCGGACGTCGAAGCCGACGCGGAAATAGCGCCCGCGCAGATCGTACTGGCCGAAGTCATAGGGGGCGCGCACGCCGGGGAAGGAGGCGTCGTGCGGCGGCGCTTCGTCCAGCAGGTTCTCGATCTTGGCGTAGAGCGTCACGCGCTCCAGCCCGGACCACGCCGCATACAGATCGAATTGGTGATAGGCGTCCACGCGCGATTGTCCCCCGACAACCGGCACCTGATCATAGCCTGAGGTGTAATACCAGGTCAGGTTGGCGTCGAAGACGTCGCGGTTCCAGGCTAGGCGCGTCGTCGCCTTGTGCGCCGGCAGGGTCGCGCCCCGGTTCGATCCGGCGTAGTCCAGCAGCGGCGCGCCCGCAGCGTTCGGCCGCTTGTATTCCAGCAGGTGCGTATAGGCGCTGGAGGCGGTGAACGTCCCCCAGTCCTCGGTGCGCCAGCGCTGGCTGAAGTCCACGTCGATGCCTGAGGTCTCGAGCGCCGATAGGTTGCGATAGCGGTTGTAGACGGCCTGCAGCTTGCCGCGCGGGTCGCGGATGACGTCGGCGGGGTTGTTGCCCTGGACGATGGCGGTGGTGTTTCCCGTGCCGATCAGGTTGTCGAGCTTGATCTGATACCAGTCGATGCTCAGCGCCGTGTCGCGCGTCGGGGCCAAGACGACGCCCAGATTGTAGGACCGGGTCTTTTCCGGCTCCAGATTGGTGTTGCCGACGGTGAAGAAGGTCGGGCTCTGGCGTGAATTGGGCAGGTCGGGATCGTAAGGGTCGATGACCGAGCCGTAGGAGATCATGGTCGAGGCTGAGTTCTCCGACAGCGACGGCGCCCGGAAGCCGCGCGAGGCCGAGGCCCGCAGCGCCAGCCAGTCCAGCGGCTTCCATCGCACGCCCGCCTTGGGTGAGAAGGCGCTGCCGAAGTCGCTGTACTCGTCGGCCCGGGCGGCGACCTGAACGTCAAGGTTGCTCAGGACCGGAATGTTGAACTCGGCATAGGCGGCCCAGACGTCGCGCTCGCCGTCCACGGCGGCGATGGCGGGGCGGATCTGCAGCCCGGCGTCGATCTGCCACGGATTGCTCGAGACCAGGCTTTCATGCCGGAGCTCGACCCCGGCGGCGTAGCCGATCTGGCCGGCGGGCAGGTTGAACAGCTCGCCCGAAATCTTGAAGTCGGCCCCATAGAGGCGCGACTCCGCTGGACGCAGGGTCGACAGACGGATGCCGTCCAGCACGGCTTGAGGCGTGGCGCCGGGCTCATGCAGGTTCAGCGTGCCGTTCGCCAGGGCGTCGGCCAGGTTCCAGCGATGGGCGAAGCCGCCCGACACCGTCTCGCGCTCATCGCTGCCCGAGGCGAAGACGGCGGCCTCCCAGTCGAAGCGGTCATGGCGGCCGCGCACGCCGCCCAGCGCACGATAGGACTTCGACTCATTGGTCTTCAGCGTCCGGCCCAGATCGAAGAAGGTGTATTCGATCGGCGTGGCGACGCCGTAGGGGTTGTAGGGATTGTTGGCGGGCAGCAGGTTCGACACCGGCTCGGCCAGACCGGTCTGGGCGTTCAGCGCGAACCGCCCGCCTTCCAGCGTGAAGAAGGGGCTGGAGCCGAACAGCGACGCCCCCTCGACATAGGAATAGAGCACCTCGCCGAAGGCCTCGATTTGCGGCGTCAGGCGCTTGGTCCCGAACAGATAGGCCTGATAGCGGTCGGTCGAGGGGATCAGCGTCGTGTGCGGCGCCAGGTTGATGGCGCAGGTGTCGCCGGCCAGGCCGTCGATCGGGGCGCTGGCGGTCAGCACCATGCCCTCGGGGCACTGGCCCTGGGCGTCGAGGAAGGGCACGGACTTGCCGTCGACCAGGAAGCGCGCGCCCTTGGCCGACCAGCCGTTCCAGCGGCCGCCAGGCAGGTCGGTGTAGATGCCCGACTTGGTTAGGTCGCGCTGGTCCTGATCCAGCCGGTTGCGAGTATAAGCCTCCAGCGACAGCAGGATGTTGTAGCCGTCCGTCTCCAGATCGCCGTGGCCGACGACCAGTTTGGCGGTCGAGGTTTCCAGGCCGCCCTGACCGGCGACGCCATAGCTGGCGCCGAACTCCAGGCCCTGGAAGTTCTGGCGGGTGATGATGTTGGTGACGCCCGCCACCGCGTCCGAGCCATAGACGGCCGAGGCGCCGTCCTTCAGCACCTCCAGCCGCTGGGTCGCGACCATCGGCAGGGCGTTCAGATTGACGAAGGTGTCCGACAGGCCGCCGCCGGGGAAGCCGTAGTTCGCCACGCGCCGCCCGTTCAGCAGCACCAGGGTGTTCTTCTGCGACAGGCCGCGCAGGCCGATGCCCGCCGCGCCCGACGACCAGCCGCTGTTTTGCGTCTCGTTCGAGCCGTTGCCGGTGTTGGCCGAGATCGAACGCAGCAGGTCCGCCGTGGTCGACTTGCCCGAGCTTTCCAGCTCTTCGCGTCCGATCACCTGAACCGGGTTGAAGCCTTCGGTGTTGGCGCGGCGGATGTTGGAGCCTGTCACGACGACATCCGAGACGGAGTAGGCTGACGTCGTTGCGGATTGATCTGTTAGATTCTCAGAGGATTCCGCGTGTGCGGCGCTGCACGCTCCAGCGGCTGAGAAGAAGGCGAGAACGGTCAGGGATGGCCTGATCATGGAAATGCTGCACCGCAATAAAAGTCACAATTGGGCGCGCAATAAGGCACGTGAGCGGCGCGTTTCTAATGTAGAATTTCTAATTTCATGACGAGTTTTTGTGTCCGAGATCGCACGGCGGCGCTGTCCACCGGTCCGGGCGTGCAAGCCCTGGTCACGCGATGAAAAAGTCGGGTTGTCATCGATTATGAACAGTGTTTAATTGTCTTCGCGCCATGCGTTGCGGCGTTAGTCGATCCCTGTCTCCTGTCGAGAAACGAGTCTCGTATGCAATCCTCACAGACCATCGCCGCCGTGTGTCTCGCTGCGTTCGCCGTGGCCGCGGCGCTGCCGGCTTCGGCTCAGTCGCTGATCGAAATCCAGGATGTGGACCGTGACAATGTCCTGACGGGAACGCCGGCCGCCTTTGTCGTCGCCTTCCCTGAGGCTCAACGGAACGAGGCGGTGCGAAAGGTCGGCGACGACGTCTACAGCTTTGTGCCGCTGGCCTTCATCCCGCTGTCCGACACGCGCGTCGCCCTGGTGAGCACGGGAGCCAACGAATGCACGGGGCAGGCCTGCAGCGGCATGAACGCGGTCCACTATCTCGACCATGACGCGGGCGCGCCGCGCTACCCTTATATGCTTCAGGGCGAGTGGCTGGATGTCGGCGCGGCGGGCGTGGTCGGCAACCCGGCTCTGCGATGGGGCTGGACGAAGGCGATCGCGGCCAATCCGGTCCTCTATACCGAGGCTGGCGGCGTGTGGCAGGGGCGCGGGTGCGGCTATGCCGAACTGACGGAGTTGACCCCGTCCGGCCCGGTGCGGATCGCGCGCATCCAGACCTATTTCTCGGACGCCAGCGCCGATGACGGCGAGGCGGGCGTCGACGGGGTGATCACGGCCGCCGACCAGGGCCGCAGCTTCACGGTGTCCTACACCGGCTCCGCCAGTTTCAAAGAGACCTACACGCGCGGCGCCGACGGCCAGTTTCGACTGGACGGCCAGAGCCGCGTTCCCAGCTGCTAAGACGACATCAGCGTCGCCGCGGCGACGCCAGAGACCAAGGAGGTCTGCGTGCGTATTTTCATGATGAGCCTGACTGCGGCCGCTTCCCTGGCGGCGACGGGCGCCTTCGCTCAAAGCGCCGTCTGCACGTCGCTGGACAAGGGCGATCTGTCCATCGGCCAGACGCTGTCGCAGGCGCAACAGCAGCAGCTTCGCGAGCAGGCGCCCGTGGGCGCGCTGCATTGCGGCCGGACGGGCTGTACTGCCGCGGCGTCGGATGGGGTGAGCTACAGCTGGCAGCGCGACGGCCGGATCGTCGGCAAGACGATCGAAATGTCCGCGCAGGCGACCCTGCCGGGCTGGCGCGGCGAGATCGATCAGGCGTTCGCCGATCGCCTGGGTCAGGCGGCGTGCACGCGCTTCACCGTGTTCGACGATGAACTCGACGGCGGCCGTTCGATGAAGAGCGCGCCGTTTGCGGCGTCGCAAGGGCAGATGATCACCGCCAGCCTCTTCGGGCGTGGAACCGCCGAAGAGCCGCTGACGATCGAGATGCGCGCCGTGGATCAATAATCCTGCCCTTGGGGAGGATCTGTCGCTTAAGCGTCGAAGGAAATTTGCATGCCCCTGAGAACCCCGCTCGCGCTCGCCCTGGCGGCGACGCTCGCCGCCTGCTCGCAGGCCGAAGAGGGGGCGGCCGCCGCGCCGGCCCCGGCTGAAGCCAATGCTCCTGCGCCAGTTGTCATACCGGCAGCTGCGCCTGACCGGAACGGCGAGGCGCCGCCGCTGTCGGCCTATCTCGGCAAGCATCCGACCGAGCCGGTGCAGGGCGTCACCTTCTTCCAGCATCCGGACGTGCGCGCGGCCATGGTCGCCTCGGGCGTGGATCGCGACATCCAGAAGTCCATCGTCTTCGACGGCAACGTCGTCGGCGTGGTGACGGAGACGCGCGGGCGGCTGTTGCTTCACGGCTATGATCCGGCGGGCGCGGGGTCGACCAACTGGGCCATTCTGATGATCCCGGACGGCAGCAAGGCGGCGGTCTGCTACTCCACCGGCATCGTCGGTTATGAGAAGGGCGCCGACTGGTATTTCGAGGGCGATGTGGCCTTCACTCTCTATACGCCCTGTCCCTCCGAGGAAGGCGATATGGAATCGCTGAGCAACTGGCCGATCGGCCCCATTCCGGGCTGAGGCCGGGGAAGGCGCGTGTGCACTGAAAGAGGCATCTGATGGCGCTTCGTCGTTTCGCGAGCGGGTTGGTTACGACGCTGGTCATGAGCGCGGCCGGCATGGCCGCAGCTCAACCCGCCGGGGCCGACGAAGAGGCCGCCAGGGCCGCCCTGAAGGAATGGATGGCGGCCAGCCCCGAGTATGCCAAGCTCCAGTACGACCTGGTCAAGGCTCAGGCTGGCCTGGCTGTCCGTATCGAGCGATTGGTCATGATCGGGCTGCTGTGTGAGCGGCTGTCGGAGGACGACAGTCGCTTGATCATCGACAACGCCCGCGAAGAGATGGTGTTCGGCCAGTCCGTGCTGTCCGAAGCGCAGCAGGCGGATTTCGCCCTCTACTACGAAGGGCTGCGGCAGGGCGCGCTGGTCGCCGCCGCGCCTGAACCTCCCCGCCCCGAAGCGTGCGAGGACTTCGCCAAGCCGGGAGGGACTTTGGTCAAGTTGCTGACCTGGACCGGGCGCCGACAGTTCATCAGCCCAGGCGTTCTCGCCAGCCCGAGGACCATCCCTTAAAGGCCGCGCGGATCATCGCGACGGGTCCGGCAGACGCACCGCCTGGAAGTAGGTTCCCGAGAGCGTACCGCCCGCACCGCAATAGGGGACGCTGTCGGCGCCGTTCTCGATCGTCTCCTTGACGACAAGCGTCGCGCCCTGGGCCTTCACGTTCAGCGACCAGGCGGCGGCGCCGCTGATGTCGTCAAAACGTGCTTCGTCTTCGCCGATCCAGTCGCCGCTGCCGTCGGCCTCGCAGGACCAGCCACCGCCGCGTGGGTCGGCGGCCGTGGCCGTGAACGTCAGGACGCCGGTCGCCCATTGGTTGACGACGATCTCGCCGTTGAGATTGCGCCAGCGGCCGACCACGCTGACCAGCGGGTCGTTGCCCAGATCGGTCAGGAAGGCTTCACGCCGCGTCAGCTGATCGGTCAGCTCTTCGACCAGATCGGCGCCCGTCAGTCGCGCGCCGGCCGCATCGCGTGCCGCGAGAAAGGCGCGCTGGTCGCGGCGAAGCGCCGCGGCGCTTTCGGCGTCATAGGCCCGGATCGCGGCCCCATAGTGTTCGGCGATCTTTGCATCCAATGCGGTCAGGGCCGGGGTCGAGCAGATGGCGGTCTCGACCGGACCGGAGGCGCGTCGGCAGTCAGCGCTTTCGGCGGCCGCAGGTGTAGCGACCGAGGCCGCCAGGGCGCCGCCGAGAAGCAGGACGGCGGTCGAAGCGGACGACGGGAAGCGAAGCGCGGTCATGGGAAGCCTCAAGGCGGATGCGGAAGGGCGCGAAAGCACCGTGTCGGGCGCAATTCATACCCTTAAATGAGCATCGATCAATAAAAAACGAAAACTGACGTTTCTTCCCGCTCTCTGCACAGCTTCTGCTATGCAGGGTTAATGGGAAGGCGATCGGATCATACGCGGCAGGAGCTGGAGCGGCTTTTCGTGGTCGAGGGCCACAAGCACATGGCCGAGGTGGGCTTTGCGCGCTTCTCGGCGCGCGAGGTGGCCAAGCGCGTCGGCTATTCGATCGGCACCCTCTACAATGTGTTCGGTACGCTGGATCAGCTGCTGATCGCCATCAACACGCGAACCTTCCAGCTCTGGGCGGAAGAGGTGCGCCAGGCGCTGGAAGGCAGCGGCCCAGACCGTATCCGATGCCTGGTCGAAGCCTATTTCGGCTTCGCGCGCGCCAATCCCCATAGCTGGCGCGCCATCTATGAGCACCATTTGCCCCCGGACGTGGCCCTGACCGACGAACAGAACCAGCGTCGCGGTGATCTGACCCAGATCATCGTCAACGAGGTGACGGCGGTTTTGCCGGCGAAGGCTCAGCCCGGCGCGCCGCGTCTGGCGCGTTCTCTGATCGCTGTGGTCCACGGCCACTGCGTCTTCGACCTGAACGGCAGCTTCGCCCTGATGAGCATCGAAGAGCCTATCGAGCTCGCACTGGAACGTGTCCGTGAAAGCCTGTCTCAGGCCGGTGCGGTCGCGGTGGTTTCCTAGCGTTCAGCTTCTCGAGCGCGGTTCATGGCTTCGAAGCCGCCGGTGAAGATGACCTCCATCGCATCGCATATGGCGGTCATTTCCGACGACTTGCACAGGCCGCCTGACAGGACGTCGATGCGCCCTGTCTGCGCCAGGGACAGGGTCAGCGACCCCGACAGCAGGTGATAGAACCAATAGATCTGTCGCTCGGTGGCGTCAGGCGCGATGCGCCTCAGGACGTCAATGAAGCGGTGGATCACCGGGTCGAAATGCTGATGCATGGTGTCGCCGCCCCAGGCCGGGGTGTTGTTCACCTGAGCGACCAGGGCCGCGTAATTCAGCCAGGCGCGGTCTCCGCTCTCGAACAGGACGAACAGAGGACGCAGGAAGGCGTCGATGGCGCCGCTGACGGTCATGGCGTCGCCGTGTTCGGCCTCATAGCGGTCCAGGCTGTCCAGGCGCAGGGTGTTCACCACCTCGGCGCGGCGGCCGAAGACGGTCGAGAACAACCGGTTCTTGTCGTCGAAATAATAGTGCAGCAGGGCCGTATCGACGCCCGCCTCCTTGGCCACCGCCTTCAGGGTGACGCCGTGCAGGCCGTCGCGCGCGAACAGGGCTTCGGCCACGTCCAGGATTCGGGTGGTCGTTTCCTCGCGGCGTTGGGCCTTAGGCTTGGGCGGCGCCTTGGGCTTCGCGGACGCCTTGGCGCGCGGCTTGGACTCGGTTGTGGTCATGGGCGCAGCTTACCCGAACATCCGCCGCAAACGATCACGTATCCGCATCAAGAGGATCAGCAGCTTGCCCTTGCGCGCATGGTGGTCCAGCGCCGCCTTCCACCAGGCGCGCTTCACCTCGCCGCCGGGCGTGGCGTTGAACACCATCCAGGCGTCGTCGGCGGGGGCGTAGACGGGCCAGTCGGCGCCCGGCGCGCCTGTCCTGGCGAAGGCGACCCAGCGGGCGTGCATGGCGGCGCTGACGGCGCGGTCGGCTTCGGTTGCGGGCGGGGCGCCGTCGGGGCGATGGCCCAGGGTCTCGAAGACGTGGAAGATCTCGGCGGCGTGGGCGGCGCGGGGCATGGTGTCGCGTCGTGCTTCTTCTACATAATCAAAAGCATAGAGCCATGCCTTCGACTTGCGCGGGCGCGATGCGATCCAGCGCGCGGGGGCGGCGAAGGCGAAGTCGCGGAAGCCGTGGCGGATCAGTTGCTCCTCATCGCCGCTCGCCTGCGGATAGAGGCGAGCGAGGGCGGCGTTCGGCTTGATCAGCTTGCCGAACCGTTCCAGTCCGCCGCCGTAGTTGAGCAGGGAATCCTCGCCGCTGTTGACCCCGATCATCAGCGGCACGTCGGCGAAATCGCCCCGAGCGAAGGCGCTGATCGGGTCGCGGTCCAGCAGGCGGTCGTCGATCACGGGGCCGAAAGCGCCTTCGATGGCGGTCAGCCGCTCGGGCGCGACGGCGCGCAGGGCGGCGGCGTCTGGGGCGCTCAGGCCGAGGGCGGTTGCTGCGGCGACGCCGCGCGCCTGGGCGGTCTTCAGCGGCGTGGCGGGCAGCCAGCCGCCGCCGGACTGGACGACGGCCTTGTGGAACAGACCGCGCGCCCGCTTGGCCGTCATCAGGGCCAGGATGTCGAGGCCTCCGGCGGATTCTCCGAACAGGGTGACGTTGGCCGGGTCGCCGCCGAAGCTGGCGGCGTGGTCGCGCACCCATTCCAGCGCCGCGATCTGATCCAGCAGGGCCTGGTTGCCCAGGGGCTCGTCTGCGGGCGCCTCGGCCGTCAGCGCCGGATGGGCGAAGAAGCCGAGCTGGCCCAGGCGGTAGTTGACGCTGACCAGCATCACGCCGTCGCGGGCGAAGGCGGCGCCGTCATAGAAGGGCAGGGAGCCCGCGCCCATCCGGTTCGAGCCGCCGTGCAGCCAGACCATGATCGGCGCCGGGGCTGTCGTCTCGACCGGCGCCCAGAGGTTCAGCGTCAGGCAGTCCTCGCCGGTAGGCTCGGGCGCGCCGCCGATGGCGACGATGTCGGCCACGTCCGCCGGTCCCGCCTGGGGCGCCGAGGGACCGAAGGCGGCGGCTTCGCGCACGCCCTCCCATGCCGGGAAGGGGCGAGGGGCCCGCCAACGCAGTTCGTCGATCGGCGCGGCGGCGTAGGGCACGCCGCGAAAGACGTTCGCCGGGCCTTCGCGACGACCCCGCAGAGCGCCCGACGGCGTGTGCGCGACGGGGTGCGCCGCGCCTTGGTGGAGCTGATCCATGTTTCGTCCCTTCAGGCGCGATCTTCGCCGCACTCGTTCATTTGAGAATGAAGAATGCGCGTTCGGCTGTCGAGCCGCTTCGTGAAACATCATTCATGCAAGAATGAATGATGTTGACAGCGAGGCCTTTCGCGGATCACCGTCGCTCCAACACAGATCAGCGGCGAGCAAACGACCGCGCGTGGAGAGGAAACGAGAATGCGATCGACAGGACAGTTGCGTCTGGCGCTGATGACCAGCGCCTTCATCACCGCCTCGCTGTGCGCGGCGCCGACCTTGGCCCAGCAGACGGCGGAGACCGAGCAGGCCTCGAACGTGGACGACGTCGTCGTCACCGCGCGCCGCCGGGAGGAGAGCTTGAAGGACGTGCCGGTCGCCGTGACCGCCGTCACCAGCGAGCGCCTGGAACAGACCGGCGCGGCGGACATCACCACCCTGCAGTCGCAGACGCCGAACGCCACGGTTCAGGTGGCGCGCGGCACCAATTCGACCCTGACGACCTTCATTCGCGGCGTTGGCCAGCAAGACCCGCTGTGGGGCTTCGAGCCGGGCGTCGGCCTCTATGTCGACGACGTCTATGTGGCCCGCCCGCAGGGCGCGGTGCTGGACATCTTCGACATCGAGCGGCTGGAAGTCCTGCGCGGGCCGCAGGGCACGCTTTACGGCCGCAACACCATCGGCGGGGCGATCAAATACGTCACCAAGCGCCTGGGGCCGGACCCGGAACTGACGCTGAAGGGCGCCTACGGCAGCTATAATCAGGTCGATCTGATCGCCTCCGGCTCGGCGCCGATCACCGAGACCCTGCGGATCGGCGGCGCGATCGCGCGCTATACCCGCGACGGCTACGGCACGAACCTGAACACCGGGGCCGAGCACTACAACAAGGACGTCACGGCGGGCCGGTTGAGCGTCGAGTGGACGCCGCGCGACGATCTGTTCTTCCGCCTGGCGGGCGACATCACCGAGGACGAGTCCAACGCCCGCCACGGCTATCGTCTGAAGGCGCCGACGACGGATGACGTCTATGACACCCGCGCGGGCATCGGCGACGACGGCTATGTGCGCACGCGCGGCCTGTCGCTGACCGGCGAGTGGAACGTCAACGACGCGGTGACGCTGAAGTCGGTCACGGCCTGGCGCGACGGCGACACCAAGGGCGACGGCATCGACTTCGACGGCCTGCCGCAGCCGATCCTCGACATCCCCGGCTACTACGCCGACAGCCAGTTCACCCAGGAATTCCAGCTGCTGTTCCAGGGCGAACGCTGGCAGGGCGTGGCGGGCGTCTTCTACATGGACGCCTCGGCCGAGGGCGCCTTCGACACCGTCATCGGTCTGTATCCCAGCATGGGGCCGGGGCTGCCGGCGGGCCTGACGACCTTCACCGGGGGCAAGGTCGACACCGAGAGCTTCGCCGTCTTCGCCGACTTCAGCTACGATGTGACGGACCAGCTGTCGCTGTCGGTCGGCGGCCGCTGGACCCGCGACAAGAAGAGCGTCGATCAGCTGCGCCAGAACTATCTGGGCGTGAAGAGCCCCTTCTTCGGCAACAGCAGCGCCATTCCGGCTGGTCCGCCCTCGACCGACTACACCAACTCGGACACCTATTCGGAGTTCACGCCGCGGGTCAGCGCCAGCTATAAGTTCACGCCGGAACTGACGGGCTACGCCTCTTACGGGCGAGGCTTCAAGTCGGGCGGCTTCGACATGCGCGGCGACGCCAGCCTCTATCCCGAGACGGTCAACGGCTATCAGCCCGAACTGGTCGACACCTATGAGATCGGTCTGAAGGGCTCGCTGCTGGATCGCCGCATCAACTTCGCCACGGCCCTGTTCAAGTCGGAATACACCGACCAGCAGATCACCTCGCAGTTCTTCATCCCGCCCACCTCGGTCGTCAGCTATGTCGACAACGCGGGGTCCAGCGAGATCTGGGGCTGGGAGCTGGAGGCCAGCGCGCGGATCACCGACGGCTTCATCCCGCGCCTGACGCTGGGTTATCTGGACGCCAAGTTCAACGACTTCGTCACCCTGAACCCGTTGACCGGCAAGCGCGAGAACATGGCCGATCAGCGCCATTTCCAGAACACGCCGGATTGGACCGCCAGCCTCGCCCTGCCGTACAGCTTCGACCTGGGCGATCGCGGCTCGGTGATCTTCACGCCGACCGCCGCCTATCGCGGGGCGACCCAGATGTTCGAGACGCCGATCCCGCTGCTCGATCAGGGATCTTATTGGCTGTATGACGCGACCCTGATGTGGACCTCGCCCGACGCGCGTTATCGCGTCAGTCTGGCGGGCCGCAACCTGGGCGACGAACGCTATCGCGCCGGCGGCTACAACTTCCCCGGCGCCATTACCGGGGACTCGGTCATCGGCTTCTACGGCCCGCCGCGCACGGTGACGCTGAGCGTGACCGCCCGCTTCTAAGAGCGACCGACACGAAAGCCCCCGCAGCGCCGGCTGCGGGGGCTTTTGTCATCCGCGCGCGGGTCCGAAAGATACGCCGTAGGGCGAGGGAATTTCGCGCATCCGCCGTTGCAGCTTCATTCGCCCGTGATCGCCGCGTCGCGCCCACGACATTCAGCGTCTTTAGGTCTGCCCTGCTTTCTCAGGGGGTAAGACCATGAAGCCGATCAGCCTCAAGCGTGGATTTCTGGCGGGCGCCGCCGTCGCGGGCCTGATGGCGGCCAGCGCCGCCCATGCCCAGAGCGTTTCGCCGGGCGAGACGACGACCGCCGTGGACGACATCGTGGTGACGGCCCAACTGCGCGCCCAGGATCCGATCGAGGTGCCCTTCGCCCTGACGGCCTATAGCGGCGACTTCCTGGAAAACCTGGGCGTGCAGGAGTTCGACCAGCTGTCGGCCTTCGTGCCGGGCTTCCTGGTGCAGAACCAATCGCCGAACAATCCGGGCTTCGTGATGCGCGGCATCACCTCGGACTCGGGCGCCGCCACCGCCGAGCCGCGCGTGTCGGTGTTCCAGGACGGGGTGTCGATCTCCAAGTCGCGCGGCTCCTATGTCGAACTGTTCGACATGGAGCGGGTCGAGGTGGCCAAGGGGCCGCAGTCGACCCTCTATGGCCGCGGCGCCCTGATCGGCGCGGTCAATCTGGTGCAGAACCGCGCCCGTCCGGGCCAGTTCGACGCCGGCGCCCGCATCGAGGCGGGCGACCTGGACTATCGCGCGGTCGAGGGTTTCGTGAACGCGCCCGTCGGCGAGACCGGCGCCCTGCGCCTGGCGGCGCGGATGAAGACGCGCGGCGGCACGGTCGAGAACCTGCTGGGCGGCGAGGATTACAACTCGATCGAGACCAAGGCGCTGCGCCTGTCGGGCGCCTGGGCGCCGACCGACAATCTGCGCGCCGATCTGATCGCCAACTATCAGACGGATTCGGCCAGCGGGACTTCGTTCAAGTCGATCGCCTATGATCCGTTCGACCCGAGGACGGGCGCCTCCCTGGGCGGGCGTGCGCCTTGGGACGGGGCGGCCCTGACGCCGGGCGCCGATTTCGACGGGGGCGTCGGCCTTGGGCTGGATCGCGAGGTCTGGGGCGTGACGGGCCTGGTGAAGTGGGATCTGTCGCCGTCGCTGACGCTGAACTCGACCACGGCCTATCGTCAGTTCGACTCGACCGAGGTGTTCGATCCGGACGGCACGTCGCTGCCGCTGCTGACGGCGGCCGAGCACGCCTATGGCGAACAGCGGAGCCAGGAGTTCCGACTGAACTTCGACAACGGCGGCCGCTTCTCGGGTTTCGTCGGCGCCGGCTATTTCAACGAGGAAGGCTTCCAGCGGATGCCGACCCAGTTCGACGAGCGCCTGGCCCTGCTGCAACTGGCGACGCCGCTGGGCGATCAGCGTCTGAAGATGTTCTACGCCGCGCCGACGCCGTTGCTGATGGGCGGCATCCTGCAGTCCATGCTGCCCGCTGCGGCGCATCCGCTGATCCCCGGCATCGTCGGTAATCTGAAGCCCGCCCACATCGAGACGGCGACGAACCGGGCCGACCTGACCTCCTATGATCTGTTCGGCGACCTGACCTTCAAGGCGACCGATCGTCTGGAGTTCTCGGGCGGGGTGCGCTGGACGCGCGACGACAAGACGACGGGTTATTCGGCGGCGGTGCTGAACGGCCGCTCCATCGCTGGCGGCCTGGTGGCGGTGCAGACGCTCGGCGTGCAGGCGCAACGTCTGGCCCAGGCCGGCGACCTGGCCGGCGCTCAGCGGCTGCAGCAGCAGATCACGGCCATCCTGACGGGCTTGGCGACGCCGGGCGCGGCCAATCTGCCCGCAGCTTCGGGTCTGCCGTTGTTCGCCCTGACCGCCCAGCCGACTGCTGGTAACGGCGACCTGATTCAGGCGGATCACGAGGACGACGGCTTCACCTGGCGTCTGACGGCGCGCTACGCCCTGTCGGACGACGCCAGCCTCTACGCCAACTATGCGCGCGGCCGTCGCCCCGAGGTGCTGGAGGTGCGCGGCCCGTCCGTTCCGCTGGGCGCCCCGACCTTTGAAGTCATCCCCGCCGAGACCGTCGACAGCTTCGAGGTCGGCTACAAGACAGCGCTGATGGATCGCCGCCTGCGTCTGGACGGGGCGGTGTTCCACTACGCCTACGACAACTTCCAGACGACCGAGCAGGACGGCACCCGCTTCGTCACTGTCAATGCGGGCAAGGCCAACGCCTATGGGTTTGAGGGCCAGGTCGCCTTCGCGGCAACGCCGACCTTCGATCTGTTCGGCACCTACGGCTACAACCACTCGCGCTTCGACGGGGGCGCGCGCGACGGCAACCGCTTCCGCCTGTCGCCGGACCACATGGCCTCCATCGGGGCGACCTGGCGTCTGCCGGTCGAGACCGGGACCATCGAGGTCCAGCCGACCTACACCTGGCAGTCCAAGGTCTTCTTCGATGACGACAACGACCGCCCGGAGCTGCAGACCGGCAACTTCGTCGCCGACACCGTGCAGGACGAATATCAGGACGGCTACGGCCTGCTGAACCTGCGGGTGCGCTACGCCCCGTCGTCGGGGAACTGGGGCGTCGAGGCCTTCGGCGACAACATTCTGGACGAGGAATACATCAAGGACGCGGGCAACACCGGCGATGCGCTGGGCCTGCCGACCTTCATCGCCGGGCGGGGCGCCAGCTACGGCGTCGCCTTCACCCTGCGCTACTGAGGATCAGAGCCATGACCATGAACCGTCGCGGCCTTCTGGGTCTGTTCGGCGCAGGCGCGGCGGCGGGCTGCGCCACGGTCCCGACGGGCGAAGCTGTCGCCGTCGTCTTCGCCCACGGCGTGGCCTCGGGCGATCCGGCGACCGACCGGGTGATCCTGTGGACGCGCGTCACCCCGGCGGACGGTCATGTCGGGCCGGTCTCGGTCGCCTGGCGCGTGCTGGACGGGCAGGGCGACCGCGTCGTCGCCTCGGGCCGGTTCGAGACGGGGCCTGAACGCGACTATACGGTCAAGGTCGACGCGGCGGGCCTGCGCCCCGGCCGCGACTATCGCTACGACTTCGCTGTGGGCGAGACGCGCTCGCCCATGGGCCGCACCCGCACTCTGGCGGCGGAGGGGATCACGCCGGTCAATCTGGCGGTGGTGTCGTGCCAGTTGCACCCCGGCGGCCTGTTCAACGTCTATGAGTCGATCGCCGCCCTGCCGACCCTCGACGCCGTGGTCCACCTGGGCGACTACATCTACGAATACGGGGCGGATTCCGACGCCTATGGCATGGCGACGGGGCCGAAGCTGGGTCGCGTGCCCGAACCGGCGCACGAGATCGTCTCCCTGACCGACTATCGGCTGCGCCACGCCCAGTACAAGCGCGACGCCGACCTTCAGGCCGCCCATGCCCGCGCGCCCTTCATCTGCGTCTGGGACGATCACGAAACGGCCAACGACGCCTGGCTGCACGGCGCCGAAAACCATCAGCCCGAGACTGAAGGCGACTTCGCCCAACGCAAGGCGGCGGCGCTGAAGGCCTATTATGAGTGGATGCCGATTCGCGAGGCCGCGCCCGGCGCGCTGAAGGAGGCGATCCACCGCAGCTTCCACTTCGGCGATCTGGCCAGCCTGATGATGGTCGAGACCCGTCTGACCGGCCGCACCGAACCGCTGGCCTATGACAGGGATCTGACCGCCAAGGACGGCCCCGACGGCGAGCCGGTGCTGGACCTGGACGCCTTCCGCGCCAAGCTGAACGATCCTGCCCGCGATCTGATGGGCGCCGAGCAGCGCGACTGGCTGAAGCGCGAACTGGCCGCTTCCAAGGCCAAGGGCCGTCCGTGGCAGGTGCTGGGCAATCAGGTCGTCATGGCCCGCGTGGCCGGTCCCGACGTGTCGCGCACCCTGACCGAGGCCCAAGTCCAGGGCCTGAGGGCCCAGATCCCCGAAGCCTATCGCGACCAGTTCGAACAGGCCCTGTTCCTGTTCAAGATGGGCCTGCCGTTCAACCTCGACGCCTGGGACGGTTATCCGGCCGGGCGCGAGCGTCTCTACGCCGCCTTCGCCGAGGCGGGGGTGCAGCCCATCGTCCTGGCCGGGGACAGCCACGCCTTCTGGGTCAATGAGCTGAAGGACGCCGGCGGCGCGCGCCGGGCGGTCGAGTTCGGGACCAGCGCGGTCTCCAGCCCCTCGATCGGCGACGCCATCGGCGGCTTCCCCCTGGGCGCGGCGCTGATGCAGGCGAATGACGAGGTGCGCTTCTGCGACCAGTCGGCCAAGGGCTTCATCCTTTTGACCCTGACCGAGGACCGGGCCGAGGCGGCCCTGATGCAGGTCTCGACCATCTTCGCCAAGCCGTTCGAGGTCACGACGTTGAAGCGGGTCGGCGTGAGCCGCGCCGATGGGACGATCACGGGCGTCTGATCGCCGCCAGCTCCCCGCGCAACGGTTTCCTCGCGGGCGGATTAATCGCCCATGCGCGGCGAGCTGAAGACCTATCAGGCCAAGCGGCGTTTCGAGCAGACGCCGGAACCCAAGGGCGCCAAGCGGGCCGGAGACGGCGCGCGGCGCTTCGTAATCCAGCGCCATGCGGCGACCCGACTGCACTACGACTTCCGCATCGAGGGGGACGGGGTGCTGAAGTCCTGGGCCGTGACCAAGGCCCCGTCGCGCGACCCGTCGGTCAAGCGCCTGGCGGTGGAGGTCGAGGACCATCCGCTCGACTATGGCGACTTTGAAGGGACGATCCCGGCGGGCAACTACGGCGCGGGCACGGTGCAGCTGTGGGATGCCGGAACCTGGGAGCCGCAGGAGCCGGACCTGGAGGCCGCCTGGGCGCGCGGCCAGATCAAGATGATCCTTCACGGCGAGCGACTGAAAGGCAAATGGGCGCTGATCCGGCTGAAGAGCGATCGGGGCAAGCCGTCCAAGCGCAACAACTGGCTGCTGCTGAAGGAGAAGGACGCATACGCCGTGGCTGGCGAGGGCGACGCCCTGGCCGAGATCGACGCCTCGGTGACGACCGGCCGCTCGCTGGCCCAGATCGCCGAGGGGGACGCGCAATGGACCTCCTCCAAGCCGACCCGCCGCAAGGCGCCGCCGATGCCCGCGCCGTCCAAGGCGGCGTCCAAGGCGAAGCAGCCGCACGCCTTCGTGCCGATCCAGCTGTGCAAGGCGGTCGATCATCCGCCCTCGGCGGCTGGTTGGGCGCATGAGATCAAGTTCGACGGCTATCGGCTGCAGATCGGGGTCGGCGGCGGTCAGGCGGTGCTGCGGACCCGCAAGGGCCTGGACTGGACCGATCGCTTCCCTGAGCTGGCGGCGGATGCGGCCGGTTGGCCCGATGCGGTGATCGACGGCGAATTGTGCGCCCTGGACGAGGATGACATGCCGGACTTCAGCGCCCTGCAGGCGGCGATATCCGAGGGAGAGACGGGGCGGCTGGTCTATTTCGCCTTCGACCTGCTGTTCGAGGGGGCGGAGGATCTGCGTAAGCTGCCGCTGTCGCACCGCAAGGCGCGATTGCAGGCCTATATCGACCGCCTCGGCGCCAAGGCTGGAGGGCGTCTTCGCTACGTCGAGCACTTCGCCTCGACGGGGCAGGCGGTGCTGGAAAGCGCCTGCCGGATGCATCTGGAGGGCGTGATCTCCAAGAAGCTGGACGCGCCCTATCACGCCGGGCGGTCCTCGACCTGGGTCAAGTCGAAGTGCCGGGGGCGCGACGAGGTCGTCATCGGCGGCTGGTCGTCGGAGGGCGGCCGTCGGTTCCGGTCGTTGCTGGTCGGGGTGCGCGAGAAGGGCGGGTTGAAATACCTCGGGCGCGTCGGGACGGGCTTCGGCGAGGCGGCGACGCGGTTGCTGATCCCCGCGTTGAAGGCCGAGGCGGCGGACAAGAGCCCCTTCACCGGCGCAGGCGCGCCCGACGGCGGCAAGGACGTCCATTGGGTGAAACCCAGGCTGGTCGCCGAGATCGAGCACGGCGGCTACACCGAGTCAGGTTCATTGCGGCAGGCGGCCTTCAAGGGCCTGCGCGACGACAAGATCGCTGAGGACGTCACCGAGTCGCCCCAGCCGCCCGCGTCGCCGTCGACGTCGAAAAAGGGCGGCAAGGTCATGGTGGCGGGCGTCGTCATCTCCAGCCCTGACAAGGTGCTGTGGCCGGCGAGCGAAGGTCGTCCGCCCATCACCAAGGCCGACTTGGCGCGCTATTACGAGGCGGCGGCCGAGCGCCTGCTGCCCCATGTGGCTGACCGGCCCACGTCGATCATCCGCGCCCCGGACGGCATCGAAGGCGAGATTTTCTTCCAGCGCCACGCCATGACCGGATCGAACCCTCGTCTGAAGTTGATCGATGTGAAGGCGCGCACGCCCTATGTCGCCGTCGTCGATGTGGGCGGCCTGGCCGCCGTCGCCCAGTCGGGAGGGCTGGAATTGCATCCCTGGGGCTGCAAGCCGGGCGATCCCGAGACGCCGGAGCAGATCACCTTCGACCTGGACCCCGACGTGGGATTGGGCTTCGACGACGTGATCGCGGCCTCTCTTGTGGTGAAGGCCAAGCTGGAGGCGCTGGGCCTCAAGCCCTTCGTCAAGACGACGGGCGGCAAGGGTCTTCATGTGGTCGCGCCGATCCGCGCCGACGGGCGTTCCCGCGTGACCTGGGAGCAGAACAAGGCCTTCGCCAAGGTCGTGTCCGAGGCGATCAAGGCCGAGGCGCCGGACCGCTTCACCACCACCCTGGCCAAGAAGGCGCGCGGCGGAAAGATCTTTATCGACTATCTGCGCAACGGCCGGATGGCGACCGCCGTGGCGCCCTGGTCGCCGCGTGCGCGGCCGGCGGCGGGGATCGCCTTTCCCCTGTCGTGGGATCAGGTGAAGCCGGGACTGAGGCCCGCGGACTACAATCTGTGGGTCTGGCCCGAATTGCTTGAGCGGCCCGATCCCTGGGCCGATTTCCGCGCCGCCGCCGTCAGCCTGAGACCCGCCCTGCGCAAGATGGGCATGGAGTGACGATCAGGCCGACTTCTTGCGCGGGGAGGGTTTCTTGGACGCCGGCTTGCGCGCGGCGCCGGCCGAACCCTTCAGGCTGTTCTTCAGCGCCGCCATCAGGTCGATGACGTTGGTGTCGTCCGGCTCGGCCACGTCGACCAGGCCCTTGCCGCCCTTGGTCTTGGCCTTGATCATCTCGCGCAGGGCGTCGTCGTAGCGATCCTTGAAGGCGGTCGGGTCGAAGTCTGCCTCCTTCTGGGCGATGATGCGGGCGGCGATCTCGACCATGTCGGCGTCAGCCTTCACCTTGGGAATGTCGTCGAAATAGTCGTCGGCGTCGCGCACCTCGTCATGGGCGCGCAGGGTGTAGGCCAGCAGGCCCTTGCCGCGCACCTCCAGCGCCAGCTGGCGTTCCTTGCCGCGCAGGACAAGCTGGCCCAGCGCGACCTTGCCCTGCTTCTGCATGGCGTCGCGTATGACGGCGAAGGCCTCGACGCCCGCGCCCTTCTCGGGAACGACGAAGAAGGGATCGTCCCAATACAGGCGGTCGATGTCGGACTCGTCCACGAACTTGTCGATGGCGATGGTCTTGGTGCTGTCCAGCCGCACCTTGTCGAAATCGGCGTCGTCGAACAGGACGTATTCGTCCTTGGACACCTCATAGCCGCGCACCAGATGGCTGCGCTCCACCGGACCGGCGTCGGGGTCGGTCGGCACCATGCGGATGCGGTTGTGGGTGTCCGGATTGATCAGGTGAAAGCGCACGTCGGCGGCGCTGGTCGTCGCGGTGTAGAGCGCCACCGGGCAGGTGACGAGCGACAGCTTCAGGTGTCCTTGCCATGTGGGGCGAGCGGCCATGTCGGTTCTCCTCGACAGGCTAAATGCCCGGCGCCGACATATGTTCGCTATCGCGGGCAAGCGCGGGGGCTCCCCGGCTTGCCCGCGACGGTTCAGGTTTCGGCGTTCGCCTCGGCTTCTTGCGAAACGGGCCGACTCTCACGGGCGTCCTTGAGGATGTCGACGCCGCCCTTCACCGCGATGGCCGCCACGATCAGCCCCACCACCAAGTCCGGCCACGCCTGGTTCAGCGCCATGACCAGACCCCCGGCGATCAGGATGCCGCCGTTCGAGGCGAAGTCGTTGAAGCTGAAGGTCTCGGCCGCGCGCATGTTGACGTCGTCGCCGCCCTGACGCCGGATCAGCATCAGGCAGATCAGGTTCACCGCCGCCGCGATGACGGCCAGGCCCATCATGGTCCAACCGACCGGCTCGGTCCCGACGATCCAGCGCCGCCCCACGTCGATCAGCACCCCGGCTGCGAAGATCAGCAGCATGATCCCCGACAGCCGGGCGGCGCCGCGCTTCCACGCCATCGCCCGCCCGACAGCCAGGAAGCTGATCAGATAGACGATGGCGTCCGAGCCGTTGTCGGCGGCGTTGGCCAGCAGGGCGCTGGACTCGGCGAACAGGCCGCCGAGTCCGAGCATGACGAACAGCAGGACGTTCAGCACCAGCACGATCAGCAGCGTGCGGCGCTGAAGCCCCTCTCCATGATGAGATCCGCTCAATCCTCTATTCCTTCCGTCTTGCGGTGTTTGACGGCCTTAGCCGCGAAGGTCGGCAGCACCAGCAGCGTCAGGGCGGTCGCCGTCAGAAGGCCGCCGATGACGACTGTCGCTAGGGGTTTCTGCACCTCGGCGCCGGCCCCGGTGGCGATGGCCATGGGGATGAAGCCGACGATGGCGACCAGGGCCGTGGTCAGCACCGCCCTTAGACGACTGAAGGCGCCGAGCAGGGCCGCGTCGCGCGGTGTCTGCCCCGCCTGCAACCGCTCGCGGATGGCCTGCATCAGCACCAGGCCGTTCAGGGTCGCGACGCCCGACACGGCGATGAAGCCGACCGCCGCCGAGACCGAGAAGGGCATCCCCCTCAGCAACAGCGACAGCGCTCCGCCGACCAGGGCCAGAGGCACGCAGGCGAACACCAGCCCCGCCTCCGCGAATGACCCCAGCGCCATGAACAGCAGGATGCCGATCAGGACGAAGACCACCGGGATGACCAGGCCCAACCGCTGTTCGGCCCGCTTCAGGTTCTCGAATTGCCCGCCCCATTTGAGCGAATAGCCTGCGGGCAAGCTGACCTGCTGATCGACTTGCTTCTGGGCGTCGGCGACGAAGCCGCCCAGATCGCGGCCGCGCACATTGGCCTGAACCACCATGCGGCGGCTGCCGTCGTTGCGGCTGATCTGGTTCTGGCCCTCCTTCACCTGAATGCGGGCGACCGAGGACAGGGGGATCGTCACGCCGCTCGCCGTGGTGACGGGCAGGGCGTTCAGGGCGGCGGGGTCGTTGCGCTCGGCGTCCGACAGACGGACCACCACATCGAAGCGGCGGTCGCCCTCGAAGATCTGGCCTGCCTCGGCGCCGCCGATGGCGGCCGAGACGGCTTCGGACACGTCGGCCGCCGACAGGCCGTAGTTGGCGGCGGCGAAGCGGTCGACGCTGACCGTCAGAGTCGGCAGGCCGGACGCCTGCTCCACCCGCACGTCGGCCGAGCCGGGCGTATCGCGCAGGGCGTTGGCCACCTGATCCGCCGTCGCCTGGAGCTTGGCGAAGTCGTCGCCATAGACCATGACCGCCAGATCGGTGCGGACGCCCGAGATCAGTTCGTTGAAGCGCAGTTCGATCGGCTGGCTGAACTCAAAACTGTTGCCCAGTTGGGCCGAGGCGGCCTTCTCGATGCGGGCGATCAGCTCCTCCTTCGGCAGCTTGGGATCGGGCCATTCCTTGCGCTTCTTCAGCACGATGACGGCGTCGGAGATGTTCGGCGGCATGGGGTCCACCGCCGCCTCGGCCGTGCCGGTGCGCGAGAAGACGGTCTTCACCTCGGGCTGGGCCTTGATGACCCGCTCCAACGCCATCTGCATAGCCAGCGACTGCTCCAGCGAAGCCGAGGGCACGCGCAGCGCCTGCATGGCGATGTCGCCTTCGTCCAGGGTCGGGATGAACTCGCGCCCCAGCAGGGTGAAGGCCAGAGCGCCGACCAGCAGGGCCCCGAAGGCCGAGGCCAGCACCGTCTTCGGATGCGCAACGGCGGCGCGGATGGCCGGTTCGATCCAGCGGCGCGCATGGCGCAGCAGGAAGGTCTCATGCTCCTCCGCCTCGCCGTTCTCATCGACGTGGACGGTCTTGGGCTCCTTGACCAGCAGGGCCGTCATGGCCGGGACGAAGGTGAAGGAGAAGATGAAGGCGCCGACCAGGGCCAGCATGACCGTGGCGCCCATGGGGATGAAGGTCTTGCCCTCGACCCCTTCCAGCATCAGCAGGGGGGTGAAGACCAGAAGGATAATAAGCTGGCCGAAGGCGGCGGGCTTGACCATCTGGCGCGCGGCGCCGGCGGCGACGCCTAGACGTTCGTTGCGGGTCAGGGCGCGGCCCAGATCGGCGCGCTTCTGGCCCAGGCGCAGCAGGGTGTTCTCGACCACCACCACGGCGCCGTCGACCAGCAGGCCGAAGTCCAGCGCCCCCAGGCTCATCAGGTTTCCGCTGATGCCGAAGCGGTTCATGCCGATAACCGCGAACAGGAAGCTGATCGGGATCATCAGGGCCGTGATCGTCGCCGCGCGGATGTTCCCCAGCAGCAGGAACAGCACGACGATGACTAGGAGCGCCCCTTCGGTCAGGTTCTTGGCCACCGTCTTGATGGTCGAGTTGACCAGGGCGCTGCGGTTCAGCACCGGCTCGGCCACGATGTCGGGCGGCAGGCTGGCGCTGATCTGCTCCAGCCGTTCGGCGGAGGCCTGCGCCACGGTGCGGCTGTTTTCGCCCGCCAGCATCAGGGCCGTGCCGATGACCGCCTCATGGCCGTCGCGGCTGGCCCCGCCCAGACGCGGCGCCTGGCCGATCTCGACCACG
>NZ_JBRERY010000023.1:0-25418 GCF_052907225.1 Brevundimonas sp. RM1
CGCGCCGTCGCCCCGACCGAACCCCGCGCCGCCCGCAGCCCAGGCGCCCGCAACCCAGGCGCCCGCGACGCCGCCTCCCGCGCCGGTGGTGGTGGTGACGCCGCCCGCCGCGTCCCAACCGGACGCCCCGGCCCAGGTCGAAGGCCTGCCGCCGACCCAGGCGCGTCCGGCCCAGACCGACCCCAACGCCCCCATCGTCACCCGGCCGCAGAAGCTGGACTGATCTCGCGGCGAGACTGACGCCCGGCGTCTATTTCAGCGGCAGATAGCCCCGCTCCACCATCCGGCGCAGCGCGTCATAGGCCTCGGCCAGCTCGTCATAGGCGGTGCGGGCGGCGGTCAGGCGGGCCACCTGGTCGGGGGTGGCCGGGGCGCCGGATTCAGCCAGGCGCACGGCCTCGGCGCCCCAGCGCGCCCGCGCCTGGGCCGTCAGCACGGCCAGCTTCTGAAAGGCGCCGACGTCGACCTGGGCGAGGGCGTGGCCGATCAGTTCGCGGTTGGCGACATAGGCGGCGTAGTCGATCTGCTCCAGCAGGCCGCGCAGGCGGCGCTGCTCCTGCGGCTCCATGTCCTCGGGCTGGAAATGGTCGCTGGAACGACGGCGGGACTGGGTCAGCATGGTCGACATGACGGCCTCGGGCGAAACAGCAGCCCCGCAGCCTGTGCCTGCTTTGGTTAACCGGCGGTTTGCACGCCGCCCGGAACCCCTTTCGGGGCCAGCTTCAGCCGCGCGCGGTCCGGCGCGCCCAGGCCGCGCGGGCAGCGCATCGGCCGATAGTCCTGGGAGTAGCAGAGCCGCGCCTCGCGGAACCAGCCGTCAGTGGTGGCGATGAACACCCCGTCGCGCGGGAAGCCCGGATTGGCGGCGACGAAGGCGTCGCGGATCGCCCCGGCGGTAAGGCGCTGGGCGGGGATGGCCTCCAGATCGGGCTTGTTCAGCCCGTCCCACATCTTCGCCGCCTGCTCGAAATAGGCCTCGGGGCTGTCCCAGCCGCAGGTGCCGTGCGCCGCCCATTCGTGCTGTTGCAGGCTGGGCGAGGGGATCATGCAGAAATGCTCGCGCACCGTCTCGACCGGGATGGCCGGGCCGGGCGCGGCGCAATAGCGCGGGTGTTTGTCAGCGGCGCCGTTGGGCCATAGTCCGTGCAGGGTCAAACCGAACTGATTGGCCGCGCACTGATAGCGTTCGTCGGGATAGTCCTTGCCGCTGCGGCACGCCTGGGGCGACCAACTGACCGCCAGCATGTTGAAGGCGACCGGCACGTCGGCCGCCACCTCGTCCTGCGGAATGCGATAGGGGCGGGCGGGGCGCAGGTCGTCCGGCACGTCGCAGACGGCGCCCGCGACCTCGGCTCGCTCCGGCGCCGCTTCCGTCGACACGGTGCAGGCGGTCAACAGGACCATCAGGGCGGCGGAGGCGAAAAGGGTGCGCATGGCGGTCTCGTAAACCCTGCGTGATCGGCGGCCAAGGCGGAACCGGCGCACGGCCCCGCTCATTGAAAGCGTAAGCATAAGAGGATGAGGCCCATGCCCGATCAAGACGCCTTTGAAGCCGCCCTGGAGGAAGCCATCGCCCTGTTCGAGCAGGGCGAGAACATGAACCAGGCCCGTTTCGACGAGCTGATCGCCGAACTGGAGGCCCGTCGTCCCGCCCTTCACGCCGTACCCGAGGACGACCCGCGCGCCGAACGCGCGCGCGCGCTTGAGCGCCGCGCCGACGAACTGGAGCACCGCGCCGCCCAAGGCCACGGCCAGATGGACGAGGTCAACAGCCTGCTGTCGCCCCTGATGGGCAAGAAGTCGGAGAACTGACCTCTGCTCCGTCACCCTCGGGCTTGTCCCGAGGGTGACGGAGCGGGAGAGGCCTCAATACACGCCGTCGAAGCCGAAGATCGGCTTGCGCTCGCGCCACGCCCCGCGCGTGAAGTCGGGGAAGTTCACCGTGCGATTGCCCTCGGCGATCGACTGCTCCGACAGGGGGGTGATCGCGCTCCAGCTGACGGCGTCATAGATGTCCAGCGGCATCGCCGCCTTGGCTTTCAGCGCCTCGACGAAGGCGTGGATGACGAAGAAGTCCATGCCGCCGTGCCCCGACCCGGCCGCCGTGTCCGCGTGGGTCTTCCACAGCGGGTGGTCGTATTGCTCGAACCAGGCCGCCTGCGCCTCCCACTGGTGCTCGGGGCTGCGGCCCTCGATGTGGACCGACTGGTTCAAATCCATCCAGAGCCCCTTCACCCCCTGCACCCGGAAGCCCAGCGAATAGGGACGCGGCAGATTGGTGTCGTGCAGCAGCAGGATGGTCTCGCCGTTGGCGCAGCCGATCGAGGTCGTCACCACATCGCCCAGCTTGAACTGGACCTTGGCGTTCGGATGGTCGGGCCCGCCGTTGTCGACCACATAGGCGTGCAGCCCCCGCGCCTTGGAGGCGTAGGCCGTCAGCGTCGTCATCCGGTTGCCCCGGTTCAGGTCGATCCAGTTGGCGATCGGCCCGATGCCGTGCGACGGGTACAGCTCCCCGTTGCGGTTGACCGAATGCCAGGTGCGCCAGCGCGCCTCGGACCAGCCCTTCGGCCCGAACTCGACCCCGCCGCCATAGGGCTTCTGCGGATCGCCGCTGTTGAACTTCACCGCGCGCAGATCGTGCTGATAGCCGCCCTGCAGATGGACCAGTTCGCCGAACAGCCCGGCGCGCACCATGTTCAGCACCGCCAGCACGTCGCGGCGATAGCAGACGTTTTCCAGCACCATATAGGGCGTGCCGGTCCGCTCGTGCGCCTCCAGCACGTCCCAGTGATCCTGAAGGCTGACGCCCGCCACCACCTCGCAGCCGACCGGGATCTTCGCCTCCATCGCCGCGATGGCCATGGGGGCGTGCCATTCCCACGGGGTGGCGATGATGACGGCGTCCAGCCCCGGATGGGCCAGCAGGTCGCGATAGGCCTGATCCGGCGCTCCTTCATAGGCGCGCGGCGCAGGCTTCCCGGCGGCGGCGATCATCCCCTTGGCCCGCGCGATCATCAGCGGTTCGATGTCGCACAGGGCGACGATGTCCACATCGGCCCGCTTCAGCAGGATGGACATCAGGCTCTGCGCCCTCAGCCCCGTGCCGATGATCCCGATCTGCAAGCGGTCGTTCCGCGCCAGGGCCGGCCCGGCCAGGGTCGAGGCGGCGACGGCGGCGGACGAAGCGGCGATGAAGGCGCGGCGATCCATGATGAAGGCTCCTGCTGAAACGGCGTCGCCTTCCGCTTAGGCCAAGCCGGGCGCCTCGCCTAGCGGCCGGTCAGCGGCACGCCGCCACGCAGGCCCGCGCCAGCACCTCGGCCGAGTCGATCAGCGGCGCGTCCACGTCGCCCTGATCCAGCAGCAGCGGAACCTCGGTGCAGCCCCCGATCACCGCCTCGGCCCCCGCCGCGATCAGCGCCTGCGCCAGATCGCGGATGGCCGCGCGCTGGTCAGGTCCGACGTCGCCCGCCTTGACCCCGAACACCACCTGCATGAACCGCTCGCGCTCGGCGGGGGAGGGGGCGACCATCTCCAGCCCTTCGGCGGCCAGAGCCTCGGCGTACAGCAAGGCCGCGCCCGGCGTGGCCAGCACCCCGACCCGCCGCGCCCCGGTCGCGCCCGCCGCCTTCGCGGTTTCGGCGATCATGTCGATGAAGGGCAGGCCCGCCGCGCGGATGGCGCCCGCATGGGCGTGGGCCGTATTGCACGGCATGGCCAGCACCTGCGCCCCCGCCGCCTTCAGCGCCCGCGCCATCTCGCCCAGCGTCCGGCCCGCCGCCTCGGGCTGAGTATGGCGATTGGGCACCTGGGGGTTGATGTCGGCGATGACGCGCACATGGTCTTCGTCCGCCCCGGCCGGCGTCAGCGCCTGCACCCGCGCCAGAAAGGCTGTTGTCGCGGCGGGCCCCATGCCGCCCAGAACGCCCAGTACGCGCGCCATGTTTACGATCCTGCTGAACCGCCTCGCGCCAAGTAAACCGGGCGCAGCGGGAAAAACGATTATTGTTCGACAAAGAGCGTTAACACGCGAAAATCAGCGGAACCAACATCGCGGCCGGGGATTGTGCAATCGGACACGTCGGACGCCCCCCCAACCCCGACGAAGTCTGCGGCGGCCCGGCCTTAACGCCCCCCCGACTGAGAAGCCGGGCCGCCCCCTCTCCCTCAATCCAGCTTCAGTTCCATGTCCCAGCGATCCATGCCGGGCGCATAGCCGTCAGGCGTGACCTTCACCGTCTTGAAGCCGAAGCGGGCGTAGAAGCTGTGAGTGTGCGGGCCGGTGTCCAGCACCACGCGTCGGACGCCCGGCGTCGCCCGCGCAGCCGCCAGCCGCGCCTCGGTCAGCGCCCGGCCCAGACCCTGACCGTGCAGGGCGTTCCCCACCATGCCCCAGCACATCGCCACGCTGCTGCCGTCCGGCTGGACGGCATGGCCGCCGCAGGCGACGATCCGATCGTCGCGCTCGATCACCAGATAAGGCAGACGCAGCGCTTGGTCGTCCAGCCAGGCGACAAATCCCTCGCGCTCGCTCTCATCGAAGAAGCGCGGCATATTGCCGTTGAACAGAACCAGGCAGGCCTCACGATCCTCGGCGCGATAGGGGCGGATGGTCAACATGTCCCGATCCCTAGCACGCCCGCGGCTTGACCCGCAGGGGAAAGGGGCTAGGGTCGCGCCGTTCTCCGGGGGGTCGCAATCGAGCGGCTGAGATTGAGGTTTCTCCTCTGACCCGTCGAACCTGATCCGGGTCATGCCGGCGAAGGGACGAGTTCACCGCTTTCGACGCCCGAAGTCCGGCGTAGGGGGCGCTCCTACCGCGCCGGCGGACCTCTTCTCGCAGGAGGCCGCCAAATGAATATCCACGTCACCAACGAACAGCCGCACGAGCCGCAGGTCGACCTCGCTCTCGCCGACGCCCGCAAGGAAGTCGCCGCCGAGCATGGTCGCATCCCCACCGGCCCCCGGGCGGGCGGCCAGAAGGTCTATGTGGCGGGCGAGCTCTTCCCCGACATCCGCGTCCCCTTCCGTGAAGTCGCCGTCCACCCCAGCGCCAATGAGCCGCCGGTGACGATGTATGACTCGTCGGGCCCCTACACCGACCCGTCCGTGACCATCGACATCAAGAAGGGCCTGCCGCGCGTCAAATCCAGCTGGCAGCTGGATCGCGGCGACATCGCCCCCGTCGCGAACCCGCGCGAGGTCAAGCCCGAGGACAACGGCCACGCCAGCGGCAAGCACCTCGCCCCCCGCTTCGACGTCTCCAACCATCAGGTGTTCAAGGGCGTCGAGGGCCGCCCCGTCACGCAATACGAATACGCCAAGGCCGGGATCATCACGCCCGAGATGGAATACGTCGCCATCCGCGAGAACCTGCGCCGCGAACAGACCGCCCCCTGCATCCGCGACGGCGAAGACTTCGGCGCCTCGATCCCCGACTTCGTCACCCCCGAGTTCGTCCGTCAGGAGATCGCCCGCGGCCGCGCCATCATCCCGCACAACATCAACCACCCCGAAGTCGAGCCGATGATCATCGGCCGCAACTTCCTGGTGAAGATCAACGCCAACATCGGTAACTCGGCCGTCCTCTCGTCCGTCGACGACGAGGTGGACAAGCTGGTCTGGGCCACCCGCTGGGGCGCCGACAACGTCATGGACCTGTCGACCGGCCGCAACATCCACAACATCCGCGACTGGATCATCCGCAACTCGTCCGTCCCCATCGGCACCGTCCCCATCTATCAGGCGCTGGAGAAGGTGAACGGCGTCGCCGAGGATCTGACCTGGGAAGTCTTCCGCGACACCCTGATCGAACAGGCGGAACAGGGCGTGGACTACTTCACCATCCACGCGGGCGTGCGCCTGCCCTTCGTGCCGATGACGGCCAAGCGCGTGACGGGCATCGTCAGCAGAGGCGGCTCCATCATGGCCAAGTGGTGCCTGTCCCACCACAAGGAGAGCTTCCTCTACGAGCATTTCGAGGACATCTGCGACATCATGCGCGCCTATGATGTTTCGTTCTCGCTCGGCGACGGCCTGCGCCCCGGCTCCATCGCCGACGCCAATGACGAGGCCCAGTTCGCCGAGCTGCGCACCCTCGGCGAACTGACGAAAATCGCCTGGGCCAAGGGCTGCCAGGTCATGATCGAAGGCCCCGGCCACGTGCCGATGCACAAGATCAAGGCCAACATGGATGAGCAGCTCAAGCACTGCCACGAGGCGCCCTTCTATACGCTTGGCCCGCTGACCACCGACATCGCCCCCGGCTATGACCACATCACCTCGGCCATCGGCGCCGCGATGATCGGCTGGTTCGGCACGGCCATGCTCTGCTACGTCACGCCCAAGGAGCACTTAGGGCTTCCCGACCGTCAGGACGTCAAGGACGGCGTCATCACCTACAAGATCGCCGCCCACGCCGCCGACCTGGCCAAGGGCCACCCCGGCGCCCGCGCCCATGACGACGCCCTCAGCCGCGCGCGCTTCGAGTTCCGCTGGGAGGACCAGTTCAACCTCTCCCTGGACCCCGAGACCGCCCGCAAATTCCACGACGAGACTCTGCCGAAGGAAGCCCACAAGACCGCCCACTTCTGCTCCATGTGCGGCCCCAAATTCTGCAGCATGAAGATCAGCCAGGACATCCGGGACGCCGCCAAGGCCCAGAACGACGCGGGCGCCAGCCTGACGGACGCCGAGGCGGGCATGGCCGAGATGAGCGCCAAGTTCCGGGCCGGGGGCGGGGAGATTGAGGTTAAGGTCTAACCACCTCCATCACCGACGCATGCCTGAGTAACGAATAAAGCCCCCAGCCAAGGCTGGGGGCTTTTGCATTCCGAAAAGGATCACGCTCTGTTTCGAGGTCTTATTCCTTGATGAGTAGACCCCAGTCGTCGTCATCTTCTTCGACGACGATATTGATCTGACACCATTGGCTATCGTCCCTCACCATGTACCGGAAGAGCTTGCTTCGGACCTTTCCAGCGAAGCTCTCTCCACCTCGGGCGCTGTAATCAATCTGAACGTAATCGCCAACATTCGGGAGTAGGACCAACTCCTCAGCCTTCACCGGGTGGTCCAGCAATGCCGAACCACTATCTAGTGGACGGCCGTTCGGGCTGTTTTTCGGGAGGTATTGGTAGTTCAAGCCATAGGTCATCATTAGCGTAGATCCTTTATAAGTACACCTTCGCAGCCCAGACAGGTGCAGCAGCGGTTCGTTGTGATATCGTTGGTCTGTGAGATATATGGTGACGCTTTCCCTGGCCGCAAGAGCTTGAAAGACAACTGTGCAATGCGCTCAAGCGTCGTCATTTTTGGCTGCGTCGGTCCCCGTTTGCTCTGCTAGGGTCTGAGTCGGGTCATCATCCAAACCTTTCTGCGGCTTCGGCCATCCCCACGCGGCGGGGTCCGCATACGGCGGACCGGGATGACGGAATTTCCGTCAGCAGCAAAGGAGACTGCCATGGCGGATAACACCGTCGATCGAGTGAAGTTGGTTGCCGTTCGTGCTTACGAGCGCGTTCGGTTCCGGCGATTGGAAAAGGTGTGCGCACACTTCCGCTCATACCCTCACCAATACGTCTTTGACTTCATGAAGTGAGGCGTCAGGCGCTGGGTGATGACCCAACTTCTGGGAGGATCGAAATGCCCACCCTCGTCCTCCTCGCCGGGCCGAACGGCGCCGGGAAGACCACCTTCATCAATGGCTTCCTGCGCGAACGGGCCGAGGCGTTTCAGTTCGTCAATCCGGATGAAGTGGCGCGGTCCCTGCCGCATGGCCCCGGTCGTGATCTGGCCGCCGGGCGGCTGGTGCTGGAGCGACTGGAGGAACTGACCAACGCCCGCGCCGACGTGGTGCTGGAGACGACGCTGGCCACGCGCACCCACGCCCGCCGCATCCGCGACTGGAAGGCGGCCGGATACCGTTTCGAACTGGTATATCTGCGCCTGCCCTCGGTCGAGGTCTCCATCGCCCGCGTCGCGCACCGGGTCGCGCGCGGCGGCCACGGCATTCCCGAAGAGACGCTGAGGCGACGCTATCCGCTCAGCCTCGATTACCTCGAAACCGTCTACAGGCCGCTGGCCGACAGCTGGCAGGTCTACGCCAGTGGCGGCGAGACCCCCGAACTGCTAGATTGGGGACCGCGATGAACAAGCCGCTGTTTGACCACGAAACCACCCTGAAGGCTCTGCGCCGCGCCGCCGAGACGGCCAAGCACGGCACCCGGGAGGAGCAGTCCGGCAAGTTCCTGCCCCCTCCCGGCTGGAAGGGCCGTCTGGTCACGGGCGCTCCCGCGCTGAAGGTCGAACCCAAGCGCAAGCGGGCCTGACCTCTCCAGTCCTTCTCCCGATGGGAGAAGGTGGCCCGAAGGGCCGGATGAGGGTTCCCAGCCAAAGTCGACGCAAGCGTCCGATCCTGACGCACCCGTCCTCCATCCTCCGCCTTTCAGGCAGGAGGCGGCGCGATGGACGATCAGGCTTCGGGCGGGCGGGAGAAGGACTGGTCCGAGAAGGATTGGCATGAGGAGGCGCCGCGCATCATCGCCTCTGGCCGGTGGGAGCAGGACGAGTACGGCGACACCACCTACATCCCCGACCATGTGCGGCCCTCGACCGCCGAGCGGGCCGAGGTAACTGACGCCCCGCGCGGCCACTACTACGAAGACCCGGCGCCGCGGGACGGCTATCGCGTCCGCTCCGAGGCGACCTGGGCGGCGGCGCGGCGCGACTATCTGGCCGGGGATACGGCCGAGGCCGTCTGCGACCGCTATGGGCTGAAGCTGGGGACGCTGCGGTCCCGCGCCGCGCGCGAGGGCTGGCGCCGCTGCGACGCGGGCGACCCGGACCCCTGGCCCGACGACGATGATCCGTTCGAGGATGCGGCGGCGGACGCCCCCGATCTGGCCGCGATGGCGGCTCAGGCCCTGATGCGGCTGAACCGGGCGGTGCGGCGCGGCCGGGCGGCCGAGGCGGCGTCGTGGCTGCGCACCTGGCGGGCGCTGACGGACCCGGCCCTGCTGGCCGCCGCCGAGCCGGAAACCCCGCCGCCTGCGCCTGAACCGGACCCGCTCGACACGCTGGAAGCCGACATGAAGGCGGTCGCCGCCGTCGCCCGCGACGCCGCCCGCCTGGCCCCCGACGACCACGCGGGCCGCCGCGCCGTCGAGGCCCGCATCAACGCCCTCAGCGCCCGCCTCGCGCCGGAAGAGAGGGCGGGGATTTCAGACGATTCAGACGAATTGGACTCTGTTTTTCCCGGTCCTTCTCCCCTTGTGGGAGAAGGTGGCCCGTAAGGGCCGGATGAGGGGTCTCTCACCGGCCGATACATGGGGCGGACACGGCGTCGCCACCCCTCATCCGTCCGGCTCCGCCGTCCACCTTCTCCCACAAGGGGAGAGGGGCCTTACGCCTTGCCCGCGATCTCGCGCAGGGCGTTGACGAACACCTGCGTCGGCTGGCCGCCGGAGATCAGATATTTGTCCTCCACCACCACGGCGGGGACGGAGGTGATCCCCCGCGCGCGCCACAGGGCCTGCGCCGTGCGGACCTCCTGCATATAGCGGCCAGACGCCAGCACCTCGGCCGCCTCGGCGCGGTCCAGCCCGGCGGCCTCGGCCGCCTCGGTCAGGACGCCCGCGTCCGAGACGTTGCGCCCTTGCGTGAAGTGGGCGCCGAACAGGGCGTGCTTCAGCGCCGCCTGCTTGTCCGGCGCCGTCAGCCCGGCCCAGTGCAGCAGGCGGTGGGCGTCGAAGGTGTTCCACATGCGGCTGTCGTCGCGGAAGTTCATCTCGACCCCGACCTCGGCGGCGCGGGCGGTGATGGCGGCGCGGTTGGCGGCCGACTGTTCGGGGGTGGAGCCGTATTTGCGGGCCAGGTGCTCGCCCATGTTCTCGCCCTCGGGGGCGATGTCGGGGTTCAGCTCGAACGGCTGGAAGGCGATGTCGGCGGCGATCCCTTCGCCCTCCAGACGCTCCAGCGCCTGCTCCAGCCCGCCCAGCCCCACGGCGCACCAGGGGCACATGACGTCGGAGACGAAGTCGATCTTCAGCGGCTTGAGCGGGGCGGCGTCGGTCATGGCGGCGGCTTTCTGGAACAGCGAGTGTGACGAAGCATATGGGCGCGCGAAGGGAGGAGGCAAGGCGCGCCGGGCATTGATTCATGGCCTGCCAACCGGCACACCGGATCAGTGAAACAGAGCCTGATCATTGATTGCGACCCCGGCGTGGATGACGCCACGGGGCTGCTGACCGCCTTCGCCTCTGCTGACCTCGACCTGCTGGCCGTGACCACGGTCGGGGGCAACGTCAGCGCCGAAAAGACCGCGCGCAACGCCCGCATCCTGCGCCAGATCGCCGGGCGCGAGGACGTGCCGGTGTTCGCGGGCGCCGAGCGCCCCCTGCGCCGCGACCCGGCCGGGGCGGGCGAGTTCCACGGGCCTGAGGGGCTGGGCGACCTGACCCCGTTCGAGCCCGCCGCCCCTGTGGCCGAGGGCACGGCGACTGAGGCCATCGTGCGCCTGGTGATGGCGCGGCCTGCGGGTTCCGTGGCGTTGGCCGTCATGGGGCCGATGACCAATCTGGCGCTGGCCATGCGAGCCGAACCGGCGCTGGCGGCGCATCTGGGGCCGGTCGTGGTCATGGGCGGGGCGCGCTCGGAAGGCGGCAACATCACCGCATCGGCCGAGTTCAACATCTGGGCCGACCCCGAGGCGGCGGCCGAGGTCTTCGCTTCGGGCTGCCGCATGATCGTCATGGGGCTGGACGCCACCCATCAGGTGCGGGCGACGGAAGAGCGGATCGCGGCGATCGAGGCCCTGCGCAAGACCTCGGCCCGCACGGCGGCGGCCATGCTGCGCTTCTCCCAGCGGGTGGAGCGGCGGATCGTCGGCTGGGACGCAGGGCCGCTGCATGACCCCTGCACCGTGGCCTGGCTGTTGCGGCCTGACCTGTTCGAGCTGGCTCCCTGCCGCATCGCGGTGGAGACCGAAAGCGACCTGACCCGAGGCCACACGGCGGTCGAGTTCCGCGTCGAGGCGGCCGGGGCGAACCATTTCTGGGCGACGAAGGCCGACGCGGCCGGGATCTTCGCCCTGATCACCCAGCGTTTGGGAGAAGGCGCATGAGGATCACCGTCGTCGGCTCGATCAATCTGGATATGGTGGCGGCGGCGCCGTCCCTGCCTGCGCCGGGCGAGACGGTGACGGGGGCAACCCTGTCGCGCCACCCTGGCGGCAAGGGCGCCAATCAGGCTTTGGCCGCGCGTCGGCTGGGCGCCGAAGTCTCGCTGATCGGCCGGGTCGGCGACGATGAGATGTCGGGCGCGGCGGTGGCCCTGATGCTGGCCCACGGCGTCGACCTGTCAGGGGTGGAGACGGACATCGCGGCGCCGACCGGCGTGGCCCTGATCACCGTCGATCCGACCGGCGAGAACCAGATCACGGTCGCTGCCGGGGCCAACCACTTCGTCACGCCGGAGCAGTTGCCCGCCCGGATCGAGACGCCGCTGATCGCCCAGCTGGAGCTGCCGATCGAGACGGTGGAGGCGGCGGTCGGCCGGGCGACGGACTTCGTCTGCGTGAACCTGGCGCCCGCCGCGCCGGTGTCGGAGGCCCTGCTGCGCCGCGCCGACCTGCTGGTGGTCAATGAGACGGAGGCCGCCTTCTACGGCGACGCCCTGCACGTCGGCGGCGGGCTGGTGGTCGTGACCAAGGGCGCGCGCGGGGCGGTCATGTACCGGCGCGGGGTGGCGATGGCCTGGGCCACGCCGCCGCGTATCACGGCCGTGGACGCGGTGGGGGCGGGCGACGCCTTCGTCGGGGCGATCGCCGTGGCCCTGCTGGAAGGCATGGAGCCGGACGCCGTGCTTCACTTCGCCTGCGCCGCCGGGGCGCTGGCGGCGACCCGGCCGGGAGCGCAGCCGTCGCTGGGCGACCGCGCCGAGGTCGAGGCGCTGATGGCGGAGTAGGGCGCGCGCTCTACTTCCCGAACAGGTCCGGCGCGGCGGCGGGCGGCGCTTGCGGCGTCTCAAGGCCGAGGTGTTCATAGGCGCGTGCGCAGGCCATGCGGCCGCGCGGCGTGCGCTGGATGAAGCCCTGCTGCAGCAGATACGGCTCGATCACGTCCTCGACGGCGTCGCGCGCCTCGGCGATGGCGGCGGCCAGGGTGTCCATGCCGACCGGCCCGCCGCCGTAGTTCTCGATCAAGGCCTTGAGGAAGCGGCGGTCCAGACTGTCCAGCCCGGCCTCGTCCACCTCCAGCCGCGCCAGCGCCCGCGCCGCCGCCAGCCGGTCGATGGGGCCGCCTTCAGCATCGGCGAAGTCCCGCACCCGGCGCAGCAGGCGCCCGGCGATACGCGGCGTGCCGCGCGCGCGGCGTGCGATCTCCATCGCCCCGTCCTCGGTAATGGCCGCGCCCATCTTGCGCGCCGCCCCGCGGATCACCGCCGTCAGCTCTTCGGGCGTATAGAACTCCAGCCGCAGCGGGATGCCGAAGCGATCCCTCAACGGCGTGGCCAGCAAGCCCGCCCGCGTCGTCGCCCCGACCAGGGTGAAGGGCGCCAGATCAATGCGTACGCTGCGCGCCGACGGCCCCTCGCCGATGATCAGGTCCAGCACATGGTCCTCCATCGCCGGATAGAGGATCTCCTCCACCTGGGGCGCCATGCGGTGGATCTCGTCGATGAACAGGACGTCGCGCGGTTCGAGGTTGGTCAGGATGGCCGCCAGGTCGCCCGCCTTGGCCAGGATGGGGCCGGAGGTGGCGCGGAAGCCCACGCCCAGCTCCCTCGCCACGATCTGCGCCAGCGTCGTCTTGCCCAGCCCCGGAGGCCCGAACAGCAGGACGTGGTCCAGCGCCTCGGAGCGGGCGCGAGCGGCGTCGATGAAGACCTTCAGATTGCCCTTGGCCGCCGACTGGCCGACGAACTCGGACAGGGTCTGGGGCCGCAGGGCGCGGTCGTGCTGCTCGCCGGGCGCAGGGGCAGGCGAGATGATGCGGTCGTCAGTCATTTCGTCCTTCTCCCCTTGTGGGAGAAGGTGGCCGAGCGCGGCGAGGTCGGATGAGGGGTCTCTTTATCGGTGATGTCAGGCAGCGCTGGATGTGGGCGCAACCCCTCATCCGTCAGGCTACGCCTGCCACCTTCTCCCACAAGGGGAGAAGGGATAGTCGCAGCGTCCCTCATCGTCCCAGCTCCTGCAGGGCCGTGCGGATGACCAGGGGCAGTTCGGCGTCCTCGCCCAGCTTGATCAAGGCGTGATCGACGGCGCGGCGGGCGTTGACCTCGGCGATGCCCAGGCCCAGCAGGGCGGCGACCGCCTCGCCCGTGACGCTGGGCGGCGGCGGGGCGACGGCGACCTCGGCGTGGACGCCGGGCGCGGTCGGGGCGAAGACGCCCTCGCTCAGGCTTTTGCCCTTCAGTTCGGTGACGATGCGCAGGGCCAGTTTCGGCCCCACGCCGTTGGCGCGTCCCACGGCGGCCTTGTCCTCGCGCGCGACGGCGGCGGCCAGTTCGGCGGGCGGCAGCACGTCCAGCACCCCCAGCGCAGCCTTCGGCCCCACGCCCTGAATGGTCAGCATCAGGTTGAAGACCTTGCGCTCGTCGCGGCTCAGGAAGCCGTAGAGGCGCGGCCCCTGATCCTGGCTCCACTGGCTCTGGATGAATAGCAGGGTCTCGTCGCCCGGCGCGGGCAGTCGGCCCAGCGTCCGCGCCCCGCAGGCGGCCACATAGCCCACGCCGCCGCAGTCGATCAGGCACTCCACCTCGCCGACCTCGGCCAGTATGCCGCGCAGACGGCCGATCATGCCGCGCCTCGCACCGGCAAGGCCCGAAACCGACGATGATGCGCATGGGTGACGGCCACGGCCAGCGCATCGGCGGCGTCGGCTTTGACCTCGCCCGAGGCGGGCAGCAGCCGTTTGATCATGAAGGCGATCTGGCTCTTGTCGGCTTGCCCGGCGCCCACCACCGCCTTCTTGATCAGGGTCGGGGCGTATTCGGCGACGCTGAGACCCGCCCGCGCCGGGGCCAGCATGACCGCCGCCCGCGCATGGCCCAGCTTCAGCGTCGAGGCCGGATTGACGTTGACGAAGACCTCTTCGATCGCCGCCTCGTCGCAGTCATAGGCGGCGCAGACCTCGCCGACCCGCTCCAGCAGATGCAGCAGCCGCTCGGAGAAGGGCGCCTTGTCGTCGGGCGCGACGACGCCGTGCGCGATCCAGCGCAGGCGGCTGCCCTCGCTTTCGATGACGCCCCAGCCGGTGCGGCGCAGGCCGGGGTCCAGCCCCAGGATCCGAGTCGTTTCGTTCGCCATCCGTTCCTATTGCCCCAAAGAGGGTTAGCGAACAATGACCGGGCGCAGCCTCAGGGCCCGATGTCGGCTCAATCGTCTCTGGGCATGACCGAGAAACCGGCCAGACCCGCCTGATCCGACAGGGCGCGGGACAGGGCGTCGACCTTCAGCGGCATGGGGCCCCGCGCCTTGACGTGGTGTTCGTGGATCTGGCCGTCGGGGCTGACGACATGGCCGATACGCGTGGGCTTGAGGCCGTTCTCGGCCAGTAGGGCGCGCAGCGCCTTTTCTTGCGGCGCCGCGCCGCGCGTCCAGCGCAGGGTGACGTCCAGCACCCCGACGTGGGGCAGGCGCGCGTCGAGAAAGCGCAGGATGGCCAGCACCAGCAGGGTCGCCCCCGCCGCGATCAGTCCCAGCTTCCACAGGCCGACCCCGAACATCACCCCGGTGGCCGAGGTGGTCCACAGCGAAGCCGCCGTGGTCAGGCCGTGCACCGAGAACCGCTCGCGAAAGATCACTCCGGCGCACAGGAAGCCGATGCCGGTCAGTATGCCGTGCGCCATCCGCGTCGGGTCGATCACCAGCCGCTGCTCGGGCAGGGCGACGAAGCCCCAGCTGGCCTGATGCATGGCCGCCAGCATCAGGACGCAGGAGGTCATGCAGACCAGGATGTGGGTGCGGAACCCCGCCGGATGGCCGTGATAGGTCCGCTCGATGCCGATCAGTCCGCCCGCCGCCATGGCCGAGGCCACCGGCGCCAGCAGACTCAGTTCCTCGACGCCCCAATGCGTCACGCCCCAGTCGATCGCCATGATCCCAACGCTCCCAACGACCGCGCAGGTTGGACCTCCGCGCAGGCCGGGGCAAGTCGTCAGTCGTCGCGCGGATTCAGCACGTAGCCGCAGACCGAAGGCAGGGCCGACAGCCGCCCCGCCAGGGTCTTGAGCGCCGTCTCGCCCTCGGCGTGGACGCGCCAGCTGCGGCGCACCACCGCGCCGTCGTCGATCAGTTCGAAACGGTCGGGCGCGGGCTTCGGATCGATCGCGCGCAGGGCGGCCTCGACCTCGGCCTCGGGCGAGGGGCCGTCACGACGCCAGCGCACCTCCACATCGGTCAGGGTGCGGTCCGGCAGCCGCGCGCTGACCAGCCGCAGCGCGACCAGGATCAGGCCCGTGATCACCGTCCCCGCCGCGCCCAGGGCGAACAGGCCGGCCCCGAACAGCAGGCCGATGGCCGAGGTGATCCACAGCGAGGCCGCCGTCGTCAGGCCGTGGATGGAGAAGCCGGTGCGGAAGATGACCCCGGCGCACAGGAAGCCGATTCCCGTCAGCACCCCGTGGGCCATGCGGGTGGGGTCGGTGACGATGTTCTCGTCCGGCAGGGCGCGGAAAGCCCAGTCGGCCTGGGTCATGGCCGCCAGCATCAGCAGGCAGGACGCCAGGCTGACCAGGATGTGGGTGCGGAACCCCGCCGGTCGGCCGCGCCACTCGCGCTCGAAGCCGATCATCCCGCCGGCGATCAGGGCGCCGGCGATGGGCAGGACGACGGTCTCCAGCCAGGCGGCGTCAGCCATGGTTCTCGACGTAGGTTTCGGGGTCTTTGTTGACCGGCTTCACCCCGGCGATGTGGCGGGCCTGGAAGGCGGCGAAGCGCACGCCTAGGTCGTGCCGCGTCTGCAGGTCTGCGTTCAGGCGGAAGTCGGTCAGCCCCTGCCGCTCCTCCTCGCCCATGTGCTTGGAGTTGACGATGTTGGCCGCGCCGACCGCGTCGAACCAGGCGCGACTGCCGACCGCGTGCGCGGCCACCGCCTTCACCGCGTCGCGCAGCTTGTTGTGATCCTCGATGGCGTCCTCGGTCTCGCCCTCGACCGTGCCGTCGTCTGCGTCATTGACGCCCTCGCCCAGTTTCAGCAGGGCGGGATAGAAATGCCGTTCCTCGGCCTCGGCGTGGGCGTCCAGAAAGGCCGACAGCCGCCCCCAGACCGCCTCCAGCGCCTCGACATTGTCCGCGCCGATCTGCTCGATCAGCGAGAACAGCCTACGCTGTTCGGCGTGGTCATCGAGGATCAGCTGGGTGATGTCCATGGGGCGGGCTCCTCGCGGCAAGGCTTGAGCCCTAAGAAGCCTCCGAACTCAGGTCCGGTTCCTGAGCCCCGACGTCGCTCCCGCATGGGGGCGGCGTCGGGGACAGGATCATCGCGTGCGGATCAGCCCGCGTACTTGGCCGCGTCTTCGTCCGAGATGTTCTCGTTCGAATAGACCTGCTGCACGTCGTCTTCGCCGTCCAGGGCGTCCAGCAGCTTGAACAGGACGCCGACCGAATCGCCCGTCAGGTCGATCTCCGACTGCGGCTTCCAGACGATGGCGGTCGACTTGGGGTCGCCCAGCACCTTGGACATGGCCTCGGCCACTTCGTTCAGGTCTTCGAAGGCGGTCCAGATGGTGTGGCCCGGCGCATCCTCATAGATGTCGGGCTTGACCAGGTCGCTCTCGACGTCGGCGGCGCCGGCCTCGATGGCGGCCTCCATCACGGCGTCTTCAGATCCCGCCTCGGCCGGATAGTGGATCTTGCCGACCCGGTCCCACATGAAGGTGACCGAGCCGCTTTCGCCCAGGGCGCCGCCGTTCTTGGCGAAGGCCGAGCGTACGCCCGAGGCGGCGCGGTTGCGGTTGTCGGTCAGGACTTCGACGATGACCTGGACGCCGCCGGGGCCGCGGCCCTCGTAGCGGATCTCCTCCATCGCATCGACTTCGCCGCCCGAGGCCTTCTTGATGGCGCGCTCGATGTTTTCCTTCGGCATCGATTCGGCCTTGGCGTTGTTCACCGCCAGGCGCAGCCGGGGGTTCATCGCCGGGTCGGGCATCCCCGACTTGGCCGCCACGGTGATTTCCCGTGACAGGCGCGAAAAGAGCTTTGAACGGACCGCGTCAGCGCGGCCCTTGCGGTGCATGATGTTCTTGAATTTGGAATGGCCGGCCATGGAGTCGCTCGCCAGATGTCGAATATGCTGAGGGGCGCCCTTTACTGGATGGCGCTTCCTCTGTCACGAGAGGGGAACCGCCCGAACGCGCCGGGGATTATGCGCAGGCAAGAATTGGAGACGCCGATGGCCGCCGCCGACGACACCTATCTGGACGAAGCCTATGACGAGGGCATCGATCACGCCCACGCCGGCGAGATCGTTCAGTGGTACGCCAAGCGGCCCGTCACGGTGTCGACGGCGGCGGCCACCAGCTCGCTGGTCGGCGCCTTTGCGCTGGGCGTGCTGACCACCATCGGCGCCCTGGCCGTGATGCGCCTCTACGACCGCGACTGAGCAGACGTCGCGCGAATCTTTCGCAAAAAGACTTCACCTCGGCGGTAAAGCCGGTCATCCTCCCTTTCCCAGAAGGAGGCGGCCTTGGCGCATCCCCGCAGGATGAACCGGATGATCGTCGTGCTCGGCGCGGCTGTCTTGGTGCTGGGCGGTTTCAGCCTCTACGCCCTGACCCAGGGGGCGCGCTTCGGACCCCGCCAGACCACGCCCGCCGAACGCGCGCTTGAGCAGGTGCGCGAACAGATGGGGCCGCAGGCCGAGGTCCGGCATGTCGAGGCCGGGCGCGGCAAGGCCGCCTGCGGCTACGCCGGGCTGAAGGGCAGTCGGGAGGCCGTGGCCTTCGTTTCCCGGCCCAACCGCATCCTGATGAGCCACGACCCGCTGACGGGCGAGTTCGCGACGCTGAAATCGCGCTACTGTCCGGGCTTCGACGCCCCGGCGCCCGCCGCCGTTTCCGGCAAGAGCTGAGACCATGACCGACCAACCCAGCGCCGGCCGCTTCGACGGCCGCGATCACCTGTTGCCCGTGCGGGTTTATTACGAGGACACTGACTTCACCGGCCTGGTCTATCACGCCAACTACGTCCGCTATTTCGAGCGGGGGCGGTCGGACTTCCTGCGTCTGGCGGGGGTAGGGCATGTCGACCTGCTGGAGCAGGAGGAGCCGCTGGCCTTCGTGGTGTCGGACCTGGCGATCAAATATCTGAAGCCCGCGCGGATCGACGACGCCCTGGTGGTGCGCACCCGCTATGAGGCGATCAAGGGGCCGCGCCTGATCATCCGCCAGACGGTCGAGCGCGACGGCGACGTATTGTGCCGGGCGGACGTCGTCGCCGTCTGCATCCATCTGGACGGGCGTCCGCGCCGTCCGACGAAGCGGCTGATCGAACTGGTGACGCCCTGGCTGTCGGGGGAAACAGGATCGGCTCGGCAATAACGAGGTTGTCAGCCGGTAGGCTGATGACGCCGGGCGCGACGCCCGCTAGACCCGCCGCCATGAAACCGCCACGTCCGCCCGGTGCAAAAGGCGGATGAACGGACTCTTCGCCAAGGACCACGCATGACTCCGCCCGCCGACGCCTCCCTGCTGAATCCCATCGAGCTGTTCATGACCGCCGACTGGGTGGTCAAGACGGTGATGATCGGCCTGGCCGCGGCCTCGGTCTGGTCCTGGACCATCATCATCGACAAGGCGGTGCGGTTCTCACGCATGAACGCCCGCGCGACCGAGTTCGAAAAGCAGGTCGAGAGCGGCCGCTCGCTGGAGGAGGTCGCCGCCCAGGCTGGGCCTCAGCCGGTCGATCCCCTGCCGCGCATGCTGGTGCTGACCCTGCAGGACTGGCGCGAGGCGCGCGCGCGCGGAGCCATGACGGACACGCAAGGGAACATGCTGATCGCCCGTATCGACCGGGCGCTGGATTCGGTCATCGCTCGGGAAAGCCAGAAGATCGAGAACGGTCTGGGCGTGCTGTCGGTGGTCGCCACGGCCTCGCCCTTCATCGGCCTGTTCGGCACGGTGTGGGGCATCATGAACGCCTTCGACAGCATTGCGGCGGCGGGCAACACCAATCTGACGACCGTGGCCCCGGCCATCGCCGAGGCCCTGTTCGCCACGGCCATCGGCCTGGCGGCGGCCATCCCGGCCTATATCGCCTTCAACGCCTTCTCGGTGTCGGCGGGCAAGTTCACGGGCCGTCTGGAGGCCTTTGCGGACGATCTGCAGTCGGCCATCGCCCGGCGTCTGGGCGCGCCTGCGACGCCGCCGCCTCCGCCCCCGCCGCCGTCGTCCGACCTGAACCTGCGCCGGGGCGCCTGATCCATGGCCCTGGGTGGAGGAGGCGGCGGTGAAGCGCGCGGGCGCGGCCGTCGTCGCGCACGCAAACGGCCGCTGAGCGAGATCAACGTCACGCCCCTGGTGGACGTCATGCTGGTGCTGTTGATCATCTTCATGATCTCGGCGCCGCTGCTGACGGTCGGGGTGCCGGTCGAACTGCCCAAGACCGAAGCCAGCGCGGTCGAGACGACCGACAAGCCGGTTACGGTCAGCATCGACCGGAACGGCGCCATCTTCATCGGCGAGGGCGAGGTCCGCTGGGAGCAACTGGCCCTGCGCGTGGCGGAAGAGGGCGGCGAGAACGCGCGCGACAAGGCCATCTTCATCCGCGCCGACGGCCGCGCCCCCTATCAGGCCGTGGCGCGCGTGATGGCGCGCCTGTCGGCCTCGGGCTTCACCAAGCTGAACCTGATCACCGACACCGCCGCCGACGAGCCGACGGAGGGCTGACGGACCTTGCGCCGCCCCAGCCCCGCCATCCTCGGCTCCATCGCCCTGCACGCGGGGGTGGTGGCGCTCGCCTTCGTATCCTGGTCGTCGAAAGACGAGCCGAAGCCGTTGGTGAACTCCGTGCCGGTGTCGATCGTCTCGGACATCGAGATCGCCGCTGCGCCCGCCGACAATCCGCAGGAGGAGCCTTCGCTCGAGGATGGGGAGACGGCCCCGGTCGAGACCCCGCCCGAGCCGACTCCGCTCGAGCCGGACCCCACGCCGCCCGCGCCGCAACCGCGCCCGACGCCGCCCGCGCCGCGCCCGACCCCGACTCCGCCCGAGAAAAAGGCCCCGACGCCGCGTCCCACGCCTACGCCGCGGCCGACCCCGACGCCGCCTGAGAAGAAGGCGCCGACGCCGTCGCCTCGGCCCACGCCTAATCCGCCCGAGAAGAAGGCCCCCGCCACGCCGCCGCGTACGCGCCCGGCGCCGGGACTGGACCTTGACGCCCTGGCCGGGCCGCCGCGCCCGACCCAGAACCGCGGCCGTCCGGCGCCGGGCCAGCAGGGCGCGGGCTCCGCGCCGCGCGCGACCGGGCCGCAGCTTGCCGCCCTGGGCGCCCAGGTGACGCCGAACTGGAACCTGAACTGCGACATGCCGGGCATGGACGACCTGGTGATCCGCGTGACGGTGCGGTTGAGCGCCGACGGCCAGATCATCGGCACGCCGCGCCTTCAGGACACCCGGAACGACCCGACCTGGCGCGCCGCATCCGAGGCCATGTTGCGCGCGCTGCGGGCGACCTCGCCCTTCACCGTGCCCGATGGTTTCCAGGCGCAGGAAGTGCCCTTCCGCTTTGAAACCAAGCGTCAATGCGGGAACCGTTAGGACGTAAATCGCCTATCACCCCAAAGTCGCCCAAATCCCCGTGAAGCTGGCGATCATCCGCCGCGCTGATGTTAAAGAGGGGCGGCCAGCCTGACCGTAACGACCCGAAGGATCGATCCATGCGCCTGAACCGCCTTCTCGCCTCGGCCGCCGTGCTTGCGATGACCGCGCCCCTGGCGCTGGGCGGGTCCGTCCAGGCGCAATCCACCCCGGCCGTCGGGGCGCCGATGCAGGATGTGGTGGTGGACGAGGGCGTGCTGCGCCCGCTTCAGATCGCCGTCGTGCCCTTCACTGGCCAGAACGGGTCGCAGATTTCGGGCGTCATCAGCGGCAACCTGAAGCGATCCGGCTTCTTCGATCCGCTGAACCCGGCCAGCTTCGTCGAGACGGGCCTGACCCTTGCCAACGCCCCGAACTTCCCGCAGTGGACCTCCATCGGCGCCCAGGCGGTGCTGTACGGCGGGGTGACGCCGCGCGCGGACGGGCGGATCGACGTGGGCTTCCGCCTGTACGACCCCTATCGCCAGTGCCAGCTGGTCTCCTATCAGTTCACCGCCACTTCCGAGCAGTGGCGCCGCATCGCGCACAAGATCTCGGACGTGGTCTATCAGCGCCTGACCGGCGAGGCGGGCTTCTTCGATTCCCGCGTCCTGTTCGTGTCCGAAAGCGGCACCCAGTTGAACAAGCTGTCGCGCCTGACCATCGTCGACCAGGACGGCTACAACCCCGTCTTCCTGACCCAGGGCGATGAGGTGATCATGTCGCCGCGCTTCTCGGCCTCGAACCCCGATGAAGTGACCTATGTGGCGCTGGGCAAGGACTACAGCCGCATCTACCTCTACAACCTGTCGACCGGCCGCCGCGAAAGCCTGGGCGAGTTCGACGGCCAGGTGCTGGCCCCGCGCTTCTCGAACGACGGGTCGAAGATGGCTTTCTCGATCATCCGGGGCGGCAACACCGACGTCTATGTGATGAACCTGCGCAGCCGCCAGCTGTCGCGTCTGACGACCGACCCCGGCATCGACACCTCGCCGTCGTTCAGCCCCGACGGCAATCAGATCGTCTTCACCTCGGACCGTTCGGGTTCGGCGCGCCTCTACACCATGCGGGCGGACGGCTCGGGCCAGCGCCCGATCAGCCGCGGCGGCGGCAGCTACACCGCCCCGGCCTGGAGCCCGCGCGGCGACCTGGTGGCCTTCACCAAGCAGCAAGGCGGCCGCTTCCACATCGGCGTGATGAAGTCCGACGGCACGGGCGAGCGCATCCTATCGTCCTCCTATTTCGAGGAAGGCCCGTCCTGGGCGCCGAACGGCCGCTACATCGCCTTCGCGCGTCAGAGCCCCGGCGGCGACACCCGTCTGTGGACCGTCGACCTGTCGGGCCGCGTCGTGTCTCAGGCGGGCTATGACGGACGCGGTTCGGACCCGGCCTGGTCGGGTCTGCTGGACGCGCCGCCGGTCAATCTGGGCATCGGTCAGGGCGCGGATTCCTGCCCGGCCTGACGGACTTACGGCTTCGTGAGATCACGAGCGGAGCCATTCCCATAAACTGTGCGTTATCGCGGCTGGCGCGGTGTTGCGCTGCGCGTTAGCAGCGCTCGCATACAGTCAAGCTAGAGGCGTCGGCCTCGAACCGAATGAGAAGGAGACGATCCATGAACACCTCCACCCTGATCCGGCTCGCCGCTGTCGGCGTCGCCATGGCCTCGCTGGCCGCCTGCACCAAGCCCAAGGTCGAGCCGGCCGTGCCGGTCGAAACGCCGCCGCCGGCCGTCGGCCCGCAGTATCCGACCGCCCCGACCGGCCCCGTCAGCGGCGGCAACGTCGGCGCCCCGGCGCCCGGCTCGGAGCAGGACTTCGTCGTCAACGTCGGCGACCGCGTCTACTTCGACCTGGACTCCTATTCGGTGCGCGCCGAGGCCCAGCCGCGTCTGGACGCCCAGGCCGCCTGGCTGGCCCGCTATCCGCAGGTCACGGTCCGCATCGAAGGCAACGCCGACGAACGCGGCACGCGCGAATACAACCTGGCCCTGGGCGCCCGCCGCGCCGAGGCCGTTCGCTCCTACCTGATCAGCCGCGGCGTTCCGGCCGCCCGCATCGACACCATCAGCTTCGGCAAGGAACGTCCGATCGCCGAAGGTTCGAACGAGTCGGCCTGGGCCCAGAACCGCAACGCCCGCACCGCCATCGTGTCGGGCGCGCCGCGCTAAACACGCGACGTAAAAAACAGACGGATCGAGGCGTTGGCGCAAGCCGGCGCCTCTTTTCTTTGCGCCTCCAGACGATCAAAGTCCGCCGCGAATCCTGGGGAGGGACAGCATGGATCTGGAAGCGGCGGGCGGAGCGGTGACGGCGGGCGTCATCGCCGGGGCGATCGAGAAGCCGACGGGCCATGCGGGCGAAGCTCACGGCGCCTGCGCCGACTGCGGGGCCGAGGTTACGGGCAACTTCTGCTCCAACTGCGGCCAGGCGGCCCATGTCCACCGCACCTTGCTGCATCTGGGCGAAGAGCTGCTGCACGGGGTGATGCATTTCGACGGCCGTTTGTGGCGCACCCTGCCGCTGCTGATCCTCAATCCGGGGCGGCTGACCCGCGAATGGGTGCAGGGCAAGCGGACCCGCTACGTCTCGCCGCTGGCGATGTTCCTGTTCACGCTGTTCGTCATGTTCTTCGCCCTCAGCTTCATGCCGCATCAGGCGGTGACGCTCCCGTCCCTGCCGCAGCAGATCGAGGCCCAGAAGGAGGCGATAGTCGAAGCGGAGCAGGTCGCCGCCGCCGCCCGCAAGGAAGTCGATGCGGCGGAGGCGGCGATGGAGCCGTCGGACGGCTCGCCCCCGGCGTTCAACAGCGGCGCGCGGGCCGGCGCCGCCGCCGGCGCTCTGGCCGGAGCTGAAGCCGGCGTCATTGCTGAGAAGGCCAAGCTGGAGCGTCTGCAGAAGGACGCGATCGAGGGCCGCAAGGACGGTCTGGCCTCGGGCAGCTGGCAGGCCCAGGTGGCGGACATCGCCTCCAGCGTCGGCACGGACGGCCAGACCAACGGCCTGACCAAGACCGTCGCCAAGAAGCTGAAGAACCCGGACCTGGCGCTCTACAAGCTGCAGCAGACCATCTACAAATTCGCCTTCCTGCTGGTGCCGCTGTCGATCCCCTTCGTCGCCCTGATGTTCCTGTGGAAGCGGGGCTTCACCCTGTACGACCACGGGGTCTTCGTCCTCTATTCCCTGACCTTCATGTCCCTGCTGCTGATGGCGGTGGTGCTGGTCGCCACGACGCTGAAGGGAGCGGGCGCGGCGGCCGCGACGATCGCGGCCCTGATCGTGCCGGCGCACATGTTCGCCCAGTTGAAGGGCGCCTACAGCCTGAAAGTCTTTTCGACCCTGTGGCGGACGGTGGCGCTGCTGATCTTCTGCGAGATCGCGGCGACGCTGTTCATCGTCGCCATCATCTATCTGGGCCTCGGACATTGATCGAGGCCTTGCCGTCGCCGCAAATCGATGGGACGACAGGACCATGCTGAAGACGCCATTCCGCCTCACCAAACCCGCCGTCCTGACGGCGATCGGCCTGACCCTGATCGGGGGCGCCGTCGTCGCCCAGGTGCAGCCGATGGAGCCGATCCAGTGGGACAAGCGCCGCCTGGACCAGCTGGACCGCAACGTCCGCCGTCTGGAGCGCGCCCTGACCCAGCGCAACGCGGCCGGGGAGCCGGTGCTGGTCGAGACGGATCCCGAGGTCGTGGCCTTGCAAGGCCAGGTCTCGATCATGGAGCGCCGTCTGAGCGACGTGGAGCAGACGTTCCAGCGCATGAACGCCGACAGCGAGCGTCTGACTTTCCAACTGGACGAGGTCACGCGCGAGAACACGCAGCTGAGCCGCCGCCTGCGCGATCTGGAAGGCCGCGTCGAGCGCGCCGAAAAGGCCGCCGAGGAAGCCGCTGAACTGAACGGGCCGATCGTCGCCCACTCGCCGACCGGCGATGCGGCGCAGGATCTGCAGGCCGCCATGCGTCTGGCGGGCGAGGACGCGGCGCGCGGTGGACGCGCGCTGGAGACCGTCATCGTCACCTGGCCGAACACGCCCCAGGCGCGCGAGGCCAACAGCCGTTTGGGCGATCTGCACGTCGCCGCGCGCGACAACGCTTCGGCGGTTCAGGCCTACGCCGCCGCCCTGAACGGCTGGCCGCGCACGCCGTGGGCGCCTGAGACGACGCTGAAGCTGGCCGAGGCCCTGCGCGCCACCGACCGCGCGACCCAGGCCTGCGGCGCCCTGACCGAGTTCGGCCGCCGCTACGCCGAGGCGGCCACGGCGGCGCAGAAGACCCGCGCGACCCAGCTTCGGACGCGCGCCAGCTGCAGCTGATGGGCGATCTGGCCGGCCGGGATCTGCTTCGGCGGATTTGGGCCCGGTTGGACGCACGCCTGAACCGCGCCGGGCCTGAGCCGGTGGCCCTGGCCCTGTCGGGCGGGGGCGATTCCCTGGCCCTGCTGGACCTCGCCGCCGGTTGGGCCAAGGCGAGGGGGCGGCGGCTTCTGGCCCTGACGGTCGACCACAATCTCCACCCCGATAGCGCGGACTGGACCCGTTTCGCCGCCGAGGCCGCGCGTGCGGCGGGCGCCGACTGGCGGGGGCTGGCGTGGCAGGGCGCGCGCGGCGGTCCC
>NZ_JBRERY010000024.1:0-24338 GCF_052907225.1 Brevundimonas sp. RM1
CCGCCGCCCCGGCCGCGCCGGCGCAGGCTCCGTCGGCCCCGCGCCGCATCGAGGCCGTGGCTCCGCGCCCCATGGTCGCCGCCGCGCCGCAAGCTTCGGTCCCGGTCCCCGCGCCGGAACTGGCGGGCACCGCCACCGTGCTGACGCTGGGTGCCCACATGTGCAAATGGCCGATCGGCGACCCCTCGACCAGCGACTTCAGCTTCTGCGGCCGTCGCGCGTCGGAAGGCGTCTACTGCGTCGAGCACGCCCGCGTCGCCTACCAGCCCCAGGTCCGCAAGAGCGCCGGCAAGGACGCCTCGTCCGACCTGGCCCGCAGCCTGCGCCGGTACATTTAAGCCTGCTATCGCTCGCCGCGCGGCGGCTCCCTGCTTGAGCAGAGGAGCCGCCGCGTCGTCGAGTTTCGGCCCTATGGCCGACACGAACGCCTCCTAAAGGGGCCGCCGTCCGCCCCGTCGGCTTCCCGACGGGCTCCGGGGCGGGACTGCGGTTCATCCGGGTTGACGCAGTCCCATCCCCTCGCCTCCAGCGAGGGGTTTTTTGTTTGGCCTTACGCCGCCCTACCGCGCCTCGCGCTGCTTGAGGGACTTCGTACTGGCCCTACGCGCTTCGCGCTGCTTGAGGGCCGAACGGCTTCAGCCCCTTCGCTCCCAGCTCGAGACCTGCTCTTAGTTCAGCACCCTGCGAGCGTCTGGCACGTCCAGGCTGAAGGCCGGGATGGCGGCCTCGAACATCCGGCCTTCGGCGTCCTGCATGAAATAGGCGCCGACCATGGAGCCGGACGGCGTCGTCAACGGACAGCCCGAGGCGTAGGCGTAGCTGTCGCCCGGCTCGATCACCGGCTGTTCGCCGACCACGCCGGGGCCGCGCACCTCCTCGACCCGGCCCAGGGCGTCGGTGATGGTCCAGCGCCGGGCCACCAGCTGCACCGGGCCGCCGCTCAGATTGACGATCTCGACCTGATAGGCCCAGACCCAGCGGCTCTCGGCCGGGTCCGACTGGCCCGCCAGATAGGAGGGGCGGACGCGAACGACGACGCCTTCGGTCTCGGCGGTATAGGCAGGAGCGGAGTGCATGCGCTATATGCGTCCCGCCGTACGCGGGGTTCAAGCGTCTGTCGTCGCCGACAAGCTACACAGACGAGAAAATCCGTGTGAGAACAGGACGGCATGACCCGCTTTTCCATTCCCGACCAGCCCGGCATCCTTCCCTTCCAGGGCATTGAGACCCTGATCGCGATCGGCGCCATCGCCTCCGACACCCCGTTCGACGTCGATCAGGTCCAGCCGGCCAGCCTGGACCTGCGCCTGTCCGACCGGGCCTGGCGCGTGCGCGCCTCCTTCCTGCCCGGCCAGCGCCGCGTCGAGGAACGCATCGCCGACGTCGCCATGCACGCCATCGACCTGCCCGACAGCGGCTATGTGATGGAAAAGGGCTGCGTCTACATCGCCCGCCTGCAAGAGCGCCTCAGCCTGCCCAAGGGGCTGAACGCCCGCGCCAATCCGAAGAGCTCGACCGGCCGCGTCGACGTCTTCGTGCGCCTGCTGACCGATCAGGGCGGCAGCTTCGACGATGTGGACGAGGGCTATGACGGCCCTCTCTATCTCGAGATCGCGCCCCAGACCTTCTCCATCCTGGTCAAGCCCGGCACCCGCCTGAACCAGCTGCGTCTCAAGGCGGGCGAGCCGCCCAAGCTGGAGACCCGCAGCGTCGGCGTCGACCTGCGCGCGGGCGACAACGGCGTCGTCGGCTATCGCGGTCGCCGCCATGCGGGCGTGGTCAACATGGATCACATCGACGGCCACGACCCGCGCGACTTCTGGGAGCCGCTGACCCTGCGCCGGGGCGAACTACTGCTGGATCCGGGCGAGTTCTACATCCTGGCCTCGTCGGACGATGTGGAGATCCCGGTCGATCAGGCCGCCGAGATGACCCCGATCGACCCCTCGGTCGGCGAGTTCCGCGTCCACTACGCCGGCTTCTTCGATCCCGGCTTCGGCACGGACGAGGCCCACGGCGCCGGCTCCAAGGGCGTGCTGGAAGTCCGCACCCACGACACCCCTTTCCTGCTGGAGCACGGCCAGATCGTCGCCCGACTGGTCTATGAGCCGCTGACGGAACGGCCCTCGCGCCTCTATGGCGAAGGCGGCAGCCACTACCAGAGCCAGGGTCTCAAGCTGTCGAAACACTTCCGTCCCTGGGGCTGATCTGCCCTTCTCCCCTTGAGGGAGAAGGCAGCATGCGAAGCATGACGGATGAGGGGTGACGTCGCCGCCGTTCGTCATGTCTCGCATGGAAGGCGGCGCCGCAATCGGCTGACCGCAGCGCTCCCCCCCTCATCCGAGCGCCTTCGGCGCCCACCTTCTCCCACAAGGGGAGAAGGATCATTTTGAGCGCATCAGGTCAGCCTGTTCGCCTTCCTCAGGCTGGGGAAGGTCTTGGCCCAGACCCCCGTCGCGGCCAGGGCGCCGATCCCGCCGAACACCGCCGCGCCGATCGGGCCGAGCAGGCGCACCATGACGCCCGAATAGGCCTCGCCCAGTTCGTTCGAGGCGCCGATGAACAGCATGGACACCGACGACACCCGCCCGCGCATGTGATCGGGCGTGGCCAGCTGGATCAGAGTCTGGCGGATGTTGACGCTGATCATGTCCGCCGCCCCGCCCAGGAACAACACCGCCCCTGACAGCCAGACGCTCTTGGACAAGCCGAAAATCAGGGTGCAGACGCCGAACACGGCCACCGCCCCGAACATCCACCGCCCGCCGTGGCGCACGATGGGGAAGCGGCTGAGATACAGGGCCATGATCAGCGCCCCCACCCCGAACGAGGCACGCAGCAGGCCGAAGCCGACAGCCCCGACATGCAGGATGTCGCGCGCGAAGATCGGGGTCAGCAGGGCCACGCCCGCCAACAGGACGACGACCAGATCCAGCGAGATCGCGCCCAGCACGATCTTGGTCTTCCATACATAGGCCAGGCCTTCCCTGACCTGCTGCACCGGGCCCAGCTTAGACGGATCGACCTGCGGCTTGCCCTTGGTGCGGATCAAGATGAAGCAGGCCATCGCCGCCAGGAACAGCGCCATGGCCGAGGCGTAGGCCATCGGCACGGACACGGCGACGATGACCCCGCCCAGGGCCGGACCGGCGATGGCCCCGGTCTGGAAGGCGATGGACTGGGCGGCGATGGCGGGCGGAAGGGCCTTGCGCCCCACCACCATCGGCAGGAAGGCCTGGCTGGCCGGAGCCAGGAAGGCGCGCGCCGCGCCGAAGACGGCGGCCACCGCCAGCAGACCCCACAGCGGCGGCGAACCGTGCAGCGCCATCAGCAGGAAGGCGCCCGCGCACATGCCCTCGACGATGATCGACAGGGTGACGGTGTGCTTGCGGTCGCGCCGGTCGGCCATGGCCCCGGCGGGCAGGGTGAAGGCGAGCAGCGGCAGGAACTGGCACAGCCCCACCAGCCCCAGATAGAGGCTGGCCTCCTCGATCGGACGGTCGCGCCGGGCGATCTCATAGACCTGCCACAACAGGGCCGAGGACTGGATCTGGATGCCCAGAACCGCCGCCACGCGCCCCAGCCACAACAGGCGGAAGTCGGGAATGCTCCAGGGACTGGACGGGCCGTCGTCAGGGCGAGAAGCGGAGGTATTGTCGGTCGTCACGTTCGTCTGGGCGTCTTCGGATAGGGGGTTCCGTCGCGGTGGAAATAGCGATCGGCGCCCAGAGGAGGAGCATGGGGGAGGATCATGTCGATGTCGGGATAGTCGCAGGCGTCGTCGGCCGGGCGGCGCGAGCCGACTTCCAGCAAGACCGCCTCGCGATCGCTGCGGTTCTCGATCTTGTGGCCGTTGGGGACGCCCGCCTTGAAGCCCGCACAGTCGCCGGCGCGCAGGATCGTCTCGCCCTCGTCCTCGACCAGCACCACCTCGCCGTCCAGCACCCAGACGAACTCGTCTTCGGCGGCGTGCCAGTGGCGCTGGCTGGACCAGGCCCCGGCGGGCAGGCGCAGCAGATTGACCCCGAACTGGTCCAGGCCGACCGCATCGCCCAGTCGCTGGCGGCGGCGCGGCTTGCACGGCGCGGCGAATTCGTCCGGGTATCCGGTTCCGTTGAGGGTCGGGGCGGCGTCGATGTCGATCTTCGGCACGGTTTCGGGCCTTCTCGCGAGTGCGGGATATGCCTAAAGCAATAGCCTCATGAACGCCGCATCACATTCCGTCATCGATCCTGTCGAACTGACCCGCGACCTGATCCGCATCCCCTCCGTCACCCCCGCCGACGAAGGGGCCATGGACGTGCTGGAGCGCGCCCTGACCGGCCTGGGCTTCGCCTGCCGCCGCATGGTGTTCGAAGGACCGAGCGGCGTCGGCCACGACGCCCGGATCGAGAACCTCTACGCCCGGCGCGGCACCGCCTCGCCCAACCTCTGCTTCGCCGGCCACACCGACGTGGTGCCGATCGGCGACCTGAAGGCCTGGAGCGCCGGGCCGTTCGAGGGCGAGACCCGCGACGGCGTCCTCTACGGCCGCGGCGCCGTGGACATGAAGGGCGGCATCGCCGCCTGGGTCGCCGCCGTCTCGCGCGTGCTGGCCCGAGACGAGATCGAAGGCTCCCTGTCCTTCCTGATCACCGGCGACGAGGAAGGCCCGGCCCTGCACGGCACCAAGCGGGTGGTCCAGACCCTGGCCGCCGAGGGCGAGGTCATCGACGCCTGCGTGGTCGGCGAGCCCTCCTCGGCCCACCACCTGGGCGACATGATCAAGGTCGGACGGCGCGGCTCGCTGAACACCTGGATCACCGTCTTCGGCAAGCAGGGCCACGTCGCCTATCCCGATCGCGCCGCCAATCCGGCCCCGGTCATCGCCCGCTTGCTGGCCCGTCTCGACGCCCACGTGCTGGATGAAGGCTACCCCGAGTTCCCGCCGTCGAACCTGGAGATCACCACCATCGACGTGGGCAATCCGGCGAGCAACATCATCCCCGCCGAGGCCAAGGCGCGGCTGAACATCCGCTTCAACCCGACCCACACCGGCGACGGCCTGATCGACTGGCTGAACCGCGAGGCGGGCGCGCTTCAGGCCGAGACGGGCTTGCGGATCGAGCTGGAGCACATGTGCTCGGGCGAGGCCTTCCTGACCGAACCCGGCGTCTTCGTCAGCGCCGTGCAGGACGCGGTGGAAGCCGTGCTGGGCCGCCGTCCGGAAGCCTCGACCACCGGCGGCACCTCCGACGCCCGCTTCATTCGTTCACTGTGCCCGGTGCTGGAGCTGGGTCTGGTCGGCCAGACCATGCACCAGGTCGACGAGCGCGTGCCTGAGGCCGAACTGCGCGCCCTGACCGACGCCTATGAGCGCGTCATCACCACGGTGCTGGAGCGTCTGCAGCCCTGATCCGCGTGGTCATGTCACACTCCGCCGCCCTGTCTCGTCATGGAGGCGACGCGCACTCACGCTCGTAGGAGACATGACATGACCCCACGCCTCGCCAGCCCCGCCAAGGCCGCCCCCGACGCCTATCAGGCGATGCTCGACCTGGAGCAGACCATCGCCGCCGGCGGCCTAGAGCACAGTCTGCTGGAACTGGTGAAGATCCGCGTGTCCCAGATCAACGGCTGCGCCTATTGCCTGCACATGCACGCCGCCGACGCCCGCAAGGCGGGCGAGAGCGAGGTGCGCCTGCATCTGCTGGCGGCGTGGCGGGAATCCTCGCTGTTCAGCCCGCGCGAACGCGCCGCCCTGACCTGGGCCGAAAGCCTGACCCGCATCGAACAAACCCAGGCGTCCGATGCGGACTACGCCGTGCTCAAGGCCCAGTTCACTGAAACCGAACAGGTGAACCTGACCTTCGCCATCGGAGCGATCAACGTCTGGAACCGGCTCGCCGTCGGCTTCCGCTCAGCCCATCCGGCAGGCTAGCCGCATGTCGCGGCCTGATCCCGTCACCGAGACCTTCGAGACGCATCGGCCGCGACTGACGCGCCTGGCCTATCGAATGCTCGGCTCCTTGGCCGAGGCCGAGGACGTGGCGCAGGACGCCTGGCTGCGGTGGAGCCGCATCGACCCGGCCGAAATCCGCGAACCCGGCGCCTGGCTGACGCGCACCGCGACCCGCCTGGCGCTGGACCGGCTGAAATCCGCCCGGATGCAGCGCGAGACCTATGTCGGCGCCTGGCTGCCCGAGCCCCTGATCGCCGAGCCTGCGTCAGGCGTCGAGGAATTCGCCGATGACCTGACCCTGTCGCTGATGACGGCGATGGAGCGTCTGTCGCCGCTGGAGCGCGCGGCCTTTCTGCTGCACGACGTCTTCGATGTCGGTTTTGACGAGGTGGCGACGACCCTTGAGCGCGACCCTGTTTCCGTCCGGCAGCTGGCCAGCCGCGCACGTCGCCATATCCAGGCCGCCCGCCCCCGCTACGCCGTCGAACCCGAGGAGGGCGAGCGTCTCGCCCGCGCCTTCTTCGAGGCGGCGAAAACCGGCGACACCGCCGCTCTCGGTGCCCTTCTGGCGGACGAGGCGACGCTGAGATCGGACGGCGGCGGCAAGGTCATCGCCTTCCACAACGCCATCCACGGCGCGCCGAAACTGCTGCGCCTCTATGCCGGGCTACATCGCAAATACGGTCACGAGGGCTCTGAAATGGTCCGGCCGCTGTGGATCGACGGCCTGCCCGGCTATGTCAGCCTGGAACGCGGGCGGATTCTACAAACCACGGCGCTCAACATCGCTCAGGGGCGAATCGTCGAAGTCTTCATCACCCGCAACCCGGACAAGCTGGCGCGCATCGCCGCCCTGTTGGACGCGTCGCCGCTCGCCTCGACCTAGCGGCAGGCGTCGACCCATGCGGCGCCCGTCAGTTCGAGCATCCGGTCGGGGTTGATGCGGACGGCCGCGTGGATGTCTCCCGCCGCCGGGATCACCACGTCCCAGACCTTCAGCGATACATCGCAATAGACCGGCAAGAACGTCGCCAGGCCGAAGGGGCAGACGCCGCCGACCGGATGGCCGGTCACGCCTTCGACCTCGGCGAGGTCCAGCATTTTCACCTTGCCGCCGAAGGCCGCCTTGGCCTTGGCGTTGTCCAGCCGCGCATCGCCCGCCGTGACCAGAAGGACGGTACGGTCGCCCGCCCGCAGCGACAGGGTCTTGGCGATCTGGCCGGGTTCGACGCCGTGGGCCGCGGCGGCTTCGGCCACGGTGGCCGTGCTGACGTCCAGTTCGATGACCGCGATGTCCGGTGCCCGCTCCGCGAAGAAGGCCCGGACGCTGGCCAGGCTCACGCCTCGCCCGCCGCTTCCAGCCGCGCGATGCGGCGGTCCATGTCGGCGACCTGATCCTTCAGCCGCTGCGCCTCGGACGCCATGTCGACCGGAGCGCCGTCGTCATAGGTCAGCTGCGCCCCCTTCTCGATCAGGTCGAGGCGGTAAAGGGCGGTGACGCGGGTCGCCTTGAACCGCTCCAGCTCGCTCTGGTTCGAGATGACGCGCGCCATGTCAGCGCGCCGCCACGACGATGACCTCGACCAGGTAGTCGGGCGTCGCCAGCTTGGCCTCGCAGGTGGCGCGGGCGGGCGGGTTCGCCGGATCGACCCAGGCGTCCCAAACGCCGTTCATCGCCTCGAAATCGGCGATGTCGGCCAGCCAGACCTGGGCCGACAGGATCTTCGACTTGTCGCTGCCGCACTCGGCCAAGATCGCCTCGACCTCGGCCAGGGCGGTGCGCGTCTGGGCGGCGACGTCCTCGCCCGGCTCGCCGACCTGTCCGGCCAGGTAGATGGTCTGGCCGTGGATCACGGCCTGGCTCATGCGGCTGTCGGGCTGGATGCGGGTGATCATGACGGCTCCTTGCGCTGAGGCTCGGACTTAACGCGGCGGGACGAAGGCTCCAAGGACAAACGCCGGGCGCCTCTGCGTCTTCCTAAACGCAAAAAGCCGTGTCACAGGAAGCGCCATGGAAACGATCCGCATCGAGAACCGCATCGGCGTGCGCGCCACGGCCGAACGCCTCTGGGAGGTGCTGACGGACTTCGGCGGCTGGAACCGCTGGAATCCGCATGAGATCGAGGTCGAGGGCGCCCTGGGCTTCGGCGCGCCGATCAGCCTGACCGAGCGCCTGCCCGACCTGGGCGAGCGTCAGGTGCAGGCGCAGCTGGGCGAATGGGAGCCCAACGCCCAGCTGGTCTGGATCGAGCGTCGCGGCTTCCTGTTCCGCACCTTGCGCTATTACGAGATCGAGGAGTTGGAGCGCGGGGCCTGCATCGTGTCGCACGGCACGGTCTTCACGGGCCTGCGCGCCGAGCTGTTCCACGACAAGCATCGCGCCCGCATCCGCCCCGCCTATCAGGCCATCAGCGAGGCCCTGAAGCGGACCGCCGAAGAGGGCTGAGGCGTCTCAGCCCCTCAGCCGCCCTTCATCATGTCCTGGATGTTGATGATGGCCGGACCCAGGATGACGACGAACAGCACCGGCAGGAAGAACAGGATCATCGGCACGGTCAGCTTGGCCGGAAGGGCCGCGGCCTTCTTCTCGGCGGCGGACAGGCGCAGCTCGCGGTTCTCCTTGGCCATGACGCGCAAGGCGGAGCCGAGCGGCGTGCCGTAAGTCTCGGCCTGGGTCATGGCCGTGGCCACGGCCTTGATGCCCGGATGCTGCGTCCGCTTGGCCATCCCCTCATAGGCCATGCGCCGGTCCGGCAGGTAGCTCAGCTCGGCCGACAGCAGCGACAGCTCCTCGGCCAGTTCGATCGACTGGCCGCCGACCTCCTGGCTGACCTTCTGGATCGCCGCCTCGATCGACATGCCGGACTCCACGCAGATCAGCAGCAGATCGAGCGAATCCGGGAAGGCCGCCATGATCGAGGCCCGCCGCTTGTCGATCATGTTCTTCAGATAGATGTTCGGCGCATAGAAGCCGACGCCCGCCGCCATCACCACCATGGCGACCTGAGTCATCATCGGCAGGTCCGGCTTGACCACGACGAACAGGTAGAAGGCCGTCAGCGCCATCAGGATGAAGGGCGTGGCGAAGCGGAAGAAGTAGAAGGTGTTCAGCGGCCCAGGCCCCCGGAAACCCGCCTGGATCATGTTGTCGGCGACCTTGGGGTCTTCCAGCAGCTTCATCAGGTTCAGGCGCGCGACCACGCGACTGCGGAAACTGTCGTCGGTCCGGCGCAGGCTGGAGGCTTCGTTCCCCGCGCCGCCGCGCATGGCCTGACGCGATCGGCGACGCAGTTCCTCGCGGCGTTCGGCCACGGCCTTCATCCGCTTGTCCAGCCGCGCGCCGCCGCCGACGAAGGAGGACAGCAGGGTCAGGACGCTGGCGAAGACCGCCACGCCGACCCCGATGCTCAGCAGGTTCTGCGGGTCGGTGATGAAGCGCATGAAACCGTTCACGATCGTCGCCTCCGCCTCAGAACTTGAAGGAGATCATGCGCTTCATCACGAAGACGCCGATCGCCATCCACAGGCCCGCCCCCATCAACATGACCTGGCCGCGGATGTCGGTGAACATCAGCATCATGTAGCTGGGGTTGGTCAGCATCACGAGGATCATGACCATCGGCGGCAGAGAGGCGATGATGCCCGCCGAGGCGATGGCCTCGGACGACAGCGCCTTGATCTTCTCGACCATCATCCGCCGCGCGCGCAGCACCGTGGTCAGATTGCCCAACGCCTCGGCCAGATTGCCGCCCGACTTCTGCTGAATGGCGATGACGATGGCGAAGAATTTCAGCTCCGGCGTCGGCATGCGCTCATACATCTTGTCCAGGGCCTGAGCGAGCGTCAGCCCCACCCCCATGCCCTCGACCAGGGTGCGGAACTCGCCGGCCAGCGGCTCGGGGCTCTCGCGAGCGATGATCTTGAAACAGTCATGGACCGGCAGGCCGGTCTTGATGCCGCGCACCAGGATGTCGATCGCATCGGCGAAGGCGAGAGAGAATTTCTTCATCCGCGCCTTGGCCTTCATGCCGATGATCCAGCGCGGAAGACCCAGACCCGCCGCCACGCCGACGCCCAGGACGATGATGATGTTCGCCCCCAGGACGAAGGCCAGCAGCGCCCCGACCAGGCCTGCGGCCACGCTGATGATGACGAAAGTCCGCACCGGCAGGCTCAGTCCCGCCTGCTTCAGCTTGGCGCCCATGGTCATGCGCGCCTTGCGCTGGCGTCGATCGACCTCCTGAAGCTGCAGCAGGATCTGCTTGCGGCGCGCCTCGGGCGTATTGGCCGCAGCCGCGCGCTTGGCGCTGGCCGCCGCCTCGGCCCGCACCCCGCCCATGGTCTTGGCCCGCTTGACCGCCTGGCTCGAGGAATCGTCGCCGCCGACCAGCACCCAGCCGACGCCGCCGATGGTGATGAAGGCCAGGACCGCCGCCAGGATGGGAAGCAGCATCGTCCCTACTCCGCCGCGTCCAAGGCTTCGGCCAGTTCCCGCTCCAGCCCATAATAGCGGGCGCGATCCCAGAAACGCGGGCGCGCGATGCCGGTCGAGCGGTGGCGGCCGGTGATCTTGCCGTTCGCGTCCTCGCCGGTGATGTCGTAGACGAACAGATCCTGGGTGACGATGACGTCGCCCTCCAGTCCCACCACCTCGGTGATGTGGGTGATGCGGCGCGAGCCGTCGCGCAGGCGCGCGGCCTGGACGATGACGTCGATCGAGCCGACGATCATCTCGCGGATCGTCTTGGACGGCAGGCCGTAGCCGCCCATGGTGATCATCGATTCCATCCGGCTGATGGCTTCGCGCGGGGAGTTGGCGTGCAGCGTCCCCATCGAGCCGTCGTGGCCGGTGTTCATAGCCTGCAGCAGGTCGAAGGCCTCGGGTCCGCGGACCTCGCCGACGATGATGCGTTCGGGGCGCATGCGCAGACAGTTCTTCACCAGGTCGCGCATGGTGATCTGGCCCTGGCCCTCCAGGTTCGGCGGCCGGGTCTCCAGACGCACGACGTGCGGTTGCTGCAGCTGCAGTTCGGCGGCGTCCTCGCAGGTGATGACGCGCTCGGTCGGGTCGATGAAGGCCGTCAGGGTATTGAGCAGGGTCGTCTTGCCCGAGCCCGTACCGCCCGAGATGACCAGATTGCATCGCGATGCGCCGATGACGCCCAGGACGCGCGCGCCCTCGGGACTGATGGAGGCGTACTCCACCAGGTTGCGCATCGTCAGCTTGTCCTTCTTGAACTTGCGGATCGTCAGCGTCGGGCCGTCGATGGCCAGGGGCGGGGCGATGACGTTGACGCGGCTGCCGTCGGGCAGGCGGGCGTCGCAGATGGGGCTGGCCTCGTCGACGCGGCGGCCGACCTGGGACACGATCCGCTGACAGATGTTCATCAGCTGGCCGTTGTCGCGGAAGCGGACATTGGTCAGCTGAACCTTGCCGCCGACCTCGATGAAGACCCGACCGGCGCCGTTAACCATAATGTCAGCGATGTCGTCGCGCGCCAGCAGCGGCTCCAGCGGCCCATAGCCCAGCACGTCGTTCAGGATGTCCTGAACCAGGTGCTCCTGCTCGGCCACCGACATGGAGACGTTCTTGATCGCCACCAGTTCGGCGACGATGTCGCGGATTTCCTCGGACGCCGCCTTCTGATCCAGCTGCGCCAGCTGGGCCAGGTCGATGGTGTTCATCAGGGCGTTGAAGATGGTGGTCTTCGTCGCGTGATAATAGTCGCTCTGCTCGCGCACGATCTCGGCGACGGCCTGGGCCTTCTTCAGCTGCTCCAGGCCCGGCGTGGCGCGAGGCCCCGCACTCGGAGAGGCGCTCGACGCAGGCTCGGGCTTGCGGCCGAGCAATCCGTCCAGGGCGTCCAGCCGATCGCTGCGCGGCGCGGCGGCGACGGGCGGCGGCGCCAGAGGATCAAGGTCTTCGACCGAGAAGCCGTCCACCGGCTCGGGCGCGCGACGCGCCGGCGCCTCCGGCGCGGGGGCCGGAGCGGGCCGGGGCGCGGCGGGGGCCAGACCCGGCTGTGCTGTCCGCTTGCCGAACATGGCCTCAGGACTTCTTGCTGAACAGGGAGCCGAGCAGCGAGCCGCCGCCCTTGGCGGCCGGCTTGGCGCGGCCCGGCGCGCGCGTCGTCGCGGCCGGCAGCTCTCGGCGCGAGACGATCTGGGCCAGGATCTCGAAGGCCTCGGCCGCCTTGGTCTTGGCGGCGGCGTCGACGATCATCTGGCCGTTGTTGGCGGCCGCGCCGAACACCTTGGCGTCGAAGGGAATGCTGAGGCTGGGATGGACGCCCAGGGCCGCGCCGAAATCCTTGGCCGGAATCTCGGGCCGCCCCGGTATGCCCACCTGGTTCAGCACCAGGCGCGGCGGGGCGTCGTTGGGGCGCCCCTGCTTGATCAGGTCGATCATGTTCTTGGCGTTGCGCAGCGAGGCCAGGTCCGGCGTCGCCACCACCACCACTTCATCGGCCGCGATCAGCGCCCGGCGCATCCAGCCCGACCACAGGTGCGGCAGGTCCAGCACCACGAAGGGCGCGGTCGCCCGGATGCGGGTGGTGACTTCCTCAAAGGCCTCGGCGCCGATGTCCCAGTCGGTCTCCAGCGTCGCGGGCGCGGCGAACAGGCTCAGCTTGTCGGTGCAGCGGACCATCATCCGGTCCAGCAGGGTGGGGTCCAGGCGATCCGGCTGGTTCAGGGCGTCGGCCACCCCGTTCAGGGGATCCTGGTTGAAGTCCAGCCCCGCCGTACCGAACGGCAGATCATAGTCGACGATGACGGTGTTGACGCCGATCCGCTCGCTCATCGCATAGGCGGTGTTGTGCGCCACGGCCGAGGCCCCCGCCCCGCCGCGCGCGCCGACGAAGGCGATGGTCCGGCCGACGAAGGGTTGAGCCGGGTCGGCGAACAGGCCGCCGATGGCGGCGATCAGTTGCAGCGGCTGCACCGGCGCCACCAGATATTCGCTCACGCCCCGCCGCATCAGCTCGCGGAACAGCAGGATGTCGTTGGTCGCGCCGATGATGACGACCTTGGTGCCCGCGTCGCAGACCTGGGCCAGTTGGTCGATCTCGGCCAGCAGATCTTGCGGCGCCTTCAGGCTCTCGACGATGATCAGGGGCGGCGTCGGCTCGGCCTGATAGGCCTCGATCGCCGCCTGGACGCCGCCGAGGCGGATCTGGGTCGTGGCGCGCGCCATGCGGCGGTCCTGGCCCGCGCGCTCGGCGGCGGCGGCCGTGTCCTGGCGCTCGGCGAAAATGTGCACTCCGATGCGCGGGATCGACACCTCGACCGAGGCCGCCCCGCCCATCGTCAGCGCCGTCGACGTCTCGACCGCGGGCATGGCGGCCACCACGGGCGGCGCGACGGCGGCGGAAGGCGTCGACCTATTCATCGCCGCCTCGGTTTCGGTCCGCATCCGCCCGACCGGATCGAAGGCGTCCGCCGCCTGTCCCATAGCCGAAGGCGCGGGCGTCCCGGCGTCGGTCGGATGCAGATCCATGAACTCGTCGTCGAGATCGAAGCCGTCCAGGGCGTCGAAATCCTGAGAAGGAAAGGGCTTGGGCGCCGTCGTCATTGCACAGCCTGTGAAATCTTGGTCTGCGACAACAGGGTCTCGCGCTGGGCGGAGGTCTGTTCGCCCTTACGATAGGCGTCGAACACCACCGAGCGACGACCGGAATCGGCCGGGATCATGGCGCGCGGGGCGACGATGTCGCGCGGATCGGCGATCTGGGCGGCCAGGTTGGCGGTGACGGCGCAGCCGAAGTTGGAAGCCGATTGATTGTCGCCGGTGCGGCCCAGATTGCCCCACTGGGTTCCGCACTGAGGCACCACCGCGCGCACCGTTTCGAAGCCGACCAGCACCGGCGCCCTGGGGTCCGGCGCGGCGTAGCCGACCAGCTGGATGCGCTCGCCCGGCACGCCCGCCGCCTCGAACGCCGCCTTGACGTTCCAGGCCGCCTGAGCCGCCACGGGATCGCCGCCCGCCGGGGCCTCGATCACCAGGACTGGCGCGCCTTCCATGGCGAAGCGCCCGCCCAGGGCGTCCAGCGCCGCACGCTGATTGGCCGACAGGCCCGTCTCGTGCACGGCCAGGGCGATGCGGTCCAGGCCTGGCTCGACCTGCAGGCTGAAGCGCGTGGTGGGGGTCAGCGGCGGCTCCCCGCCCAGGCCGGCCGGGCCGCCGACGCAGGCCGACAACGCCAGGCTCAGGCTCAGAACGGCGGCGGAGATGGAGACGGTGCGGATCATGGCGCTCACTCGATCACATAGCCGACAGGGCCGCGCCATCCGGCGCCCGGCTGGGCCGCCGGAGCGGGCGAGCCGTAGACCTGGTTCAACTGGCCGAAGAAGATGGTCTGGGCGTCCTGGGCGATGCGCAGGCCGTCAGCGGGCGTCTGCATCCGATCCGGCGAGGTCGGGTTGACGATGTAGGGTTCGACGATGACCACCAGTTCGGTCTCGCCCATCACATAGTCGCGCGAGCGGAACAGCTGGCCCAGCACCGGCAGATTGGTCATGCCCGGCAGGGCGTCGATCGCCTGACGCGTCGATTCCTGCAGCAAGCCGGCGATCATCATCGACCCGCCCGAGGGCAGTTCAATGGTGTTCTCGCTGCGCCGCACCGTCAGGCCCGGCAGGGTGATCGAGGACGGCGTGCCCGCGCCGATGGTCAGGCCGCCGTTGGGCGTCAGCTCCGACACCTCGACCTTGACCTGCAGGCTGATGCGCCCTTCCGACAGGACCACCGGTCGGAACGACAGGCCCACGCCGTAGGGCTTGTACTCGACTGTAATCTGGCCTTCGCGGTCGCGCCCGGCGGGCACGGGGAACTCGCCCCCGGCCAGGAAGCTGGCCGCCTCGCCATTGACCGACGTCAGATTGGGCTCGGCCAGCGTCCGCACCAGACCGACGCGCTCGAAGGCCTTGAGCATGGCCTCGCCCTTGTTCAGCCCATCCGAGCCGGGGCCGGTGCCGGGCTTGGCGGTGTCCCAGTTGGAGGGGTCGCCGGGGCTGCCGTCAACCGTGACCGGACACATGGCGCCCTCGGGCCAGCCGGGGCCGACACAGGGCACCTGCATCTGGAAATTCTTGGTGGTGTCGCGCGCGATCCCGCCGGCCAGACCGCCCAGGAAGGAGCCGTTCACGCCCCAGGTGGCGCTGTTGCCCAACAGCCATTGAGTGTCGCCGACACGGCCGATCACCGCCTGGGTGTCGAATCCGAGCTGCTTGATGGCGTTGCGCTGCACCTCGACCACGCGCACCTTCAGCGTCACCTGATCCGATCCGGCGACGGCGATCATGTTCATGACCTTTTCTGGCGCGCTGACAAAGGCGCGGGCCACCTGGGCGGCGCGTTCGGCCTCCAGCGGGCTGGCCGCCACGCCGGTCAGGATGATGCTGTCGTTGACCGCCTCGGCGCGCACGTTCGAGCCCGGAGCCACACGCGCCAGGGTGTCCTGAAGCGCGCTGACGCCCGCGTCCACGCGCACCCGCAACGCCAGAATGGTGCGCCCGCTCGCATCCAGGAAGACGGCGTCCGTTTCGCCGCCCGCCAGGCCGATCATGGTGATCCGGCGCGGCGAATGCAGCATGGCTTCGGCCACGGTCGGGTTGGAGATGATGACGTCGCGCGCATCGGCCGGCAGGTCGACGGCGAAGGAGGTTCCGCGCGGCAGATTGACCATCTGCGGGGCCGAGCCTGCGGTGATGGCGGCGCGCGTCTGGGCGCGAGCGCCGTCCGACGCCGCAGAGCCGCCCAGCGCGATCAGGGCTGCGCAGGCGGCGAAAGCGAAACGATTCATGCCCGATAGTCCCGTCTTCATGGCACCGCCACCGTCTCGGCCTGGCCTTCGCGATAGACGCGCACGACCGAGCCTCCGCCGCCCGCCGCGCGGCCGCGCACCGCCCCCGGCACATGGCCCGACGGTCCGGCCGTATCGGCATAGGAGCGCAGCACCAGCGACAGTTCGCCCTCGGACTTGGCCAGGGCCAGAACCTCGGCGTCGCGGCCCGTCAGCTCCAGCGTCGCGGTGGCGCCGACGACCGCCTGTTCGTCCTCAGCGGCGCGGGTGCTCTGGTCGATGGCCAGAACCTTGACGTTGCGCATCACCGTGGCGGCTGAATATTTGGTCCCGCCGTCGTCGCCCGAGCCCTTGACCTCGCGAGTCAGCAGGACGTCCACACGGTCGCCAGGCAGGATGAAGCCGCCCGCCGCCGTCTCGACCGTCACGCGGATCGCCATGGCCCGCATGCCCGGCTCCAGATAGGCGGCCATGTAGCCGCTGTCCCCGGCGCGCACGATCTTGCGCGCCACCAGAGGCTCTCCGGCCAGAATGGGTTCGCGCACCACGGCGCCGATGTAGTCGGACTTGGCCCCCGGCGTGTTCAGTTCGGCGACGGCCTTCATGGCCTTGTCCACCGTTGTGCCCTTGGCGTCGCCAGAGCCTTCGACGGCCGCGTTCTCGGCGGCGGCGCCCTCGGCCTTGGACGGCGGCGGCGGACCGTCGGTGATGAAAAGGGGATTGAGTTCGTCGGCCGGCCAGTCTTTCCAGCTCAGATCCGCATCGACCAGACGACGGCCCGGCTCCAGGTCGCGCGCCGCGACCAGCACCTTGGCCATGGGCCGCGTCTCGACGGCGGCGGTGGCGGTCGCCGTCGGCTGCCCCGATGAGCCCATGGCGCGCACGACCAGCGCCAGACCGATGGCCGCGAGGGCTGCAATACAGATGACGGCGATCTTGGCGGGTTTCATCCAGTGTCTCCGGCAGACGCGATCGCGCGAACCCGGATGATCCGCCCCCTGCCTGTCAGGGATAATGGCTCGTCATGGTTAACGCGCCCCTAAGCTGGGCCGCCCTTGACGAACAACGTCATCAGCCGGCGATGTAAGCCGTAATCAGCGGGCTGGACGGATAGGCCAACAGGGCGCCTATGGCGATAGCGACCCCATAGGGAATGTCGCCCTTGGGCTGCATCAAGCGCATGACCCAGCCTGGGCCGGTCTGGGCGAAAAAGGGCAGATGGCTGCGCGCCGTCATCAGCAGCAGACAGAAGCCGCCGCCGACCAACGCTGTATAAAGAACAAACGGCACACCGCCCGAGACGCCCATCCACAGCATGGAGGCGGCCAACAGCTTGGCGTCGCCGCCGCCGATCCAGTTCGCCGCGAACATGCCCATGCCGACGACGAGCATAGCGATCGCCAGACCGACCGAAGCGCCCACCACGCCGAGCGGCAACCCCAGGACGAACGCCGCTGGGAAAAAGGCGACGATCAACACCGCCGAGATCCAGTTCGGGATCTTCATGGTGGTCAGATCATGGAGGGCCGCAATGACCGCCAGAACGGGCAAGATCACCACAACAGCAGAGAATATGACGCTCATGCCCAAACGATACACCCGAGAACTTAAGACGTAGTTTCTTGATCGGCAGCAAACTTCAGCCAAAAAGAACGGCCGGAGCGATCCACTCCGGCCGTCTTCATCGTTCTTAAGCGTATCAGCCTTCCGTCGGCGGGCTCGCCATGTCGTCCTTGACCGTCTTGAAAGTGGTCTTGAGCTGAGTGCCCAGGGCGGCGACGGCGCCGATGATGACAACCGCGATCAGAGCAGCGATCAGGCCGTATTCGATGGCCGTGGCGCCGGATTCGTCTTTGGCGAAGCGCGTGATGAAGTTACGCATATTGTGTCTTCCTTCTTTCAATAACGAGCAGATGACCCACTATCAGGGTCGTCGGTTTTGCCCGCTTGACCCCCGTTTGCATGGAGACGATGCGCCACCGCCCCTTAAGAGCGAGTAAAATCTCGAAGCTGCTGTGAAATATTGATGGTTACTTTATCGTTTACTAGATTTCACGACTGAGCTCGGCCCAAACGGAGAATTTCAGGGTTTCTTGACCTTTGCCCGTCAGGTTCGCGTACGGCGCTCGCGCGCGCCCGTTCTGATCCTCACGGAGGCCTCGCCATGCGCCCAGCTTCTCTTCTCGCCGGCCTGGCCGCGACGCTCGCGCTCGCCATGCCCGCCCTCGCGCAAGAGCGCCCGCTCGACGTCAAGCTGGACCAGGCGACGCAAGTGCGGCTTCGCGCTCCGGCTGGGTCGGTGATCGTGGCCAATCCGCGCATCGCCGACGTCGCCGTCACCGACGCCCGCACCCTGTTCATCACCGGCAAGAGCTACGGCCTGACCGAGATCATCGCCGTCGACGCCCTGGGCCGCCCCCTGTTCCAACGCCAGGTGGCCGTCAGCCCCGGCGAAACCGGCTCGGTGCGCGTCTGGCGCGGCGGCGAAGCGGTGGAAGTCGCCTGCGGAGCCCGCTGCGCGCCCGTCGCCGCCCGCCCGTCCACGGCCCCCTGATCCCATGCGCCGAGGGCTGGGCCTGATGCATCGTCGGCGTCGTCGCGAGGGCTCCACCGCCGTGGAGTTCGCCCTCGTGGCCTTCCCTTTCTTCATCCTGCTGTTCGGCATATTGGAGATCGGCCTGATGCTGCTGGTCGACGCCCTGGTCGAAACGGCCGTCTCCGACGCCGGGCGCCAGATCCGCACCGGTCTTGCTCAGGAACAGCAATTGGAGATTGGGGACATCAAAGAGCGCCTGTGCGCCAAGATGAGCGTCTTCGCCGCCGACTGCCCCAGCCGCGCCTTCATCGACATCCGCGTGGTCGACGGCTTCTCGACCCCGCCGGACGCCGACCCTTTGAAAACGGGCGTCTTCGACCCCAGCGTCCTGACCTATATGCCGGGCGATCCCGGCGACCGGGTGCTGGTGCGCGTCTGGTATGAACAGCCCATCGCCACACCCTTCATCGCCCAGGCAGTGTCGCGCACCACCGATCATCGCGTGATGCTGACCACCACCCTGGCCTTCCGCAATGAGCCCTACAAATGAGGCGCGCTGCGAACATCCGGCCGCTGCGCCGCCTGTTGCGGGACCGGCGCGGGGTCTCGGCGGTCGAGTTCGCCCTGATCGCGCCCGTGATGATCACCATCTACTTCGGCCTGATCGAATTCTCCCAGGGCTATATGGCTGAGCGCCGCGCCAGCCACGTCGCCTCCATGGTCGCGGATCTGGTGGCCCAGTCCGGCGGCACCAATATCGAGGATCTGAACGGCGTCTTCGCGATCGGCGACATGATCATGCGGCCCTTCTCCGCCGAGACCCTGTCGATCCGCGTCTCAAGCGTCACCGTGGATGCGCGCGGCGTCGCCACGGTCGAATGGAGCCGCGCCAAGAGCGCCAAGGACGCCAAGGGCGCCGACATCCTACCGGCCCGCGGCCGGGGATCCCCCGTCGCCGACCTCCCGCCGGACCTGATCACCGACGGCCAGACCGTGATTCTGGGCGAGACGAACTACGGCTATGCGTCCGCCTTCGGCCAGATGATTCCGGGCGGCATCGCCTTTCAGCGGAACTACTATCTGCGGCCGCGGACGACGGATCGGATCGCCTGCACCGACTGCTAGTCTACGCCGACCAGGGCCTCCTTCAAGGCGCGGAACTTGGCCTCGGTCTCCAGCCGTTCAGCGCGCGGATCGCTGTCAGCGACGATCCCCGCCCCGGCCAAGGCGCGCCAGCGCCAGCCGTCCGCACCACGTTCGAACGCGGCCGTGCGGATCAGGACCGAGGCCGTCAGCCGCGCCTCCTCGCCCAGCCCCCAGCCGAACAGGGAGCCGCACCACGGCCCGCGCGGCGGCTCGTGGCCCGCGATCACCTTCATGGCCTGATGCTTGGGCGCGCCGGTGACGGAGCCGGGCGGGAAGGCGGCCTCCATGACCTCGGCCGGGCCGACGCCCTGCGCCGCCTGGGCGCTCACCGTCGAGACCAGATGATGCACCGTCGGATGGCTCTCCAGCGCGAACAGGCGCTCGGCCTTGACCGAACCGGGCCGCGCCGCCCGCGCCACGTCGTTGCGCATCAGATCGACGATCATCAGGTTCTCGGCCCGGTCCTTGACGCTGTCGACCAGCTCCGCCGCCAGGGCCGCGTCGCGCGCGGGGTCAGGGTCTCGCGCGCGGGTGCCTTTGATCGGACGTGTCTCGATACGGCCGCTCTCGTCGTCAAAGGTCAGGAACAGTTCCGGCGAGTTGGACACCAGCACCCGCTCGCCCAGCCGCCAGAAGGCGCCGTAGGCCGCGCCGCGCCCCGCCGACAGCCGCAAGAAGACCTCGAAAGGATCACGCTCCGGTTTCAGCCGCCCGATCCAGGCGCGCGCGATATTGGCCTGGAACAGCTCGCCGGCGCCGATGCGCGCGACCACGTCGGCCACCGCCGCCTCATAGGCTGCGCCCGAGCCCTCTTCGATCACGCTGTCACAGGGCGGCGCGGGCGTGTCCGTCGAGGCCGCCGTCTCTAGCCAGGCCGCCGCGCGCTGCGCCGCAAGGCGCGCCGCCTCGACGTCCGCCCCGCGCCCGATCGCCCGCACCTGTCGGTCTTGGTGATCGAAGGCCAGCACGGCCGGATAGCGCGCCAGCATCAGGTCCGGCCAGCCGCCCCCCCGCTCGCCGGTTGCAGGTCGCGCCCCGGCGTCATAGCTCATCAGCCCGACGACCCCGCCGTCTGCATAGGCGGGCTCGCGCAGGCGCTGGAACAGCGCCCCATCGTCCGCACGACCGACGAACGTCTGATCCGGCTCGCAGGCTACGAAGGACCAGCGTCCGCCGTGCGCCCGCGCGTCGCCCGCCCCGGCCAACAGGGCCAGGGCGCCCGCGCGACGGTTCACCCTCGCCGCCGCCGCCAGCGGATCGCGCCACGGGCGCGTCTCGACATGGCGAACAGATAAGCCGCTCACGGCGTCAACCGCGCCCGGATGCGGTCGGCCAGCGACGCATCCACGCCCAGAACGCGCTCCAGATAGGCGTCGACCGAGCCGCTGTGCGCGCGCATGGCGCCGAAGGCCTCCTCCAGATAGGCCGCCTCGACCCCCAGAAAGGCGACCACCGCCCCGTGCGACGCCGTGCGGCCGGTAATGGCGGTCAGCTTGCGCGCGACCTCATCGGCCCGACCGTCCAGATCCACAGCCTGATTGGTCGCCAGATAGTCCGCCATCAGATCGTCGTGCGCCACGCCCAGCAGGCTATGGGTCAGGGCCGCCAGCAGGCCGGTCCGGTCCTTGCCCGCCGCGCAGTGGATCAGCACCGGCCCCTCGACCTCGGCCAGCAGGCGGAAGTAGCGGCCGAACAGGTCGACATGAGCCGCTTCGAAGGGCAGGCGGCGATAGGTCTCGGTCATGAAGGCGCGGCCGGACGCTTCGGTCAGGTCGGCGGTCTTCAGAAAGGTCAGGTGCGGCGCCTCGCCGCCGTCGTCATGGTCGCTTTCGATCAGTCTCCCGGCCCAGCCGACCGGACGACGCGAGGGCTGGGCCCGGCGCTCGCTGGGCCGACGCAGATCGACCACGGCCGCCAGCCCCAGCGCCTCCAGCCGCGCCACGTCCGCCGCCGTCGCCCGCGCCTGATGCGCCGCGCGATAGAGCCGCCCGCGCGCCAGCAGACGGTCATCCACGGCGTACCCGCCATAGTCGCGGAAGTTGTCGATGGCCTCGAACGGCGAAAGGCGGTCGCTCATGACCGCCTTTCTTAGACTGTTCGACGGGAGGCGCCAGTCTGGGCTAGCGCCCCGCCACCAGGGCCGACATGGCGTCCAGATAGGCAAGGAAGGCGTCACGCCCCGCCTCCGTCATGCTGGCCCGCGTCAGGGGCTTGCGGCCCTGGAAACTCTTGGACACGGCGACGAATCCTGCCTCCTCCAGCTTGCGCAAATGCACCGACAGATTGCCGTCCGTCGTCTGCAGCCGCGCCTTCAGCTCGCCGAAGTCGGCGCTCTCCACCCCGGACAGATAGGCCATGATCCCCAGGCGCACCCGGCCGTGGATCACCTCGTCGATGCGGGCGATGTCGAAGTCCGAGGTCTCGTCCTCGACGTTCATCTCAGCCCGCCTTCTTCGTTGCGCCGCGCACCAGGATCAATCCGGGCGCGAGGGCGACGGCGATCAGCAGGACCAGATAGACCGGATAGATGAGCAGGGGATCGCCCAGTCCGGCAAGCACCACGGCGCCGGCGTAGGAGATCAGGCCCACGACGTTGAGCCAGGCCTTGCGGCTGATGGCGGCCACTACCATCCAGGCCGAACCGTAGGCGCCCATGACCACCGTCGGCATCAGGGCCATCACGCCCCAGTCGCCGGTGCGCCAGCCGAAGACCATCAGGGCCGTCCAGGTGACGAAGATGCCGTAGCCGATGGCCGACCAGGCCGCGCCGACAGACCGGTTCATGGCGCTGGCGCCGCCGCAGGCGCTTTCGATGCGGCGGATGAGGACGACCAGAGCGATCACGAATACTGCGGCTGCGCCCAGCCAAAGCGACAGGCTTTCCCAGCCGCCGTTGGGGATACGGCCCAGCACCATCATCCACTGGCCGACCGTGGCGGCCCCGAAGATTACGGCCGCAGCGACCAGCACCGACCCGCCCAGAAGCGGCGCTCGCCGTCCCTCCTGGGCGAGGGCCTTCATATAGGCGATGTCGTCGTGAACGGATTGAACCTGATCGCGGGTCATGGCGTCTCTCCCTGTCTGTTGAAAGCGAGAGTGTGCTAAGAACTTTATTTTGTAAAGTTCTTTCTTGAAATTGCGCCACACGACCCTTCACCCTGCCTAGCGCCCAAGCAAAAAGGGCGCCGGGGTAGCCCCAGCGCCCTCTTCAGGTCAGCGGGTCGTCTTACCGGAACGGCGGCTCGTCGAAGGCGCGCAGTTTGCGCGAGTGCAGACGAGCGCCCTCGGCCCTGAGCAGGTCCACCGCCTGAATGCCGATCTGCAAATGCTCGGAGATCGAACCTTCGTAGAAGCGGTTGGCCTGGCCCGGCAGCTTGATCTCGCCGTGCAGCGGCTTGTCCGAGACGCACAGCAGCGTCCCGTAAGGCACGCGGAAGCGATAGCCCTGCGCGGCGATGGTGGCGCTTTCCATGTCGATGGCGACGGCGCGGCTCTGGTTGAAGCGCAGGGCCGACTTGGAATAGCGCAGCTCCCAGTTGCGGTCGTCGGTGGTGACCACGGTGCCGGTACGCAGCCGCTTCTTCACCTCTTCGCCCGGCGCGCCCGAGACCAGCTTGGTGGCGTCGTAGAGGGCGCGCTGCACCTCGGCGATGTTGGGGATCGGAATGTCGGCGGGCAGGACCGCGTCCAGCACATGATCGTCACGCAAGTAAGCGTGGGCCAGCACATAGTCGCCGATGGTCTGGCTGCCGCGCAGGCCGCCGCAATGGCCGATCATCATCCAGGCGTGCGGCCGCATGACCGCCAGGTGGTCGCAGATGGTCTTGGCGTTCGACGGCCCGACGCCGATGTTGACCAGGGTGATGCCCTGACCGTCCGGCCGCGTCAGGTGATAGGCGGGCATCTGATGCTTGCGCCAGGCGGCGTCCATGATGGCCGCCTCGGGGTTGTCGGTGGCGCTGGTCACCACCACGCCCCCGGCGCAGGACAGGCTTTCATAGGGGCTGTCGGGGTCGGCGATCTCGGCCGTGGCCCAGCGCACGAACTCGTCGACGTAGCGGTTGTAGTTGGTGAACAGGATGAAGCTCTGCACGTCCTCGACCGGGGTGCCGGTGTAGTGACGCAGGCGGGCCAGCGAGAAGTCGGTGCGCAGGCCGTCGAACTGGGCCAGGGGGAAGTCCTCGCCCGGCTCGAACAGGCCGTCCGAGATTTCATCGCCGATGTGGGCCAGATCCGTGGTCGGGAACCAGCGGGCGATGGCCGCCGTCATGGAGCTGTCCAGCACCACGCCGGAACCGTCCAGCACATAGGGGAAGGGGATTTCCTGTTCCGACGGCTCGACCGTGATCCGGGCGCCGTATTCATCGGACAGCAGCGTCAGTTGCTCCAGCAGATAGGCGCGGTACAGGTCGGGGCGGGTGACGGTGGTCGTATAGACGCCGGGGCGCGACAGGCGGCCGAAGGCGCGGGTCTCGAGATCCTGCGGGCGGTCGCCGAACCAGCTGATGGTCAGTCGGGGATAGGCGAACAGGCCGGCGGCCCGAGCTTCGGGATCGGCGCGCTCGCCGGTCTCGAGAAAACGCTTCACTGCGGTGCGCAGGTTGGCGACCGATTGATTGTAGAGGGTTTCGAGGCGGTCCAGCGCCGCCTGGGGGGTCATCTTGTCTGTCATGGCTTCCTCTAGCGGAAAACCGTGACCTTGGCGAGACGGGGGAAACACGCTGACACGACAGTTGACCGCCGAGACCTAGCCCAGCGCCCCGCGCAGGAAGGCGAGTGCGCCCGCCCTATCGCCCGCCGCTCCGCGCCAGACCGGCGCTGCGTCGGGGGCGCCGCCATAGGCGGACGGGTCGGTGAAGGTCGCGTCCGGCCGCTGCGGCGCGCCCAAGGCCGCCGCCGCGCGCACCGCGCC
>NZ_JBRERY010000025.1:0-23302 GCF_052907225.1 Brevundimonas sp. RM1
CCCGGCATGTGTTTCTCGAACGAGCCGATGCTGGTCATTCCCGGCCGGTTCGGCGTCCGCCTGGAAGATCATTTCTACATGACCGAGGGCGGGCCGGTCTGGTTCACCGAACCGTCGCACAGCCTGGACGACCCCTTCGGCGAGGGCGCCTCTGCATGAGGACGCCGCAGCGCTGGGCGGTCATCGGCGGCGGCCTGGTCGGAACGGCGACGGCTCTCAGGCTTCAGGCGGCGGGTTTCGAGACGATTCTGATTGACCGAGGCGATCCGCGACGCGGCGCCTCCTTCGGCAACATCGGCCATATCGCCGCCGAGCAGTGCGAACCCATGCCCTCGGCCGCGACCTTGAAAAGCGCGTTCGGCCGCTTGTTCGCTTTCGGCGGTCCGCTGGATTTCCGGGCGCGAGACGTGGCGTCGTGGGGGCCGTGGGCGCTGCGATTCCTGGCGGCCTCTCGCCCGGCGGCGGCCGCGCACGGCGCCGAGATCCTGACGCGACTTCTCGATGATCCTCTGGGCGCCTGGACGCGGTTGGCGGCCCTGGCCGAAGCGCCGGACGGCCTGATCCGCCCGACCGGCCACGCGGTCGTCTGGTCCACGCCCGAGGCGGCGAGACGGGGCCTTGAGGCCTGGCGCGGCGCGCGCACGGGAAACGCCCGCTTCCGCCCCATGGAGACGGAGGATCTGGCCGCCTATGACGCGGTCCTGAAAGCGCGCCCTGCCGGGGGCATTCGCTTCACCGGCACGGGACAGGTCAGCGAACCCCAGAGCGTCCGCGACGCCCTGTCGACCGCCTTCACGAAGCAGGGCGGGCGCATCCTTCAGGCTGATGTACGCCGCCTGAGGCCCGTATCCGACGGCGTCGATATCGCTCTGGAAGACGGCGCTACCGTGGACGCCCAGCGGGTCGTTGTCGCGGCGGGCGCGTGGTCAGCGTCGTTGCTGGCGCCGCTCGGCGTGCGCGTTCCTCTGATTGGGGAGCGCGGCTATTCGGTCCAGTCCGCGCAGCATGATTGGCCTGAAGCCTTGCCGTTGACGGTGTTCGAGGATCGCTCCCTCGCCGTGGCGCGGGTCAATGGGGGGCTGCGCGCCTCCAGCCATGTCGAGTTCGGGCGGCCGTCGGCGCCGCCGGACCCGCGCAAATGGCGTCAGATCGAGGGGCATCTGAAAGCGCTGGGCATCGCCTTCTCCGACGCGCCGGACCGCTGGTGCGGACCGCGTCCGACCCTGGCGGATTATTTGCCTGCGATCGGCAGGCTGCAGGCTCATCCAGCGATCCACTACGCCTTCGGGCACCAGCACCTGGGCCTGACCCTGGCCGCCGTCACCGGAGAGGCGATGGAGCAGATCGCCCTTGGGCGGCCGTCTCCGCGATGGATGGAGGCCTTGCGCATCGAGCGTTTCGACTGATCAGAGCGTGCGATCAGGCCCGGGCGCCCTGGCGGGCGGGTCAGCTTGTCAGGAAATAATGGCGGAGAGGGGGGGATTCGAACCCCCGGTACGCTTCCACGTACGCCGCATTTCGAGTGCGGTACATTCAACCACTCTGCCACCTCTCCGCAGGCCGAAAGTCCCTAATGGGGCTGAGCGAGCGGCTTCTCTAATCAAAGGCTGCGATGGCCGCAAGCCATGACGGCGAAGAAATTTGAACGGCTGTTCAACGCTGTCCGGGAAGAGACAGGCCGAAGGCGCCGCCGTCGCCCGGTTCGGGGCGGACGTGGCGGAACAGTTCGGCGGGACGGCCGCCGGTGTCGCTAGTGAAAACGCCGGTGGGCTGGACCAGGCCGGTGCGTTCGACCCCTCGACGGAAGTTCTGCTTGTGCAGGGACAGGCCCGCCACCGCCTCTACCGCCGCCTGTAGCGCCGACAGGGTGAAGGTCGGGGGCGTCAGGTCGAACAGGACGGGCCGATATTTGAGTTTGCTGCGCAGGCGGGCGACGCCTGTGGCCAGGATTCGGCGGTGGTCCGACGCCATGGGCAGGTCGCCCGGAGAAGCGGGGGCAGGGCTGCCGTTGTCGCGCGCGGCCTCCTCGACCAGGCCGGCTTCATAGAGCAGCTCATAGCGGTCCAGCACGCGCTCCTCGTTCCAGCGGACGCCGGGCGAGAGGGCGAAGAGCGCGTCCACGCGACCTTTGCGGGCGGCGTCGTCGCCCGCCCAGGCGGTCAGGCCGGGGGCGAGGCGCTCCATGACGGCGGGCGGGCCTCGGCGGCGATCCTCCCAGGGGAAGACGTGGAAGATGGGCGTCCAGGCGGCGTCGCGGCCAGAAGCGCCGAAACTGGGGTCATCGGGCGCATCGGCGGTGAGGGCCAGATAGCCGACCGAGATGTCGCGCGCTTGATCCGGGCCGGGCGTGGCGCGCGGGGCGTCGCGGCCCAGATCGCCGAAGGTGTAGAGCTGCTCGACAAAACCGAGCGGAAAGCCGGTCTGGTCGGCCACGAAGGCGCGCAGGGCCAGTTCGAACGTGCGGTCGCGGGCGGGGTCGAAGGGGCCGAAGGGCAGGGCGGGGGCGCCGTCGGGGGCGTGGGTGGTCAGAACCACGGCTTCACGGCCCCGCAGAGCGATGATCACCGCCGACAGGCCGATCCTGATGCCGGTGTGGGAGGATGAAGCCTCCGTCCGCGCCTGCGCCATATGTCTCCCTTGCGTCCGCCGCTCTGTGCAGTGTCCGGCTATTCGGTATGCCAGGCGTCGGCGCCGGGCAGGATGCCGACAGCTTCGGCCAGAACGCGATAGCGGTCCAGATAGCGCTGCTGGGCGATGGCCGCAGGCTGCGGCTCGATCACCAGATCATAGCCGGGCGGAGGGGCGCCGAAAATCTGCAGCGACTCGCGGCGGGTGAAACCGGCCAACTGGGTCGCCTCATAGAAGGCGCAGGCCTTGTCGGCCTTTTTGATCAGGGTCTTGATCGTCTGCGGCGTCTTGGGCGGCAACTGGAACCGGACGTGGATGGCGGCTTCGAGCCGGGCCTCGAAATCCTTGTAGCCGGCGCCCAGAGCCGATTTGAACGGCGAGATCATGTCGCCGATGACGTATTCCGAGGCGTCGTGCAGCAGGGCGGCCAGGCGCCATTTCGGCTCCAGCCCCGGCCGGATGTGGGCGGCGATCTCCTCGACCACCAGCGAGTGCTGGGCGACCGAGAAGGCGTGTTCGCCGATCGTCTGGCCGTTCCAGCGGGCGACGCGGGCCAGGCCGTGGGCGATGTCCTCGATCTCGATGTCGAACGGCGAGGGGTCCAGCAGGTCCAGGCGGCGGCCGGACAACATGCGTTGCCAGGCGCGAGGCGGCTTGGGTTTGCGGACTCGGGGCGCGGGGCCGGCGTCTTCGATTTCTTCGGCCAAGGTCTTGATGCTGCGCATGCTCAGGCTGGTGACTCAGACCGAACGCGCGATCAAGGGCGGCCGTTGCGATAGATGGGGGTTAATCGCCGACGTTGAGCGTCACCAGGGCCTTGGCGGCGTCGAACAGTCGGTCGGGATCGCGGTCCTTGCTGCGCACGGTGGCGACGACGATGGGGCCGCCGACCGGGCCGCGCGCCTCATAGCCGACGGTGCGCCAGCCGCTGGCCGAGGGTTCGTCCGCCGTCATCAGGAAGGTCGAACGGACGGACTCGCCGGCGGCGCTGGTGCGAATGCGGGCGGCGCCGTCGGTCGCCTCGATTTTTACGGCGTCGTCGCCGGACGAGACGTCGACGCGGCTGGACTTGTCGTCGGCGCGGATGGTCAGGCCGCCGATGCGGATGTTGGCGCGGTCGCCGTCGGCGTCGATCCGCATGCCCGGCAGGCGGACCGTGGCCTTGTCGCCCTGGGCGTCGACGCGCACGCCGGGCGCGCTGACGTGGGCGGATTCGCTGGAAGCGGCTTCGGCCGCAGCGCGAGAGGCGTCGGCCTCGGCGCGGGCTGCGTCCGCCTCGACCCTGGCCACGTCGGCCTCCGCCTTGGCGGCGTCGGCTTCGGCGCGGGCGTTCTCGGCTTCGACCTGGGCCATGGCCTCGGGCAGGTCGGCGGTCAGGCGGGTTTCGAAGGGCTTCAGGGCGTTCTGCGCCGAACGGCCGTCCAACTGGACCAGTTGCAGGATGACTTCAGAGCCGCGAGGCCCGCTGTAGACGCAGGAGCCGTCGGCGCGGGCCGAGCCCTTGCGCGTCAGCACGCCCTGGGTCTGGGGGCATTGCAGGGCGTCGACCACCTTGAGCACGCCCGAGGAATCCGAGGTCGTGGAGGTGGTGATGCGCACCGCGCCGCCGTTGTCGCAGGCGGCGGTCATCAGCGCCAGGGCGATAACGGGCCAGGTGATGTGTTGCATGGTCGGCTCCACTCCAGGCCCCGATTGTGCGCCATCAGCGCCGCAGGACCAGTGAAATCGCGGTAATCGAAAGGCGACGGGAAGGCGGCGAAAATCAGCCGTCCCTATCAACCGCCGGGACGGACGCCGTCGCGGCGCGCCATGAAGGCCAGGCGTTCGAACAGATGTACGTCCTGTTCGTTCTTCAGCAGGGCGCCGTGCAGCGGCGGGATCAGCTTGCCCGGCGTCTTTTCGCGCAGGGTTTCCGGCGCCACGTCGTCGACCAGCAGCAGCTTCAGCCAGTCTAGAAGCTCGGAGGTCGAAGGCTTCTTCTTCAGCCCCGGCGTGTCGCGGATTTCATAGAAGGTCTTCAGCGCTTCCGACACCAGACGCGGCTTGATGCCGGGAAAGTGGACCTCGACGATGTCCTGCATGGTCTCGGCGTCGGGGAACCGGATGTAGTGGAAGAAGCAGCGGCGCAGGAAGGCGTCCGGCAGCTCCTTCTCATTGTTCGAGGTGATGACGACGACGGGGCGGACCTCGGCGCGGATCGTCTCGTCCGTTTCCTGGACGTAGAACTCCATGCGGTCGAGTTCCTGCAACAGATCGTTGGGGAACTCGATATCGGCCTTGTCGATCTCGTCGATCAGCAAGACGGGGCGGACCGGGGCGGTGAAGGCCTCCCACAGCTTGCCCTTCTTCAGGTAGTTACGCACGTCGTGGACGCGCTCGTCGCCCAGCTGGCTGTCGCGCAGGCGGCTGACGGCGTCGTATTCATAGAGGCCGTTGTGGGCCTTGGTCGTCGACTTGACATGCCAGGTGATCAGCGGCGCGTTTAGCGCCCGCGCCAGTTCATAGGCCAGAACCGTCTTGCCGGTGCCCGGCTCGCCCTTGATCAGCAACGGTCGCTCAAGAGCCACGGCGGCGTTGACGGCGACCTTCAGGTCGTCGGTGGCGATATAGTTGGACGTGCCTTCGAACCGGCTCATGCGAAACCTGCTCCATTCCGGGGGAATGGAGCAGGTAGCTTAAAGAGATGCGCGTGAACAGGCGGCAGGCGTCAGGTGATGCGCTTGGCCGATACCGGGTCGCTGGCGGGAAAGGTCTCTTCGACGCCTTCGTCGATCAGGGCTTCCTGGCGGTTCTCGGCTTCCTTTTCCTTGTCCTTCAACTGGTCTGGCTTGCCGTGCTCGTGCGGCGCGCGCTTGGCAGGGGGGGTGTTCGGATCGGCGTCTTCCTGGGCCTTGGTCGGATGGTGTTCGGTCATTGAATCCCTCATTGTTCAGGGCCGTAGCCCAGGTCTTCTAGATCGTCGTCGGACAGACGCTTGGCTTCCCAATGGGCGGCGCTGGCCTGGGCACCGCGCTGGTTGCGCATCAAGCCGGCGTAGACCAACTCGATCTCGTTCGCGCCCGAGGCCGTGACGCCGTCGCTGTCCGCATCGCTCAACCGCACGCCGTTGACGCCCAGCAGAGCGTCGGCCTCGGCCTCTATCCCGTCCAGGGCCAGGTCGGCGTCCAGATCGGCGTCGTCCTCGTCGAAGGGTTCGGCGTCGGCGTCCCCGTCCATCTGGGTGACGTCAAGCACGTCATCGGCCTCGTCGAACGACAGATCGCCGTCGCCTTCATCGTCCAGATGGGTCTCGTCATAGACTTCGGCCTGATCTTGGCCGTCGGTCTCGAATTCGGGTTCTGCCATCGTCGTCTCCCTTGCGAAAGGTCAACGGCTCGGCTCGGCGGGACGTTCCCGTCTGCGCGATCGTGACGCTGGGAAGCGATCGAAGTGAAGGGATGGTTAACCACGTCGCTTTACAGTTCTTCAGCGGCCGGCCGTCACGGTGAGGGCGGCGCCACGGAGACCTTCCCTTGCCTCTGAAACTGTCGCTGAAGCCCGGCGAGAAATTCGTGCTGAACGGGGCCGTCGTGCAGAACGGCGACCGTCGCGGCGTGCTGGTCCTGCAGAACAAGGCCAGCGTCCTGCGCGAAAAGGACATCATGCAGCCCGAGGACGTGACCACGCCCGCGCGCCGTATCTATTTCCCCGTCATGATGATGTATCTGGATGAGGCGGAGGCGCCGAAATTCTATGATGAATTCGCTCTGCGCCTGACGGAATTCATGGGGGCGGTCCGCAATCCGGACGTCCTGACGGAATGCGTCGCCTGCTCCAAGCACGTGCTGGCGCGCCAGTATTACAAGGCCCTGATGGGCGCTCGCAAAATCGTCGATTACGAAGACCAAAGGCTCGGCAATGTCGCTTCAGGCGTACAAGACGGCGGCGACGCGGGCTGAATCGCCGCGTGAAATGGAATACCGACTGTTCGGCCAGGTGACGCGCGCATTGATGCACGCCGCGACCCTGGATAAGTCGGACGTCGCCGGGCGGATGGACGCTCTGGACTGGAACCGCCGCCTGTGGTCGACGCTGGCGACCGCCTGCTCGGATCCGGCCAACGCCATGCCGCAGGCGATGCGGGCGCAGTTCATTTCCCTGAGCCTGTTCGTCAACCGCAACACCTCCGAGGTCATGCGCGGCGAGGACGACTTCTCGACCCTGATCGACATCAACCGCATGATCATGCAGGGCCTCAGCGGTCAGACTGACGCGGGCTGAACCTAGAAGAGGTTGGTCGCCCATTCGGCGATGCCGGCGACGACGGCGACCACCGTCGTCCACACCAGGGCCAGATAGATCCCGCACACGCCCGTGCCGAAAAAGCCGGCCAGGATGAAGGCGCCGTCGCGCTGGATGATCCCCAGGCCGAACAGGGCCAGGGTCAGGCCGGGCAGGGCGTCTCCGAACGGCACCGGCAGGGCCATCATGAGCGCCAGCAGAATGCAGATCAGGCCGATGACCACATCGGCCGCCTCGCCCGTCAGCGCGGGCCAGCGAGGACGAGTAAGCCGCTCGACGCGTTGAAGCCGCGGAAGAATCTTCTCGGCGGCCGTCCGATAGGAAGCGCGGCTCACAGACAGATTCAGCAACCAGCGTGGCAGCCAGACCCTGTCCCGCTGCAGCGCCAGTTCGGCGGCGATCAGGATGATCGGCACGGAAAAGACCGCCTTGCCGCCCGGCGGCCACGGAAACAGCGCCATCAAGGCCAGCATGAGGATCACGGCGCCGAAGCCGCGCTCGCCGAACGCCTCGACCATTTCGCGAAGAGACAGCTTTTCGCCCTGGGCCTGGCCCAGGCGCTCCAGCACGTCGGAGAAGGTCCGCCCCTCATCGGGCGGCGGCGCGGGAACGAGCGTCATCAATGGGAGACTCAAGACAGGGTCGTCCGCGACGATAGGGGCCCGCCAGGCTTGGCGCCATCCCTGCCGTGGCGGTTGAGGCGAAATGGACAGCTAATCTTTGGAGACGTGCTCGGGTTTGTCCTTGCGCCTGGTGTGGGCGAGCTCTTCCAGCTGTTTCTCGCTCATCGATTCCAACATGGATTTCGACGCGCCCTTCAGTTCGGACTTGGGCGTATCGCCGCGCTTGGCCGACAGGGCGGCGCCGGCGGCTTTCTGCTGGGCGGCGGATTTGGCGGGCATGACGATCTCCTTTCGAGAAGGAGCAACTGTCTGTCCGTCCTAGGGTTCCTGGGGCAGGGCGAAACTGATCCGGGTTCGGCCAGCCTGTTGGTGGATTTCGTAGGGCGCGGCGATTCGCAGCGACAGGCCTTCTTTCTCGAGCAGAAAAGGCTCGCTGGCGCGCAACTCATGAAGGTCGGCGGCGGCTAGAGGCAGGGTGACGGCATGGGCGATCACGCCGCCCGTGACCACGCCGACAGGAACATCGATCAGGGCCGGATTGCGTTCGCTCTTCAGCGCGAACCCCGGAGCCTCCATAACCACCATGCCGTGAGGCAGGGCGATGGCTCCGTCGGCCAGCGGAGACATCTTCGCTGCCGAGAAGGACAGCTGGATTTCCTTGCCGCGCTCAACGGGCGCGGTCAGCTCCAGAACCAGCCAATGCGGGGCCTGATCCAGGAAGGCTTCGCGGGTTGTGACGCCTTCGGGCGCCTGGGCAAGTCTTTCGGCCGCCTGGGCCGTGAGGGCAGGAAGGTCGAAACGCGCGGCGGCGGCTGCGGCGTCCTCGACGGAACCGTCGCCGATCGTCTGGCGCAAAAGGACATCCAGCGGGACGCCCTGACAGACCTGGGCTCGCCACTGGTCCGCGCCCATGTCCGCCAAAAGCCAGGTCAGGGCGGCGCCGACCGGATAGGCGCGCCAGCGTAGCAACTCGGAAACCAGACTCATGTCGTTCTGGCTGGGCGTTGTGAGCGCTCTGGCGATGGCGGATGGCAAGGTCGCATCGGGGCGGTCGGCGATCAGATGGGCGGCCTGCAGACCGATGAACTCGGCCGTGCCTTCTGACCATTCTCTTTGCTGCTGCACCGCCAGAACTTCGGCGGGCAGATCGGCGCTGCGCGCTGTTCTAAGCGCCAGATAGGTCTGCGCCAGATGCTTCCGAGCGGGTGCGTCAGGCTCTAGGAGGGCGGCTTGCAGAACCAAGCGTTCCAGATCCAGTGCGGCTATGAAACCGGTCAGGTCGGGTATCGCGTTCAGATCGACGAATTCCTGATGCCCATCGCCTGACATCCAGCGGAAGGCTGTGTTCTGGAAGTCGTGGAATTGTTCGTGGAAGAGGGTCGACAGGTCGTCGTCGGCGCCGTCGGGTCGCAGCAGCACTGTGTCCGGAACGCCGGAAGGATAGTCCAGGACGAAATGAAACTCGGCGCCTCCCAATCGGCCGGGTCTGAAGCGGGGCGTGTCGGGCAGGCGGGCGCCGCCGAAGATGGCGCCGATATCGGGCGCATAGAGGATGAAGGGCTGGCCCTTGGGCCAGTATCCGGGCCACAGGCGGCTGAGCGCGTCTGCGTGACGTTCGACGCGTTCGGCCTGCGCCATCAAGGCGTTCTGATCGAGAATAGGCGAGGGGGCCTGAGCCCAGACAGTTGAGGAGAAAAGCGCGCCCAGAGCGCCCAGCAAAGCACCCCGCCCGATCACATCAGCTTCCCAGAAGCTCGCGGCCGATCAGGAAGCGGCGGATTTCGTTGGTGCCTGCGCCGATGTCGTAGAGCTTGGCGTCGCGGACCAGGCGCTCGACCGGCCATTCCTTGGTGTAGCCGGCGCCGCCCAGGGCCTGGACGGCCTCCAGCGTGACCTTCACCGCGTTTTCCGAGGCCAGCAGGATGGCGCCGGCCGCGTCGTAGCGGGTGGTCAGGCCTTGATCGCAGGCGCGGGCGACCGAATAGACATAGGCGCGGGCGCTGTTCAGGGCGACGTACATATCGGCCACCTTGCCCTGCATCAGCTGGAAGCTGCCGATGGCCTTGCCGAACTGCTTGCGGTCGCGGACGTAGGGCAGGACCACGTCCAGGGCGGCCTGCATGATGCCCAGCGGACCGGCCGACAGCACGGCGCGCTCGTAGTCCAGGCCGCTCATCAGCACGGCCGCGCCGCGGCCTTCGCCGCCCATGATGTTCTCTTCGGGGACTTCGCAATCCTCGAACACCAGCTCGGCGGTGTCCGAGCCGCGCATGCCCATCTTGTCCAGCTTTTTGGAGACGCTGAAGCCCTTCATGTCCTTTTCGATCAGGAAGGCGGTGACGCCGCCGTTGCCTTCGCCCGTGCGGGCGTAGACCACCAGGGTGTCGGCCGAGGGGGCGTTGGTGATCCAGAACTTGGTGCCGTTCAGGACGTAGCGGTCGCCCTTCTTCTCGGCGCGGGTGCGCATGGACATGACGTCGGAGCCCGAGCCGGCCTCGGACATGGCCAGCGAGCCGACGTGCTCGCCCGAGATCAGCTTGGGCAGATACTTCGCCTTCTGCTCGGGCGTGCCCCAGCGGCGGATCTGGTTGACGCACAGGTTGGAGTGGGCGCCGTAGCTCAGGCCGATCGAGGCCGAGGCGCGGGACACCTCCTCCATCGCCACCACGTGTTCGAGGTAGCCGAGGCCGAGGCCGCCGAACTCTTCCTCGACGGTGATGCCGTGCAGACCCAGTTCGCCCATCTCGGGCCACAAGTCGCGAGCGAACTCGTTCTTCTCGTCGATTTCGGCGGCGCGGGGAGCCAGCCGTTCGGCGGCCCAGCGGGCGGTGGTGTCGCGGATGGCGTCAGCGGTCTCGCCGAGGCCGAATTCCATGGATTGGGGCGCGAAGGGAATGCTCATGCCGCAAGGCGTAGCATCGCGCGCGAGCTTCGCAAAGACTGCTGTTAGCGCGACTGTTTCTGCTTCACGTCGCCTGTCGCCGGCACCTTGGCGCGCAGGGCGCTCCAGGCCGCCATGCCGATGAAGACGAGACCCGCGATGGCCAGGCCGGCGCCGATCAGCACGGTCGCGTCGCTGGCCGTCGGCGCGCGCCAGGCGCGCTGGAAGGCGGCGATTCCCGCCATGAAGGCTAGGGCTCCGACGCCGCCGATAAACAGGACGGCGCCCTTGTCGCCCAGGGCCGCGTCGGGCGCGGCGGCGCGGGCTTCGTGACGCAGGACAGGGGCGGTGGGCGGGGCGGCGTCAGCGGGCGGCTCTGCAGAACCGGGGCCGCGCACCGGGGCGGTCAGCAGGGCGTCCAGAGGCGCGGGCTGATCGGGGGCCGTGTCGAACAGAGCGCGCTCGGCCGAGCGGCGGCGGTACAGGGCGTCGACCGGCGGCGAGGCGCGCTCGGGCCAGGCGGACAGGGCGACGGCGGCTTCGGACGGCGCATTCGCATCCAGCTTGGCCTGGACGTCCGATCCCTGAAACCGCTCCAGGCCGATGGAGAAGATGAAGCTGGCCAGGGCGTCGAACTGGTGCTGGTTCAGGGGCAGACGCACGCGCTCGTTCAGCAGGGCCACGATCGGCATTAGGTCGTATTGCAGCAGCAGTTCGGCCTCGGCTTCGCTGATCACGGCGCCGAGGCGGGCCGAACGGGCGTGGCCGTAGCCGATGACGGGCGTCCCGTCGCGGCGCAGCACGGTGCGCGGGCGGAAGCCCTCGAAGCTCTTGATCAGCAGAAGGCCTTCTCGAGAGACCTTGCGGCGTTGCGGCGCGGCTGCGGACACGGATTGACCCAATTCGAAACGGGCGTTCTCGCCCTGGCCGGGACGGAGCAAGCCTTGTTCCGAAACGGGCGGGGCCGTTTCAGGTCAGATTTACAGCAGGACGATGGTCGCCAGGCCGAGGAAGATCAGGAAGCCGAAGAAGTCGGTCGTCGCCGTCACGAACACGGCCGAGGACACGGCCGGGTCGAACTTCAGCTTCGACAGGGTCAGTGGGGTCAGCACGCCGACGCTGGCCGCGACCAGCAGGTTCAGGATCATGGCCGCGCCGATCACGGCGCCGATGCGCCAGTCCTGGAACCAGAATCCCGCCGCCAGACCGATCAGCGGCGCCAGGACGAAGCCGTTGGCCAGGCCGACGGCCATCTCGCGCCAGAAGGTTCTGAGGGCGTTGGAGGCGTTCAGTTCGCGCGTCGCCAGGGCGCGCACGGTGACGGTCAGCGCCTGCGTCCCGGCATTGCCGCCGATGGCCGAGACGATGGGCATCAGCACGGCCAGGGCCACGATCTGCTGGATGGTGCCTTCGAACAGGGCGATGACGCTGGCGCCCAGCATGGCGGTGAACAGGTTGATGCCCAGCCACGGCACGCGGCCGCGCACGATCTCGAACACGCTGGACGAGCGGTCCTCGTCGGCGACGCCGGCCAGGCGCAGGATGTCTTCGCGGTTCTCTTCCTGAATGATGTTGACCACGTCATCGACGGTCAGCTGGCCGACCAGCCGTCCGCCCGTGTCGACCACGGGGGCGGAGATCAGGTGATATTTCTCGAAGATGTAGGCGACTTCTTCCTGGTCGACGTCCACCTCGATGGCGTTGACCGGCTCCATCAACTCGATCAGGGGCGTGGCGCGCGGACTGCGCAGCATGCGGCTGATGGCGACGCCGCCGACCGGCCGATTCATCGGATCGACCACATAGATGTCGAAGAACAGCTCGGGCAGGTCGTCGCCCTGGGCGCGGACGTGGTCGATGGTGTCGCCGACGTTCCAGAACTGCGGCGCGGCCATGAACTCGCGCTGCATCAGGCGACCAGCCGAATCCTCGGCGTAGCCCAGCGAGGATTCGATGGCGGCGCGCTCGACCTCGGGCATGGCGGCCAGCACGCGCTCGCGCTGGTCGTCCTCCAGGTCTTCAACGACCGAGGCGGCGTCGTCCGAATCCAGTTCCTGCAGGGCTTCGGCCAGGGTGGCCGAGGGGACGCGCTCCAGCACCTTTTCGCGGATGCCGTCGTCCATCTCGGGCAGGGATTCCGCCAGCAGTTCGGGCGGCAGCCACTGGACCACGACCGAGCGGTGCTCGGCGGTCAGGAAGCCCATCAGATCGGCGACGTCGGCGGGGTGCAGGTCTTCCAGCAGGCCGCGCAGCCGCATGCCGTCGCCGTCGTCCGCGGCGTCCACGACCTTTTCGACGAAGGCCGCCGTCAGGGCGTAGTCTTCACCGAGGGCGGCGTGATCTTCGTCTTCGAGATGGGGGTCTTCGGGGCGCAGAGGGGCAAGGTCCGTGTGGGTCACGTATCTGCCTCCTCTGAGATGATTTCAGCCTATCTAGCCGAGATTCGCCCTGTCAGATCAGATGGTGCGGTCGAGAAGACTCGAACTTCCACGGGTTGCCCCACAGCGACCTCAACGCTGCGCGTCTACCAATTCCGCCACGACCGCTCGCATCGGAGGGCGGGCAATAGCGGAGAGCTGACGGAAAGAAAAGAGCGTTTTGCGGAAATAGCGGAGAGGGACGAAATTCCCTCTCCTGATGGGAGAAGGAAGCTCAGGCTGCGTCGGGTCGAGAAGGCAAAGCCTTCTGACCGCGGCCCGGCATCAGGCCGCGCCTGCCATGAAGTCATAGACATCGGCCGGGCGCGTCACCGTGATGGCGATGCGATCGTCGCGAATCTCGATCTCGCCGCGCGCGACCGGATGGTTGTTGGCCAGGATCCAGACCTCGTCCTTTTCCGAGGCGTCCAGCGGAATCACCGCGCCGCGGCCCATGCGCAGCAATTGCTGCATCGGCAGGACCGAACGGCCCAGCACGACCGAAATCTCGACATCGACGGCTTCGATCTGGCTCAAGACGATACTCGCAAATCAACGGGCGGCCCTTGCGCCGCCGCGTTCGGCCCCACATTGAGGGCATCATGCTTGCCGACCCGTTAAACTCTTCCCAACGCCGCCTGTTTCGCGAGGACGGCCGCCCTGTCGAATGGGCGCTGTCGTCGGGCTATGTCGACTACGCCGCCGCCGAGGCCGCCATGGAGGCGCGTGTCGCCGCCATTGCCGCCGGAGAGGCCGAGGAGCTGGTCTGGCTGCTGGAACACCCGCCGCTCTATACCGCCGGGGTCTCGGCCAAGGACGACGACCTGCTGGCCCCCGACCGCTTTCCGGTGCACCGCACGGGGCGGGGCGGGCAGTTCACCTATCACGGGCCGGGCCAGCGCGTGGCCTATGTCATGCTGGACCTGAGCCGGCGCGGGCGTGACGTGCGAGGCTTTGTTCACGGGCTGGAGGACTGGATCATCGGCGCCCTGGACCGTTTCGGCGTCGAGGCGGGAATGCGCGAGGGCCGGGTCGGCGTCTGGGTCGAGCGCAAGGGCGCGGGCTGGAGCCGCGAGGACAAGATCGCCGCCATCGGCGTCAAGGTCCGCAAATGGGTCAGCTTCCACGGCATCAGCCTGAATGTGGAGCCGAATCTGGACCATTTCGGCGGCATCGTGCCGTGCGGCATCACCGAACACGGCGTGACCAGCCTGGTCGATCTGGGCGTACTGGCGACGATGGACGAGGCCGACGATGCGTTGAAGTCGTCCTTCCAGCAGGTGTTCGGGCCGGTTCAGCCCGGCGTCGCGCCGCTCTGACGCGCGGCGCCGTAGCGGTTGAAGGCTTTCTGACCGGGCAGGACCGCAAGGTCGAAGGCGATCAGGACGAGAGCGGCCGTCGCGACCCAGCCCAGAAACGTCAGCGGCTGCGGCCAGGCCAGGGCGAAGGCCAGCAGGATCGGCCCGCTCCACCAACCTGAGCGCCCCCGGTCATGCAGGCGTTGGGACAGGATGCAGAAGCCGCCGTAGAGCAGGGCGGCCGCGATCAGGGCGTTAATCCAGCCGGGCGTTCGCAGAAAAATGTCCACGGCGACCCAGACGCCGATCAGGCAGGTTGCGCCCGCTAGGAAGCGAATTCGACCGATGCGCCCCGTAGAATTCAAAAACAGATCAGCCAGGGCGGTCATTCTGGGGCACGCGGCGTTTCGGCGCGTTTTGCGCCTGCGGAAACCACGGCCTAGTCGGGAAACGGGCGCGCGTAAACGCCGCGGTCTGCAAAGCGGTGCAATTTCGTCACAGGGGTGGCGACGGCGCCGTTAATGGGTCTAAAACACGACCAACCCGCATACTGAACGGACTGGGAGAACCCCTATGCAACGCCTGCTTTCCGCTTCGGCGGCCGTACTGGCCCTGAGCTTCGCCGCCTCGGCCGCCTCGGCCCAGAACTTCAGCGATCTGGCGCGGCAAGACCTTCAGGCCATGCACGCGGCTCTGCGCGACAACCACCCTGCCGCCGTGGTGCCGGGAGACGCCAGCGCCCCCTTCCGCGCCTGGCTGGATGCGGGCTTGCAGCAGGCGCAGGCCAAGGCCGGTCAGGTCAACAGCGGCGACAGCCACGCCTATCTGCTGCGCTGGTACGCCAACGGTTTCCGCGATTCCAACATCGCCGCCCGCCCGACCTATGAGGGCCTGGGTCCGTTCTTCGCCACCAGCTGGCCGGGCGTGGCCACGGCCTGGCGCAACGGTCAGTACGTCGTCTCCTATGTTCAGCCGGGCGTGCGCGGCGCGCCGCCGCTGGGCGCCGTGCTCAAGAGCTGCAACGCCGAGCCGATCGAGGACCTGGCCAAGGCCAAGCTGGACCAGTTCGAGGGCGACCTGACGACCGAGGCCGGCCGCGTCCGCAGCGCGCCCTATCTGCTGTGGAACCGCAACAACCCGATGACGACGGGCGTGCCCGGAACCTGCGAGTTCCAGGTCGGCCGCCGCACCCGCGACTTCACCTTGTCGCCGCAACCGGCCACGGCCCAGAACCTGGAAGCGGCCTATCGCGCTTCGGTCTATGTCCCATCGGGCGCGCCCCTGTCGGTCGAGACGGTGAACGGGCGCCCGTGGATCAACGTCCATTCCCTGGCCGATGACGCCGCCTGGGACGCCTTCTTCGCCCAGATCGAAGCCCAGTCCGCCGCCATCCGCGGACCGCAGGGCTTTGTGCTCGACCTGCGCGGCGCCAACGGGGCGTCGGTGAACGCCACCTCGCGCGGCTATGGTCTGGCCAACCGCATCTGGTCGCCGGAGTTCACCGTCAGCCGCCAGCCGGAAGCCGGTGAGATCACCTATCGCGCCACCGCCGCCAACCGTCAGTGGTTCGCCGACACCCTGAACCGCATGGTGTCGGACCCGCGCTTCGTCCAGGAATCGGGCGCGGTGATCGAGCAGACTCAGGCCATCGTCGCCGCCTTCGACAGCGCCATCGCCGCCGGTCAACCGACCTTCGTCATGCCGGGCCGTCCGGCCACCCCGGACACCGGCGCCGCCAACCCGGTGCAGGGTCAGGTGGTCGTGCTGGTCGATGCCGGCTGCTCGGGCGGCTGCCTGGACACGCTGGACCTGCTGAGCCGCCTGCCGAACGTGCGCATCGCCGGCTCGACCACGGCCGAGGACACCATCTTCATCGAGCCGACGACCCTGCGTCTGCCGTCCAACTACGCCGATCTCAGCTATGGTCATAAGGCCTGGACGACGCGTCAGCGCGGAAACAACGCGCCATACGCCCCGGCCGGCGCTCTGGCCTATGCCGGCGACGCGACCGACGAAGCCGCCGTGCGGACCTGGGTGAACGGCCTGTTCGGCGCCTGATCCGAACGCTCATTGCGGACTATCGAGGGCCGGACGGTGGAACGACCGTCCGGCCCTTCCTATTTTGAGATCATGACCCAGACCGAATCCGCCGCCCCGATGCGCTCCGCCTCCGGCTATGACCTGACGCCGCCGACCGACAGCCAGCGCGTGGCGCTGGAGGCCGACCTGTCGCCGGAAGAAAAGCGCGTGCTTCTGGCCCATGGCACCGAGGCGCCCTTCTGCGGAACCTTGCTGGGCGAGAAGCGGGCAGGGGTCTTCTGCTGTCGCGAGTGCGGCCTGCCCTTGTTTCGCTCGGGGACCAAGTTCGAGAGCGGCACGGGCTGGCCCAGCTTCAACGAGCCGGTTGATCCGGCTCACGTCCGCGCCGTGCGCGACGACAGCTACGGCATGGTGCGGGTCGAGACGCGCTGCGCCCGTTGCGACAGCCATCAGGGCCACGTCTTCCCCGACGGCCCGCCGCCGACGGGCCTGCGTTACTGCATCAACTCCGTCGCGCTCAGTTTCGTGGCGGAGGGAGAGCCTTTGCCTGATCCTTTAGGGCGCGACGACGGGACGGCCTGACCTTGGCCGCATTTGGGGTTAGGGTGCTTGTGAACGGGAGTAGATGCGTATGCTGATCGAACTCATGGCCGCCTCCCTCTTGCTAGTGAGCAGCGATCCCGAGGGCGTGGTGTCGACGGCGCCGCGCGCTGGTCCGGGCGCCGTGCCGACGGCGAGCGCCGATGCATTGGCCGCGACGGTCGGCGACGCCTCGCCCGCCGTCACCTTGCAGACGGCAGCCCCCCACGGCCTGTCTACAGAAGAGCAGATTTCCCGCTGGATCGGCGAGCGCAAGGCGGATGCGCCGCCCGTCGAGACCTGGGCTGACGCCTGGGAAGAGGCCGCGCCGCGCAAGATGCACGGTCAGGTCAGCGCCGGGATCGGCACCGGCGGCTATAAGGATTTCGGCGCGGCGGTCTCTCTGCCGCTGGGCGAGAACGGCACGCTGAACCTGAGCTTCAGCCAGACGAAGAACGCGCCTTGGGCTTATCCCTATGGCTATGGGCCCTATGGTTTTGGTGCGGGACGCTTCGGCCTGGACGGCTACGGCTGGCGTGACGCCTACGGCGCCGTGCCGGGGCCCTGGGGCGTGCGCAGCCCGCGCGAGCGCTCCAGCCGCATCCGGCCGTTCGATCTGGATGATGAGCGCCGCGAAACGCCGGATGACGCCACGCGATAGGGCGTTGGGCAGTTAAAGTGCGGCCTGAGGGTCACGGCGCGCGCTTTTTCCCCTTTGGCGTCGCATCGCCGCATTCCCTTTCTATGGGCTGATCCCATATGCCCTCGGGCAAAGGATCAGTATGGACAGTTTGCTTACCTCGGCCGCCGACTTCATCGCCCGCAACGCCATGTGGGCCGGCGTGATCCTTGGCGCGGTGACTTTTTTTGAGTCCCTGGTCGTCATCGGCGCCTTCGTGCCGGCGACGGGGTTGCTGGTCGCGGCGGGTGGCCTGGTGGCCGCGGGCGTGCTGGACCCCTTCACCGTCATCGGCGGCTGCGTCATCGGCGCCGTCATGGGCGACGCCATCTCCTACTGGATCGGTCGGCGCCTGGGCACGCGCGTGCTGCGTCACCACCTGCTGGTGCCGCACCGCCGCAAGCTGGCCTGGACGCGCCTGTACTGCCGCCGCTACGGCGTGGCCTCCATCTTCATCGGTCGCTTCTTCGGGCCGCTGCGCGCCTTCGTGCCGGTGATGGTCGGGGTGCTGCAGATGCGTCAGCGCGTCTTCCAGATCGCCAATGTCAGCTCAGCCTTCGTCTGGGTGCTGGCCATGCTGGCGCCGGGCTATCTGGCGGCCAAGGGCCTGGCCAAGCTGGAGATGATGAGCGAGGCGCACAATCCGACCTTGTGGCTGCTGGCCTTCGGCGCAGTGGTGCTGGCGCTGGTGCTGGCCATGCGCTGGTTGAAGGGCCGTGCGGCGCGGCGCAACGCCTTGCTGGAAGCCTCGGTGCGCGGGCTGGGGGAGTAACCTCCTCGCCCCGTTCGCGCTTCAAGGCGCAAGCCGCGAGATTTTTATCTTTCGTCACCCTTGGGCTTGTCCTGAGCAAATTGCCTCAAGCGTTGATCGTGCCTTTTCATTCCGCTCATCCCCGGCGGACGCCGGGATGAGCGGAGGTAGGCAGCGACCAACGCTCAAACTGGACTGCTCACGAAAAAGGGCCCGGCGGATGCCGGGCCCTTTCGCGTTCCTGCCTGGCTGCGGGATCAGTCGTGGGTGTGGCCGTGGCTGTCGGCGGCCGAGGCGGTGCCGTCGGCGCTCCAGGCTTGGCCGTCTTCGCTCTCGAACCAGAACGGCTTGCGCTCAGCGCCGCCGATCTCGTTCATGTGGTTATCGAACAGGCGGCCGTTGATCATGGTGTAGCCGATCTTGGTCGAGTCCCGCAGGTTCTCGAGCGGATTGGCGTTCAACACGACCAGGTCGGCCAGCTTGCCGACTTCCAGCGAGCCGATGTCCTTGTCCATGCCCAGGGCGCGGGCGCCGTTGATGGTGCCGACGCGCAGGGATTCGTGGGCGCTCATGCCGCCCTGTTCGAACATCCACAGCTCCCAGTGCGCGCCGAGGCCTTCACGCTGGCCGTGGGCGCCGATCTGAACCGAGACGCCCTGGTCCATCAGCCGCTTGGATTCACGGGCGATGGAGATGTGGTTCAGCTCTTCCGGCGGGGTCTTCACCGGACGGCGCGAACGCGCGTCGAGGATGCGGCGGGGCACGTACTGGGTCAGGATCGGATCCTTCCAGACGTCCGTCGTCTCGTACCAGTGGTTCTCGCCCCAGGCGCCGCCGAAGCCGACGACCAGGGTCGGGGTGTAGGCCGTCCCCGTTTGCGACCATAGCTGCACCGCGTCGTCGTACATCCGCTCCACCGGCACCGAGTGCTCGATGGTGGTGTGGCCGTCGACCAGCATGCTCATGTTGGCGTGGTACAGCGAGCCGCCTTCCGGCACGACCATCATGCCCAGTTCGCGGGCGGCCTGCATGATCTGCTGGCGCTGGTCGCGGCGGGGCTGGTTGTAGCTCTTGACGCTCCAGGCCCCGATGGCCTGCATCCGGCGCAGGTGCGAGCGCGCGTCGTCCAGATTGTTGACCACGGCCGTCGTCGGCGTAGCCGCGCCATACAGAATGGTGCCGGTCGAGAAGATCCGCGGCGCCACCACGCGCCCGGCCTTGGCCAGTTCGCTGTGGGCGAAGATCTCGCTGTTGTCGTTCGACGGGTCGTGCAGCGTCGTCACGCCGAAGGCCAGGGCGGCGTAGTTCACCCAGCTCTGCTGCGGTATGATCTCGTCGGAACCCATGCTGCCGTGCCAGTGGGCGTCGATCAGGCCGGGGATGATGGTCTTGCCGGCCATGTCCATGACGCGGGCGCCGGCCGGAACCGTGACCGAGCCGCGCGGACCGATGGCCTCGATGCGGTTGCCGTTGACGACGATGACGCCGTCCTCGATCACCTCTTCGCCCTTCATGGTGATCAGGCGGGCGCCGGTCAGGACGGTGACGCCGCTGGGGCGGGCGTAATCGGCGCTGAAGCCGATCTTGATCCCGTGTTCGGCGGGCTTGGGCAGGTCAGCCGGCGCGCCGTCCATGAAGGCGAAGCTTTCGCTCAGCGGACGCGAGAACAGCTCCGGCCCCATCGACCACTGCAGGCGGCTGGAATCGCCGGACCAGTGCAGCCATTCGCCGGCGTCGCGGGTGACGCGCGTCTGCGGCAGGGCCTTGGCGTCGGCGCCGACCGTGATCGGGCGGCCCGTCGGGACGAAGGGGGCGACATAGGCGTTGAAGCGTTCGGTCCAGGCGATCCACCGCTCGTCCGGCGAGATCGAGAACTCGGCCGCCCAGTCGCTGCTCAGGTGGGTGCGTTCGTCTTCGCCCGACAGGTTGACGGACTTCAGGACGCGCTTGTCGCCGTCGCGATCGGCCAGGAAGATGCGGTCGTTACGGGCGCCGAACTGCGGGTTGGAGCCGGAATCAGTGACCTTGACCGGCTCGCCGCCGCGTACGGAGACGCGGTAGACGCCCGGCTCGCGGCTCCACATGGCCGAGCGCAGATAGCCGTCGCTGGAGGTGCGATAGACGACCGTCTGACCGTCCGGCGAGAAGCGCGGCTCCAGATAGTGGCCGGGGTTGGTCGTGATGGTGCGGCCTTCGCCGCCCGCGACCGGAACCACGCGGATGGAGCCCAGGTTCTCGTCGTTCCAGGTCGTGTAAACGATGGAGCGGCCGTCACGGGACCAGGACGGGTACAGCTCGAAATGGTCGCTCTGGCGCGTCAGGCGACGCGGCGTTCCGGCCACGCCGTTGCGCAGGTCGCGGACCCAAAGATTGCCCAGGGCCTCGAACACCACCTTGGAGCCGTCCGGCGAGGTTTGGGCCCAGCGGATCATCTTCACGTCGAACTGGGCGGGGGCCACGTCGACGGGGAATCGGGCGGTCTCCTGCACCCGGCGGGTGTCGGTGACGCGGAAGGGCACTTCGCTGACGGCCTTGGAGGCCACGTCGATGCGGCGGATCTTGCCGCCCGCCCAGATGACGATGGAGCCGTTGTCCGGCGTCCAGGCGAAGCCCGGATAGACGCCGTGGATGGCCCAGGTCTCCTGCATGTCGCGATCCAGGGCGTCATAGATCGGCGTCTCACGCCCGGACTCCAGGTCCATGACGTAGAGCGTCGACTGGTAGCGGTCGCGGCGCACGAAGGCGAGCGACTTGCCGTCCGGCGACGGGGTGGGGCGCACCGAGCCGCCCGGCCCGGTGACGAAGGGCTTGATCTCGCCCGTCTCGCGATCCAGGCGACGGATTACATAGAGCTGGGTGTTCGGATCCTTGGAGTATTCGAAGACGCCGCCGGGCGTGGATTCGTCGCTGAAGTACATATAGCGGCCGTCCGGCGAGAAGGCGGGTTCGCCCGTGTCCTTCTGCTGGGTGCGGCGTTCGGTCAGTTGCACGCCGCTGCCGCCGCCCGAGCGGTGATACATCCACATCTCGCCCGCGCCCAGCGAACGCGAGGAGGTGAAGTGCTTGCGCCCGACGATGAACTGGCTGTCCGGCGTCCAGGCGGGGGAGTTCAGCAGGCGGAAGGTCTCGCTGGACACCTGGCGCGGGTTGGAGCCGTCGCGGTCCATGACCCACAGATTGTCGCCGCCCGCGCGGTCTGAGGTGAAGGCGATGAAGCGGCCGTCCGGCGAATAGCGCGGCTGCATGTCCCAGGCCACGCCCGAGGCGATGGGACGGGCTTCGCCGCCGCTGATCGGCATTACATAGATGTCGCCCAGCAGGTCGAAGATGATTTCGCGACCGTCGGGGCTGACGTCCAGCGCCATCCAGGTGCCTTCGTCGACGTTGATGTTGACGTCGCGCTGGGCGCCGATCGGGTTCTGCACGTCCCATTTCGGCGTCGCATCAGCCGCGCCCGCTGCGGGCGTCTGTGCAAACGCCGGAAAGGCCACGGTCAGCGCCGCAGCCGTGGTCATCAGAATACGCTTCATGAAAAGCCCCTCAGCCCCTCGAACAAAACTTGATGGGACGAAGCTAGCGGCGCGTGGTCAGGGTTGACCAGTCGGGATAATGGCGCAAAGGCCGAATAATCTTCGGTTTGCCGTCGCGCAGGCGATGGCGCGGGCCTGCGCGATTTCGTCGTATTGCCGTCAAGCTCCAGCTGACGGAGCTTCTCACGGGCGCTCTTTGCCGGGCGACGAACAATGGAGTTCTGAGTGAGTGCGTTGAGTGAAGCGTCGAATGCGCCGGCCTGGACGCTTGTGAGCGCTCAGGCTGATGACGCCGACGCCCTGGCCTTGATCGGGGCGGCCACCTTTCTTGAGACCTTCGCAGGGGTGCTGGACGGCGCGGCCATCGTCGCGCATTGCGGCGTTGCGCATGCCTCTGGCTATTACGCGGAGCGATTGAAGGCGGGGGCGGCGGCGTGGCTGGCTCAGGTCGAACATGGCGCGCCCATCGGCTATGCGCTGCTGGACAAGCCGCAGCTTCCCGAGGTCGAGGTCCGCGAGGATGATCTGGAGCTGAAGCGGATCTACGCCCTGAGCCGATTCCAGGGCGGGGGATTGGGCCGCGCCTTGATGGCGACGGCGCAGGATGAAGCGCGACGTCGGGGCGCGCAGCGATTGCTGCTGGGCGTCTATGCTCAGAACCAGCGGGCCTTGGCCTTCTATGCCCGCGCCGGATTTGTCAGGCTCGGCCAGCGGCGCTTCAGCGTGGGCGGGCGTGAGTATGAAGACATGATCCTGGCGCTCGACCTGGCGTGACCCATGGGCGCCGAACGGCGAAGCGGAACCGTCGCAGGATTCGATCTTGTGACGTTCTTTTGTGTGTTTCCGAAAATCCAGCGCCTGTCCCCACATTGTTTTGAGGGGTTGGGCGTTCGGCTGCGTATTGCCGTTTCTCAAGTATTAAAACGAAATAATCTACGGTCATGTTTAAATCGCATGATCATTTGAAGCAACGGAAAATAGTCATGTCCAGCCCGTCTTTCGAAGGCGGGGAGGGGTGTCGTTATTAGCTTGGTCAAATTTGGGGTAAATTTACCCCACTTTTGCATTAATGCGGCATAAATATTACCGATTTTTGAGCTGTCATATGTATATACATGACTTGACGCTCAAGACGCCTCCCGCACAGGTTCCGCCCCAGTCGGAGCTAAAGGTTCTGAGCGAATACCTAAGTGGGAAGGCATGGGGACGATGAAAAAGAGGCTTTTGTTGGCGGGGGCGGCTGTCGCCGCGACGATGTACGGCGGGGCGGCGTCGGCTCAGGAAGTCGATGTGACCAATGTTGACGACATCGTCGTCACCGGCAGCCGGATTAAACGTCAGGACATCAGCGGGGTCGGCCCCGCCACGGTCGTGACTGGCGAGGATATCGAGCGCACCGGCATCACCAACGTCGAGACCCTGCTGCAGCGCCTTCCGGCGTCGGCCGGCGCGGCGGGCAATCAGACGAACTCCTACTGGACGGGCAACGGCTATGGCACGGCGCAGGTGAACCTGCGCGGCCTGGGCATCAACCGGACCCTGACGCTGATCAACGGGCGTCGCGTGGTCAACGGCGGCACCGGCGCCAACAGCGC
>NZ_JBRERY010000026.1:0-19508 GCF_052907225.1 Brevundimonas sp. RM1
GTCGTTAAGACCTCCAGAGCCGATGGTACTTCGTCTTAAGGCGCGGGAGAGTAGGTCGCCGCCGGGTCTACCCGACACACATGAATGACTTCTCGAACCTTCTTCCTTTACGCACCGCCTTGCCGCGGGATGGAGCAGCCCGGTAGCTCGTCAGGCTCATAACCTGAAGGTCGCAGGTTCAAATCCTGCTCCCGCACCCAGTGATACCCCACAGTCCCTGACTGTGGGGTTTTCTGCTTTCTGGGCCTGACCCAGCGCCAACAGCGCCGCCAGGCTGCCGTGCACCTCCAGTTGGAACTTGCCCAGCCCCTCCGCCGGGATGAAGTCCACGCGGTCGATCAGCTGGCGCAGCTCCGTCCGCACCTCTTCGCCGTCCTCGCCCTCGATCGCCTGGTGCAGATTCTCGGCGAGCCGCCGATAGGCCTCGGCCGCGCCGGGGTGAAGCTGGATCACCGACGGGGCGGCGTCGGCCGCCAGTCGGGCCTGGATCACGCTCCGGCGAGTCTTCAGCGGCGTGCTCATCGTCTTCAGTTCGTCCGTCTCGATCGCGCCCTCCAGGCACATGGTCTGCGCGCGCTTCAGCTTGCGCTCGATCTCCGCCAGTTCGCGCTCCAGCGGGGCGCGTTCGACCTGGAGCGCGCGGCGCTCGGTCTCCGCCGCGGCGTGAAACGCTCTGACGGCCTCTGCGATCGCTTCGGGTGACAGCAGGTGGGTCTTGATGCCGGTGAGGACGCGCTCTTCCACCGTCTTGGCCGCGATGATCTTGCCGTTGGAGCAGGTCCCCCGTTCGCGGTGGCCGCTGCAGGTATACTTGCTGGCGTTCAGGGTCATGCTGAATCCGCACCGCTTGCATTTCATCAGGCCTGACAGGAGGCGTTTCGGCTTGCGGCCCTGGGCGGCGGGCAGGGCGGACAGTTCCGCTTTGCGGCTCTGCACCCGCGCCCAGAGCTCATCATCAATGATGCGCAGTTCCGGAGCGGGCTGACGGATCCAGTCTTCCGGCGGATTCAGCACTGATGAGCGGCGTCCGGTGTCGGGGTGTTTGCGGTAGCGACGCCGATTGAACACCCGCACGCCGATATAAAGCTCCTGGTGCAGGATGCCGTCACCGGTGCGGCGGTCGCCATGGATGGTCGACGGCGTCCATGTCCCGCCGCGCGGCCCGGACTCGCCTGCGGCGTTCAGGCTATGGGCGATGGCGCGGGGCGATTCCCCATCCGCGTAACGCGCGAAGATCGAGCGGATCACGTCGACCTGATGGGCGTTGGGCTGCAGTTCGCCCTTGCCGATGATGTCATACCCATAGCAGCGGCCGCCGCCCGAGAAGCCGGCCTTGACCCGTGCCGTCAGGCCTCGACGCGTCTTCACGGCCAGGTCGTGCAGGAAGAGTTCGTTCATCGTGCCCTTGAGGCCGATGTGAATCCTGTCGATCGGGCCTTCGGCGAGGGTCTTCAGCGCGACGCCGGCGTAGGCGAAGCGTTTGAAGATGCCGGCGATGTCCTCCTGGTCGCGCGAAAGTCGATCAAGTCCCTCCGTCATGACGTCGCTGACTTCGCCGCGCTCCACTGCAGCGAGGAGGGCGCGCAGTCCTGGTCGATTGGTGATCGCGCTGCCGGAAACGGCCTCATCACTGAACACGAGGACGTCCGTGACGCCCTCAGCTCGGCTGGCCTCGCGCAGCAGTGCGATCTGGTCTGCGGTCGATCGGGCGTTCTGGAGGTCGGAGGAATGGCGGCCGTAGATGGCGCGTTTCTTGGGGCGAAGGACCAAGGGATTTCCCGTTTGAAGTTTTCTGCAAAAAAGCGGTTGACGCCGCCTGTCGTGTCGTCATATATGGGCGGATAGGGCGAGTTATGTCTGTAACTTGACATTGCTGTCTGGCTATCGCATTCTGCGGGAACAAACAACCCCGGGGAGTGCATATGCGTGTCGCCCATTGGGGCGCGGCGGACGCCGATGCCCTTGATCAGAAAGAATATTTCGTTCGGTTGATGGGCGGCGAGGCGCTGCGGATGCGTCTGGAGGCTGCGGACCTGTCCGCCGTCAGCGAGCAGTTGCGTCGCGAGCGGGCCCTGGTCGGCCACCTCATCATCGAAGAGGACGGCTATCCGGCGATCGTCGAAGCGCTCGTGCCCAGCCATCGCATCCAGCTGGTGCTCGCCCATGACGACTGACGCCAACGTCATCCGCCTGTCGCCGCGGCCGGACCGACGCAGGCCGGCACGGCCGCTGATCCCTCCCTGGGGCGAAGACGCGTCGACGGCGTCCTATGACGCCGCCGTTGCGCTCCTCCTGCCGACGATCCGCGCCCTGGCGCGGCTGGCGCGTCAGCGCGCGGTTTTCACCGTCGGCGACTGACCTGCGGCCGCTTCAACGCGGCCTTCCTACCCCAACAATCCGGCCCGTCGTCATTCGCGCCTCCGCGCGAAGCCGATGACGTGCGCCTGCAAACAGAGAAATTGAATGAGCAGTAAGACTGCCAATACCGAAACACCTCCGCCTGGGGCCCGGGCCTGTCTGTATATGCCTCATCCGAAGCGCAGGGGGCGGAACTGCCGTCCGCCTAAGCCGCGCTACCAGGCGTCGGTCGATGAGGCCGCGCGGATGGGGTGGAGGACTGTCAACATCCAGGCAGAAGGCCGTGCCGGCGCCGCGGCGGCGCCGGCTTCGTTGGAGGCGTTGGTCGAAGCGGCTCGAGATGGCGCGTACGATGTCTTGGTCATTCGGGCCCTGAACGATTTTCAGCCTGATGTCCTGAATAGCGTGGAGCCGCTGATAGCCCTGGTTGAAGCAGGGATTACCCTCTGGCTGGTTGGAAGGGGGACGATGGAACTCTCCCCGGGATTCATCGAAAAGTGCCGTGCGGAGCGTCTGCGAAAGACCGCCATTGCCTATCTGCGTGCTCCTTCTGTTTCAGAAAAAGCCGCGCGCTCTTTGGATGAGCAGGCGATCGCCTGTCTCCAACTTTGCGAGAGGATGGCGTGGAATTTCGCCGGCTTCGTTCAAGATGATGGAGAGCGCAGGCCTAATAATCCCTATGGGATCAATGCTGCCCTGAACGCCAAGGTGGACGTTGTGATCGTTGATGAACTCGCGGCGTTGACGTCCTCGACCAATCTTCTGCTCTGGTTGATCAGCAATTTTCGCGAGCGCGGTGTTGAACTCGCGGTCGCCGCGGGGGCTTCGGCAGGCTGCGATTTGGTGAAGCCGGTCACCCGCGATCTTGCGCAAGCGATGGCGCAAAAGCACGTTTCTGACCAAGCGATCTTCGCTGACATCCTGGAAAACAACCCGACCGCTCTGGAGATGATCGGGGACATCGAAGACCTGCGGGGCGACCTGACGGACTTCGTTGCGATCGAGACCGACCTCGAGAGCCGGGACGAGTTGATCTGGCTGGTGACCGACGAGCCGATCACCGCCGTGCGTCTCGCGGACGAAATCAACGCGCTCCACCACGGCTGCTAGGCCGCAGTTCTCTTCCGAAATCAAAACCACCTGTCGTCGCCTCGCCGAGCGCGAGAGCGGCGCTCCCTATTGGATACGAAAGAATGCAAGAAGATCCCATCTCCCCCGCTGAGGAGCCCGCAGAACCCGTCCAAGAGGTCGGCGTACGCACGCAGATGATCTGCGACGGCGTGGTCTACGAAATGATCATGCTGCCCGATCCGAATGATCCGGACCGCTTCCACATGCGCCGCGTCCAGCCGGAGGCGCAGCAATGAGGGGCCGTTTCTCGAGGCACCGCGTCGGGCAGAGGCGACCTTCACGCACGAACGACGAAGTGTTGGTCGCGGTTGTCAAACGGTTCCAAGCGACGGCCACGTCCCTGTCGCAGATTAACGAACTGCGGTCTCAGCTTGAGGCGGCCGGCTTTGACGGCGTCGGCATCTGCTTCGAACGTATGGCGACTGGGAAGATCGACACCTTCGTCACCTACGTGACCGGTCCGGCTGACAGGGCCGGTAGTAGCGGGGGAAGCCGATGAAACGTCAGGTCTCCCATTCGTTCGAAGAGCTGTTGCGACAGCAGCGTCTCGAGCGCCACGAGGCGGAATTTCAGACAGGCGAACCCTGTGATGAGTTGATCCCCATCGTCTTGGCTTTGGCGCGATTGGACGCGCAAAGGTTCGCGTGTGAACGCGCCTTTGAGGGCCGTCATGCCGCCGGTGGCGAGGAGGCGGCGGCATGACGCTTCGATCCCTGAAGAACAAGCGGTGTGTCGGCTATGCGCGATATTCCACCATTCACCAGCGCCAGGAGTCGATCGAGGATCAGCTCAGGATTTGCGAAGAGTATGTGCGCGCACAGGGCGGAATCTGGGTGGCGTCTTACTCCGATCCTGAATGCAGTGGCCAGTCCTTCATGGGGCGTCCGGGTTTTGCGGCGCTCATGGCTGACGCCGAACGCGGCAAGTACGAGTATGTCGTCACCGAAGATCTGGACCGGATAACGCGACAGGCGTCGGGACTTCATGCCGTTATCGAAGAGCTCGAAGCCCTGGATATCGGTATCCATACCGTTCGTTCTGGCGAAGTGACGCAGATGGCGGCGACGTTCAGCGCCTTTCAGAACGCCGAATACGCCAGGAACATGAGTTTGAAGTCCCGCCGTGGAGTGGAAGGAACCGTCCTGAAGGGGCGTCAATCCGGGCGGCTTCCATATGGCTATCGCAAGGTTCCCGTCATCCGCCCGGACGGATCGATAGAGAACGGCCATCGCGAAATCGTGGAAGCAGAAGCGGGTGTGATCCTCCGCATCTACCGTGACTTTGCTGCGGACCTGAGCATTAGAGACATCTGCCGCGCCTTGACGAAGGAGGGCGTTCCGGGACCCGGCGGACGGCCTTGGCGTCCTGGTGTTCTTTACGGCAACAAACACAAGGGTACAGGCATCCTGCGTAACCGGCTCTACAAGGGGGAGACGGTCTGGGGGCGCACGGAGATCAAGCGGAACCGACGCGCCGGTACGAAGAAGGCTCAGGTGCGGGCGCGGCACGATTGGACTGTCGTCGCTGCTCCGGATTTGCGGATCATCCCCGATGATCTTTTTGATGCGGTGCAGGAACGTCTGGGCGCGAATGAGACGCCTGATTTCCAAAGCAAACGCAAGGCTGAATACCTCCTGTCAGGGTTGTGCCGGTGTGGCGCCTGCGGCGCGAAGTACCAAGTTCTTCAGGTGAAGATGGGCTGTGTCGGCCGGGCGGAGCGCCATGATTGCAGCAACCGCCGACGTGTCGATCGCGAAGAGATCGAAGGCGTGGTGGTCAGCGCGCTGGCGTCTCATTTCCTTGAGCCCCGCTTTATCCAGCCCTTCGTCGAAGAATACCGCCGTGAGTTGGAACTGGCCCAAGGGGAGTGGGGCGCCAAGCGAAATGAACTGCAGACCCGACTGGATGGCCTTGAGAAAGCCAAGCAGGTCCTGACAGGCGATCTGCGAAAGGGCGACCTTCAGGACGTCGTTCGCAACGTGATCCTGGAAGAACTCGCTAAGGTGGAAAGTGAACGCGCGATGGTTGCGCGCGCGCTGAAGGCTGAACCTGCGGGCGCCGATCTTCCTCTCGATGATGAGGCGATCATCGCCCGCATGCGGGCGGTTGTCGCCGATCTCCAGGCGAATCTGACCTCTGATGAACGGGACGCGGCGCGAGCGCGCGAACTCATTCGGTCGCTTATCGAGAACGTGACGATATCACCCATCGAGGAGGAAAACGCTGATGGACGCGGCATTGGGCCGGTCCGCATCACCGTTGTGGGCAACCTCACCCGTGCACTGGGTTTGGCCGACCTCAGTCGCGTGGTTCAGCATGCTTCTCGTCCGGAAAGCATGCAGGACCATGCGACCGTGCTGGTTGAGTTGGAGATCGACCTTTTCCCGTCCGACATGCGCCTGGAGCAGGGCGGTTACGCTGTTCTGGAAATGATGACGCGTATGTTGGACGACGCCTCCCATCCCGTCTCGAGGAAGGACTTCATCGACGGCTTGGCCGAATTGTGGGGTGAGGACCCTGATTATTCTGAGCGATCGCCGCAGGCAGAGCGTGTTCGTTACGCCATGAACTATATGCAGAAGCGAGGGCTGTTGGCGCGGTACGGGTGGAAGGAGCAGGCGGGATATCTTTGGGCTGCTGCTTCGCCCCCGTCGCCTGAAGTCATTCGGCGGCGACGGGAGACGACTGTGCATCTGCCGTTCAACACCACCGAGGTGGATTTGGTCTCCACGATCTCCATCAGAGCCTATCGCAGGGACGAAGGCATCGAGGCGGCGGCCTAGGACTACTCGATCACCGGCATGCCCTTGAAGATCGCCGGCGACGGCGGCGGGCCGTCGGTCCAGTGCCAGGTCTCGCGGGTGCGCATCAGCTCCTGCGTGACTTGGGCGGGGACGGCCGGGATGTCGACCGGCGTCGGGGCGTAAGTTCCCGACGGCGCCAGGTTCAATCGGAACCGGTGCGGGAAGCCGCCGAAACGCACTTCGATGACCATGTCGCGGACCATGCCCTCGGGGATGACGATCTGTTCCGCCAGGATGGCGCCGCCATGCGCCGTGCCGGGGTCGATGGTCGTCGTCTCCAGCATGGTCCGGCCTAGAGTGGAAATAGTCTGGCGCAGGCGTCGCTGGATGTGATCGTGCGACGCTTGCAACTGTCCCGAGGCGCTGCGGTAGGCGATGTCGTGGCGGCGGGGATGGTCCTCCATCTCCTGGAGGGTGAGGAAGTACTCCACCGCCGCGTCGGCCCAGGCCAATCCCAGCCAGTCGCCGACCTTCCCTTCGAGCACCCGGCGCTGGGATTTCCAGAATGTCGTCTTCACCCTGCGCAACGCCGCCGGGGACGTCATGACGTTTGATCCGTGGAAACTAACCTACAGCTGGGACGGTTGCGGCAGCGTCTACGGCTTCGCCCTGTCGTCCTGGACCTGGCCGCAGGGCCCATCGCTGGCCTTCACGCGGAACATGCATGAGTCCGGCTATATCAACTCCAGCCTGGGACGCAGCCTCTACACGACCGATCTGTCAGGCAGCCTCGGCGGCCGCACAGCAGCATGGAGCCCCATTACGAAGAAGCTCACGGATAGCGCCGGAGCCGCCTGGACTTTCGAGTTCACGGCGCCCGTCGCGCGCTCGGCGACCCAGCGTCCGCGTCCGTTCGCACAGATCTATCGGGTCTATGAGCCGGTCAATCCGACGCAGCCGGCGCTGCAATACGCCTACGACGCGCTCGGCCGCGTGCGCCAAGCCTGGGACGCCGAGGCGCTTCAGGGCGCTCGATCGCCGCATGAGTTCTTTATCGCCGAGCGTGTTCGAGGCCAGCGCAAGGACCCGGCGGGCGGTCTCTTCACCGTCTATTACGACACCGATGGCGACCCGGTCCGCTTCATCGACGAGATCGCGCGCGAGACGACGGCCGCCTATGACGGACGCCATCGCGCCACTCGCCGGACCTATCCCGAGGGCGACTTCGACCAGTTCGCCTATGACCGTCGCGACAACCTGGTCCAGCTGACCCGCAACCCAAAGTCCGGCTCGGGCCTGACGCCGCTGACGATCAGCGCGGCCTATGATCCGACCTGGAACCAGACCGCCAGCCTGACCGACGCGCGCGGGAACACGACCAGCTTCACCTACCATGCCTCGGGCGTCGGCGCGGGGCTTCTGGCGAAGGCGACCCGTCCGTCGGTCGGCGGCCAGAGCCCGATCTACAGCTTCACCTACAACAGTATCGGCCTGCCGGTCTCCGAGACCGATCCGACAGGGCGGCGCACGACCCATGCCTACAACAGCCTGGGCGACCGGCTATCGACGACGATCGGCGCCGCTGCGGTCGGCGCCGAACCGGCCCTGAACCTGACGACACAGTTCACGCCCGACGCCTGGGGCGACGTGGCCGTGACGACCGATCCGCGCGGTAATGCCGTCAGCACCAGCTATGACGCCATGCGGCGCCCGACCCTGGTGCGGCGTCACGGCGGCGGTTCCAGCGCGGCGCTTCTGGCCGCAGAGCGGACGACTTACGATGCCCTGGGGCGCGTCACCCAGAAGGAAGGCGGCACGGCCTTCTCCGGCGTCAACGTCACCGCCTGGCTGACCCAGGAGACGCGCACCTACAGCCGCACCGGCCAGGTGGCGACGGTGACGGACGGCGTCGGCGCCGTCACGACCAACGCCTATGACGCGATGGACCGGTTGCTGCAGGTCACCGATCCCGTCAGCCGGGTCACGCGCAACGAATACGACGCGGCGGGCCAGTTGCTGCGGGTCATGCGTGCCTACGGCACGCCCTTGCAGCAAGATTATGCGCGCTACACCTATACCCTCAACGGTCAGCGGGCGAGCGTGCGGGACGCCAACAACAACCGCTCCGCCTATGTCTATGACGGCTTCGACCGCCTGTGCCGCCTGTACTTCCCTGTGACGACCCTAGGGGCGAACGCCGCCAATACGGGCGGAGTGGCAGAGAGCGCCCTGACCTGCGCCAGCGGCGGGACGGCGCCTGACTATGAGGGCTACGGCTACGACGCCAACGGCAACCGCACCAGCCTGAGGCTGCGCTCGGGCGAGACCATCGCCTACGCCTATGACGTGCTGGATCGCCAGACGCTCAAGGATCTGCCGGGCGGGACGGCGGCGGACGTGCACTCGATCTACGACCTGGCCGGGCGACGCCTGTCCAGCCGCTTCGTCTCGACCTCGGGGCAGGGCATCCTCTACGCCTATGATGCGGCAGGCCGGCTGCTGAGCGAGACCAGCACGATCGGGACCTCGCGCGCCCTCGCGTTCCAGTACGACGCCGCTTCGAACCGTACGCGGATCACATGGCCGGACAGCCAGTATGTGACCTACACCTATGACGCCCTGAACCGCATGGATCTGATCCAGCAGTCGGGAACGACCACCCTGGTCGACTACGGCTATGACGCCCTGGGGCGGCGGACCACGGCGGCGCGGGCGGGCGGTCGCAGCTCGACCTGGGGCTATGACAACGCCTCGCGTCTGACCGCCCTGACGCACGATCTGCCGGGTACGGCGGATGACCAGACCTACGGCTACGCCTACACCCCGGCGCGGCAACTGTCGCAGCGGACGGCGAGCAACGACGCCTACGCCTGGTCGGCGCCGTCGGTGACGCGGCCCTATCTGCCTGACGGCCTGAACCGCTATGCCAGCGTGGACGGGGTCGCCTCCACCTATGACGGGCGGGGCAATCTGACCTCGGAGGGCTCGCGGACCTTCGCCTATGACCTGGAGAACCGGCTGACGGCGACGACGGACGCCTCGGCCATGAGCCTGGCCTATGATCCGCTGGGGCGGCTGCGCCAGACCACGGTAGGATCGGCGACGACGCAGTTCCTCTACGACGGCGACCGTCTTGTGGCGGAATACGATGGGGCGGGGACCCTGCTGCGCCGCTACGTCCACGGGTCGGGCGTGGACGAGCCCGTCGTCTGGTACGAAGGCGCGGGCCTGATCGACGCGCGCCACCTGATGGCGGATGAGCGCGGCAGCATCGTCGCCGTCTCGGGGGCCAGCACGACACGCCTTGCATACGGCCCCTATGGCGAGCCGGGCGCGTGGCCAGGGCCGCGCTTCCGCTACACCGGCCAGATCGCCCTGCCGGAAGTGCGGGTCTACCACTACAAGGCGCGGGCCTACGTCCCCGGAATGGGGCGGTTCCTGCAGACCGATCCCGTCGGCTATGAGGATGACCTTAACCTCTATGGGTATGTCGCAAACGATCCCGTGAACAACACCGACCCGACGGGGATGCAGACCGTCTTTGAGATCCAGCAGCGACATCGCGATCTCGGTCCGGGTGTGGCTGATGCGCAAAATAGGGCGCAGGCGGCAAGTTTTGTTGAAGGCGTAGTTAGCCTTGCGAAATGGGGTGTGGGTGCCGCGCAGGAGCTCGCTGTTGGCTGCCTTTCAGGAGGTTGTGGCGGCGCGAACGTCACTGGTCTTGCGGGAGGGATTGGCCGAGCTGGCGCTGCGGCGGATGTCGCTGCTTCTGCATCACCAATGGCGCGAGGCGTGGCCAGCGAAGCGCGCGTTCTAGGGAGCATGGGGTTGAGCCGTAATACTCAGGCAGTCGCAACTGCGGAGGGGCGGTCTATCCCAGACGCGTTGACTCGTGCGGCATCGGTCGAAATTAAGGATACCGCTCGGGTGAGTGCTACGCGACAAGTTCGAATACAGACCGACGCTGCTGCGGCGTCAGGTAGACAATCCGTCTTGGTTACAGGTACACGCACACGTGTAACTGCACCGGCTCAGCGTAGATATGACGAAATAATTCGTCGAGATGATTTAGGTCCTCAGTAATGATTGATATGGAAATTGCGCTGCCACATTCTGAACTTTCAGCCGCTCTTTCTGTATTGTTTGCTTGCGGTGACGGTATGCGTCCGATCTTCATTTCAAATGAAGAGGATGGTCCGAGGTTGCCAGTTTCTGATTTTGATCAAGTAAATGAATTGATTGGTAGCGGTAGCGGTAGCGGTAGCGGTGTTTTTCTATGGTCGCCTGAGTGCTTCTACGATGTGAGCGTTTCGGACTCTGGTGCGGCAAATATTTTTGCGTCTTCTGATAATTTTGGCGAAATCGATGCCATTTTCTCTTCTATGGTCGAGCTTCCTATTATGTTCGGATATGCATGCGAGCATGAAGAGCGAGTTCATAGGAACCGGATCGAGCGAAGAATGGATTACGGAGTCCATGAGGCTTGGGTGGGGCGTGATTTTTCTAGATATCTGCCAGGAGTTTATTGGTTAACTGCTATTCCTGTGGAGATGCAAAGGCGCTTAGATATTTCAATCGATAATCTGAGAGCGTTGGCGGTTGATGTAAGCTTAGTTGGAAATCGAAATTGGTTGTTGCGTCTTTACTCGCGTCCAGACCAGTGGCGTGGAGAGGCGTTGAAGTTGGATAAATGGTGTTCTGGTTCGCCCGGCTGTTTTTCGAAGGCAGTAGCGGAAAAGGCCTTGAACCAAGCGAGCAATTTCATCGAAGCTTCAGCATGTATAAAGGAGTGGCGGTAACAGCTCGATCATTGTTCGCCAATGAATTCCGATTATAAGTGTCGGTGTAATCGGGCCGGCTCGCCTCCCGTCTGAACCCTCGCCCGGACACCCCGTCCCGTCCGTCGGCGTTGTCGCCGTTGCGGGCGCGCCGCCGCGACCCGCTCAACGGCGGAGAGGGACGATTACGGAACACTATGCGGGCCTGGACGTGGGCGTGGCCGAAACGGCGATCTGCGTCGTTGATCTGAAGGGCGAGGTGCGGCTGGAGGCGACGGTGGCGACCGAGCCGGACCTCATCGCCCAGACCCTGGCGCCGTGGCGCGCCACGCTGCGGCGGGCGGGTCACGAGGCCGGGGCGCTGTCGCCGTGGCTGCAGCCGGCGCTGAAAGACCTGGGCGTGCCGGCGACCTGCCTGGAGACCCGCCATGTGCGGGCGGCGCTGTCGGCCCAGCGCAACAAGACCGACGCGACGGACGCCCTGGGGCTGGCCCATCTGATGCGCACCGGCTGGTACAGGACCGCCCATGTGAAGACCGAGGCGGCCTACCGGCTGCGGCTGCTGCTGATCCAGCGCCGCAACCTGAAGCGCAAATTCCTCGACCTGGAAAACAGCATCCGTCACTCGCTCAAGAGTTTCGGCGTCAAGCTCGCTAAGGTCGGGCGGGGCGCGTTCGATAAGGCCGTCCGCGACGCCTGCGCCGACGATCCTATGACCGCCCAACTGATGGACTGCATGCTGATCGCGCGCGCGGCCCTGTGGACCCAGTACCTCAAGCTGCACGCCCTCACGGTGCGGGTCGTGGCCCAGGACGAGGTGTGCCGGCGCTTCATGGCCATCCCCGGCGTGGGGCCGATCGCGGCCCTGACCTTCCGCACGGCGGTCGGCGATCCGATGCGGTTCAAACGGTCCCGCGACGTCGGCGCCTACTTCGGTCTGACCTCCAAGCGCTGGCAGTCGGGAACGTCGATCGACATCCAGGGCCGCATCAGCAAGGCGGGCGATCCCGACGTCCGGCGCGCCCTCTACGAGGCGGCCTCGGCGATGCTGACCCGCTACAAGGGGCGCAGCGCGCTCAAGACCTGGGGCGAGACCATCGCCAAACGCTGCCACAAGAAGGCGGTCGTCGCCGTGGCCCGCAAGCTCGCCGTGATCATGCACGCCATGTGGCGCGACGGCACCGTCTACACCGATGCGGCTGAGACCGGCGTCGCCGACGGCGGGGCGACCGCCAAGGAGCGCAAACTGCTGGGCGCCTACGCATGACGTCGCGCCCTGACCCCAACCCTGCGGCCAGGTCCGCCTGACCGCGATGGAGATCCGCCCCGGCGGATGAGGACTGATGCAGACCAGGAAAGCGGGAAGCACGATATCTTGCCTGTGGCCGGCGCGATCCGGACCACGCCGGAGTGCCTGTGATGCTGCTCCGCGAGACCGATGCCGACATGCGCCGCGACGGATCCAGAACCGCCCAGTCGGTCGAGACCCCGCCGTCGATGAGCGCGGAAGAGTGCACGGCGCATCAGGACTCGATGTCCGGACCGATCTCCCCGCAGGCCGCGCGGACCCGATCTCGCCGGGGGCGGACGCGTCTTACCGTCCGTCCATCAAGGGCATACAATATCCATCAGGAGACCATCATGGAAACGCGTCCCGGAATGTCCCCGATTAAGAGGGCAAGATAAAAGCGGTGTCGTAACCTCTTGCTTCGCAATCGGTTTTTGACGCCCTGACGACTTGCGGTGCCTTCCGAACCTTGTCCGTGGCGGTCGGATCGGTGAGAATCCGGCATGGTCATCAGGCGGGAAACCAAGCGGGCGGCGCACGAGGAGCGGCGGGTTGCCAAAGCCCGCGGTGGCCGTCAGACCGGACGTATGCCCCGCACCCTCGATCATCTCCCGACCGGTAAGCGCGCCGAACTGGCGTTCGTGGTGGAGGTGCTGACGGCGGGCTTCGACGAGGAACGTTCGACCCGCTGGGCCGAGCACCTGAAGAACGGGCAAATCCTCCGCATCATCCTGTACGGCAGCTACGCCCGGGGCGACTGGGTCGAGGACCCGGTCGGGCGCTATTTTCAGCGACTACGACCTGCTGGCCGAGCTGTCGTCGGGCGAGCGCTTGCGCAAGCCGGTCAGCTTCATCGTCCATAGCCAGGCCGAGGTGGACGACGCCCTGACGCGGGGCTTCTACTTCTTAATGGACGGCGGACGATGTGATCAGCGGTTAAGCGAGAAAGTGAAGGGCGACTGTGAGGTATCGTCCAAATCCTGCTCCCGCACCCAAACAAATAAGCCGCTAGATCAATCGTCTAGCGGCTTTTTGCTGCCCGAAACCCGACGCTCCCAATCCGACCGTGGAAGCCACGTGGAAGCGCTCGGCGCGCAATCCAGGCGGGGAGGGCGATTGGATCACGTCTGCGAGAGCCGCCGGTCAATCGTCGTCGCCGGCGTCGCTGACGCCAGCAGAGGTGCTGCGAGCTTCATCAAGGGCGTGGGCACAATCCTGGCGAGCAGCCAATCGGGCAACGGCTTTCAGCAACCAAAGTCTGTTCCTTTGGCGTACCTGGATCGATGACGTCGATCTCGCCGTTACCTCCCAGGCGAACGATGCCCATGCCCAAAGCTCTGATTCAAAGAAATGCCGCACCAGCTAGCGCGGGGCTCCGTTGCACCGTTTTAGGCCGCCCCAGATGACGCGACACGTTCCGCTTCTTCCGCGGCGACACGGCCTGCAGTCCAGGTGTGATGCGCCAACCACTCTTCAGCGAGGAAAAACTCCCCGCCTAAAACTTCAGCCTTCTCGTCGACAAGGCGGGCCTTCATGGCGTCTTCGCCGACGATTGCCACCCGTGCGTTGGAGTAGGGGGCAGGTAGTGAGAGATCAGTCGGGCGCATCACCGTCCATCGGAACGCACCCCGAGGATAGGCGCTTTGGATCTGATCGCGTCGCGTCAGAGGACTCTTGGAAAAACCGACCTTTATGATCAGCTTGTCTTCCACGCTTTGAGCTGAGCGACCGAGGTAGGCGGCTATGTCGCCCTCGAGCTTCAGGATGTAGAGATGCTTCGGACCGTCGGTCTCGCCCACAATATAAGGCGCGGTGCCCGGCGGGATCGCACGGCTCGGTGCGAGCGCTGTCTCAAGCGTGCTGATGGTGGTGTCGACCGGCTGAACTTGGCCGTAGACTGGGACCTCATAGACATCCATCTCAAGCAGACGATCGGCTTCGATCGTGTTCACCGCCACGCCGCTGGAGCCGATAAATTCAGGGTGTGCACTCGCGTACGCGTCTGAGAAAAGATCCTCCACGCGTCGCCAGTCCTCCGGCACGATTCGCCAGGCCCGCGTCGCCTGGACGGCGTACAACCACTTGCCACGCGAAGTGGGATCGTTCTCCTTCTCCGCCCATCGGTCGCCGGAGATGAACTGGCTGGCGTGTCCGATCGTGCGCGAGACTTCAAGCACGCCGACGACCTTGCCCCTCATCAGGAGTGCGGCGACCCAACGGCCGTGCATTGGATTGCGATAGGCCCGAATGGCGTTGGCGAGATGAAGATGTGGGCCGCCCGCGATCTCTCACGTTTGAAGCCTGGGTCATGACCCGCGCTCGTCGGGACCCTGATCGACGTTTGGCCCAAGCGCTTGCGGGGAATGCCAGGGCTTTCAGGGAAATGGCGCAAACAGCAAACTCGGAGATTGATGGATCTCGCGCCTACTTTCTGGCCATCGCCATTGAACTGGCCCTGAAGGCCTATCTCCTCCAGCGCGGGATTACGGACGACTGGAACCGCATTCACCTGCGGCATGATCTGAATAGGGCGCTGAGGTGCGCTCGTATGGCAGGCCTGCGCCATCTGCCGGACGGACTTCCTCAACTGATCGCCGCGCTCAGCCCGCTCTATGCTTCGGGGGCGTTGTCCTTTGGGCAGGGCAAGCCCGTGCTCCTGATGACGCCGGAAGCCGCAGACAAAGTGGTCAGCGCCCTCCTATCGGCTGTTGCGGCCGCAATGGATGACAACGGGCAGGCAGACACATGCACCGCCAGAAGGCCTCACCACGACGCATTTTAAGGCGCTCGGCTGCCGCTGATCAGAAGCGCGCCCTAGCCAAGGCGATCCTGCAACTCCCGGCCGATCTGCGGGACGTGTTCCTGCTGCACCGGATGGCGGGACTGTCCTTTGAAGAGATCGGCCAACAACTCAGCATCGAGCGTACCGTCGTTCAGGCCTATCTGGCGGAAGCCTTGGCGCGGATAGTTCGCGCGGCACCCCCTGATGTCTGACGTTGGGGTAAGCGATCCTTGCTGACAGCCTGCCCGCCAAATCACCTACGTCACTGTAAGGCCAAGTACATTCTTTGACTCTACGCGGTCATTGGCGACGTCCGCTAAGGCGTCGACCCTTCTCGCCAAGGCCAAACTCAAGGCAGTCTAGGCTTTTTCGCCAGCGCTTGAAAGAAGGCATGGCCCCAAGTGCTCGGCTCGGGCTGCACCGCACCGTGCGCATTCGAGCGCAATCTCAACCAGAGCATAATCGTGACTCGTTGGTTAGAGCGAGCTGTTGTCCGGAGCGAAAACGGTTCGCTCACGATCCGCAAAGTCGCTGATCGATGCCTTTCCGGTAACGCGCGCGCCGAGCACATCGGTCATGACGTCCTGAAAAATGCAGACGACCCTTTGTGGCGTTTCTGCGAGCTTGTGTTCAAACAGCAGCGCGTCGTGCATTGGCAAAACGACCTTAATGTCGTCCGCCTCAGCGACAGCCAAGAGCGCGCGCTTGAAAATTAAGGATGCCGTCCCTTGGACTACTTGGCTGACGGCCGAACGTTGCTCTTTGCCGGTGAGCTGACCTCCGCCGGTTCGCCGGTAGTGGTTGCCCATGACGGTAGCGACCCGGCCGGTGCGCTGAAACTCGGAGCAAACCTCCTTCTTCCACAGCTCGTAACGTTGGAAGAGCCGGAACGCTTCCCTTGCCTTCTGCCTATCAACGCCGAGCGCGACGGCGGCGTCCACAAGGGCTTTGCGGCTCATCCCGTAAGCATAGGACAGGAACAACTGCTTGGCGGCTTTCCGATTGCCGACAAGACCTAGGTGCGTAGTCGCAAAGAGCTCGTACATGTCGCCCGCCGAATAGAGCCGCTTGAGCTCCTCATCGCCGGACAGAGCTGCCATGATCCCGACCTCGAACTGGTCGAAGTCGACGTAACCGAGTTGGGCATCATCTCGCGCTGTGATGATCGATCGATATTGTTTCGGTATGTTTTGGAGACTGGGACTGCGCAGTTGCACGCGCGAGGTGCGCGACCCGAACACGTCCACGACCGGGCGCACGTTGTCGGTGGACAAGGTCAGCGAGCCCAGCACTCTCCGCGCGGTGTCTAGAGCAAGGAGCGCCATTGTGTCGCTGCCAAAATCGCGCTCATGCGGCACGAACTCGAGGAGGTATTCGACGGACACCTCGTCCAGCACGAAGCCTTCCTTAAGTAGCTTGGCCTCGATCGCGCGCCTGGTCGGCGTCTCTAGCGGCATGTCGTGCTTCGCTGAATAATCTTTCAGCAGCAGGAAATAGTCGTGTTCCGCTTGAGCCCGCTTGTTCGACAGGCCCGACGTGTCGATCAAAACACCGGACGACATTGATAGCTGGAGCAATCGGTAGGCAGGAACTTCGACGGAGAAGAAGCGATCGAATTCGCCGTTGGCGGACGCCTGCGCGCAGAGATCGGCGTACATCGCCGAGATCGCCGCTGCGGCCTTGGCGACGACTGCCGCGTCAAACGGGACACCCTTGTTGAACATCTTCTGGTATGTGTTACGGACCTCCTGCTCTGCCCCGTACTGCCCGATCTGCGTTGTGACGTCGCGCTTCTCCCGGGCGAGGCGGTCCTCGGGTATTCCGCTGATCGATATGCGGAACTCATCGACGTCGATGATCTTGCCAGGCAGCGTGCCAGTCCTGTCGAACAATGCGTCGCGGATCATCCAGAAGTCGTGGCATATTACGATACCCGGAAACTCGACGACGCTATTGGCTTCGGTTTCCTGGAGGTGCCCGTCTTGGAACCAGTAAAAAGAGTCTGCTCCTCTTCCGGTGAAGTCCTTCATGAAAAGCAACAGCCTGGAGGGCTGGTCAATCATAGCCGCTGACCTCATCGACGAGGTTCAGCAGATCGGTGCTCTCTCGCACGGCAAATGGTAGGCCGTCCTCGTTGCAGTGGCGCTCCGCCCTTCCCCCCGTTCCCTTCAGGCCGACGGGGATACGGCCGTAGAGCGGACGCCGCGCCTCTTCGTCCAGCACCGATGAGGCGATCAGGAGATAGCGGGCGTTCTGGTAGGGAAGCGTCGCGAACTCGTGCAGGCACTTCTCGATCAGGGCCTTCTCGTCGACGCAGCGGAGCCAGATTAAGATAGCCGCTGCTTCGCCCGACTTCATGTCCTCTCGTAGTTTCCGGTCCGCCAGCGCCACGAGATCGTCCGACCGATGTCGCCGCACCGCAAGCAGCATCCAGATGTTATAGTTCTGCCATTCGTGGATGGCCCCGTCCTCCGATAGAAGGAAAGCCTCTAAGGCCGGCAGGCACCGGCCGCCGCGATCCAGCGTGGCGATCAGTCGGCAGTACTGGTCAGTTGTGACGGCGTGCTCAGACAGCGAGCGAGAAAGAGCGTCGAGGAGGTTGACTGACAGCGCGTCGCCCACGTCAAAGAGCCCGGAATCCACGATCTTAGCCACCCGGTTCACCGCGAAGCGGAAGGTCCGCGTCTGCGAGTTTCCCTTCTCGATGCATTGGCTCAGGATCTCGAAGATGTATGTCACCGACCTGGTCACGATGCGTCGGCTGCGGGACTGCCACATCTGGTTGATCGCGATGGTGGAGCTGTCCTGTGATGGGAAGTACTCTGCCACTTTATCGTTCGAGACGTCTGGTGCCAGAATCTCAGTCTTGTTGGCGTTGATATTGAGACCAACCGTGCGCAGCTGCCGGATGAGATCCTGCAGGGCGCGCCGGGCGTGCAACTCGGAATCGGCGATGATGCGGATGTCGTCGACGTAGCGATAATAGTCGTACCCCTTTGACGTCATCTCTTTATCGACGCGCGCCAGTAGGATGTTCGAGAGGAAGGCGGATGCGTCGCGGTTCTGTGGCAGCCCATGGTCGCGGCTGAACGTCCATTGCGTGAGCAGCCGGTCGAGGGTGGCGATCGCGTTGCGGATCTGCAGCTTTTCCGGTCCGGTCGCCGCGAGGTCGGAAACTGAATGCTCAAGCGCTTTGATGATTTGCGCTCGCGAAATGTTTTCGAAAAAGTTGCTTAGATCAGTAACCAGCAGATGCCGCCCCGACCTGCGGAATGTCAGCGTGACGCCTTCGAACGTGAACCAGCGATCGATTTTGTTCTTGAACAGATACTTCGGATCGAGGGGAGTCGGCTCGTAGCGGTAGCTTAGCACCCGGTGCCCAAGCAGTGGGTCGTAGAACGGGATCAAAAAGCTGCAGATGGCCTGATAGACGAAACGATCGAAAAAATCGGTCTCGAGGCCATAACGTTCTCCGTATCCTTTCTTTGGAATGTTGCGCACGACGCTGCGGGTGCCCCGATACTCACCGTTCCATTCCTGCAGAAGCGCGATAATGATCCGCTTCGCCTCGGCCGGGTCCTTGAAAATGTCGTCGTACTGAAGGCAGTCGAAATACCAATCGTCGCGCATATCCTGCCGGAGATGTTTCAGGACCAGATCGAACTGCACTGGAAATCCGAGCGCTTGCCCATTTAGCCAGAAGGCAGGCTCAAGCACATAATCGGTCCGATCATTCGCCTCGGGCACATCGACCGCGATTATCTGGGGTGCCTTAGCATTGCGCAAAAACCGGTCGAGATCGTCGCCGGCATCCGCCACCTGGTGGTCCTCAACCGCTCGAAGGTAGGCACCAGAAATGTCGATCGGTGCAGCGCCCTCAGTGAGAACGACAAACGCCGCTTTGCCGAGGCTCCGCGCTACGCCGAGCTCATACATTATCGAGTCGCGGCCTTTTTCGCCTAGGACCGTGGCTATGAAATCCGACGCGGCGATGAGTTTCAGGATCTCCTGCGTGATGGCTGACCCGACATTCGGCGAATGTGCGGAGGTTACGGCTATGCCCCGCGCCATGAGCATATCCGTCAAGCTAGTCGTCTCGGGCCCTGTCAAACCAGAGACGAAGCACGTCTGAAACCGCGATTTCACCTGCGAGGAAAGCATGGTCACTTGTTGAACTGTGAAGGTCGCAACAATCAAGCCTTGAATCAAAGATGAGGGCGCGCCCCTACGGACGGAAACGACGCGGCGGGTCGGTATGCCTCGCCGCGCTACGACGATGAAGGTCAAGTGTCGGAGTGAAGGCCGATGTCTCCTTCTGGCGCGTCGCCGACATCAGCGCGAATAGGCGAGGACACCTGACCATAAGCCGACGAAGCCCCTCCGGTGGGGCAAGAATGACGAACCCTCTTGGGAGGACTCATCAATGC